>NZ_JBICXE010000040.1:0-74158 GCF_043200155.1 Streptomyces sp. NPDC048473
TGCGCACCGAAGGCATCGAGAAGAACACCCACGACAACCCCTTCGGCGCCGTCCTCTCCTTCCGCGGCACCGTCACCGACACCACCGTCGAACACGCGCTCACCGGCAAGGTCATCGAGCTCACCGACGCCTTCCCGGTTCCCGATGCCAAGGCGTTCGAGGTCGGCCAGTGGTGGGCCGTGCAGGTCGACCCGGTCGCGGGCGGCGGCGGTGACGAACGCGAGCTGCAGAAGCTGGTCGAGATCACCGAGATCATCGACGCGGACCACATCCGGATCGGCTACCTCAACGGCTGGGAACTCGCCGCGGGCCGCAACCTCACCTGGACCCGCATCGAGCCGGTCCACAACACCCACATCCGCAACCTCGTCTTCGAGGGTGCGGGGCCCGACGAGTACACCGGCTCCCACCCCGTCAGTTTCGAGTACGCCGTCGGCTGCGACGTCTCCGGAATCCACGCCACCGGCTCCTTCTGGCCGGTCATCATGCGCCGCTGGTGCACCCGGTTCCGTACCGAGGAGTGCTCCCTGAAGAACCCGCCCACCGTCGAGTACGGCGGCGCGGGCTATCTCACCCAGCAGATCTACTGCCTGTACGGACGGGTCGCGGACTGCACGACCAGCAACGTCCGTCATCTCAACGACCTCACCGCCTCCGCCTACTGCACCGTCGTGAACTGCCACGGCGACGGCGACGACGCGGGCGGCAACCCCTTCACGACACACGGGCAGTACGAGCACGATCTGCTCTTCGACGGCAATTCCGGACTGATGGACATAGCCAACTCCGGTGCGCAGTGGGGGATTTCCGCGAAGCGGATCACCGTACGCAGACATGTCTGCTCCTGGTTCACCGCCAATACCAAGATCACCGACCTGACGCTCGAAGACATCACGGTGATCGCGCGCCCCACCTTCGACCAGGCCGGCACCCTCACCGTCAACGCCGACGGGGCCCAGGTGCGCGGCTGCACCGCCAAGACCTTCGCCGTCGCCCAGCGCTCCGCCCGCTCCACCCGGCCGACCACCATCAGCGACTGCTCCTTCGAGCCGCCCGCGGGCGCCGTCCTCGTCCAGACCCCGGTCACCGCGCCCGTCCACTTCGTACGCTGCACCTTCAAGGGCGTCGACGGCGCGATCCTGCGCGGTGCGGGGCCCGTCCACTTCACCGACTGCACCGTCACCGGCGCCGAGAACGCGGCCCCGCTCTCGGTCGGATCGGCGGATCTGCGGATCGACGGCGGCACGTACGACAACACCGGCATCGAACTCAGCGCCGTGCGCGACCAGCGGATCACCGTCACCGGCGGCACCCGCCTCACCGGCAGCAACAAGGCCGAGGCGCTGCTCGGGCGAGCGGCCGGCCCCGGGAAGGTGACCTGGGACATCACCGCGCTCAGCAGCGCCGCCCTGGGACCGGACACCGCCCATGTGCGCATCGCCGACGGCACGAACCACTACGCGGCGACCGGCAGCCGCTTCACGGGCGGCACGCTCCACCTCGCCCCGGACGCCCTGGACTCGGTCCTGCACACCGCGTGCGTGGAGGACGGTACGAAGCGCAGCGCGATGCCCGCGAACGGCGACTCGGTGCGCACGGACGGGAACCTGACCCTGTGACCGCTGTCATCAGGACCGCTACCGCGGCCGACGATCCGGCCCTGGCCGCCCTGTGGCAACGGTGCTTCGACGCCCCGCACATCGTCGGCCTCCACGACCTCGACCCGGACCGCCACCGCCATACGTTCGTCGCGCAGAACGGTCAGGGGGGCGGGATCGACGCGGTCGTCGTCTACGTACCGAGGCTGATCCGCGACGCGCACGGCACCCCGCGGCGGGTCGGCGGCATCGGCAGCGTCGCCACCCGTCCCGAGGCCAGGGGCCAGGGGCTGGTGCGGCGGCTGCTGGTGGAGGCGGAACGCACCATGGTGGCCGAACAGTGCGCCTGGTCGCTGCTGTTCACCGGGACGCCGGGGGTATACCGGGGCTCGGGATGGCAGGAATTCGGCAGCACGTACACCGAGGGGACACTCGCGTCCACCGCTGCCCCAGGGGTGTTCCGGGTCCGCGAGGCCGCCGCGGAGGATGCCGTGGAGGTGGCCGCCCTGCACCATGCGTACAACGCGAACAGGCCGCTCAGCTCGCTGCGGGCTCCTCAGGACTGGGCGGTGCGCGTGCCTGCCTGGTACGGGCCCCTCGACCGGTCGTTCGTGGCCCAGGACCCCGGATCGGGGGCGCTCGTCGGCTGGATCGTGGCCCAGTACGAGGGGGAGTGCGTGGAGGTACGCGAATTCGCGGGCGCGCCCGAGTGCCTGGGCGACCTGTTCGCCGCCGTCGGTGAACGGGGCCGTGGCGCGGGACCGGTCCGGGCCCGGGTCCGGCTCCCCGACAGCTCCGAGGTCCGGGCAGCACTGCCGGCCCTGCTGGCGGACGCCCGGTCGGTGGAGGAGCACGTGGGCATGGCGCGCCCGCTGCACGCCACCGCCGAATCCGTCCGGGCCACGGTCACGGCGCCCGGCGCGGTGCACTGGTACGGCGACTGCTTCTGAGGGGCGGGCGGGGCGCCGTCAGCGACAGGGAGTGAGCAGACAGCGCCCCACCAGACCCGCCCCCGCGTCCAGCCGCTGCCGGAACTCCTCGGCGAGCAGCGGGACATCACGCAACCGCCACAGCACCAGGGCCGCCGACCAGGCCGCCTCGCGGGCCCGTTCCAGACTCCAAGAGCCGAGCAGATGGGTGAGCGGGTCCGCGAGTTCCAGCAGATCGGGGCCGGGCATCAGGCCCTCGCGGATCTGCTCCTCCAGCGTCACGAGGAGATCGCCCACCCGGTCGAATTCCTCTTCGAGGTCGGGTGGGGTGCAGCCGAGCGTGTGGCAGGTGTCCACGACGGCGAGCGGCAGATCGTGGCCGATGTGCGCGTTGATGCCGGCCAAAGCGAACTGCAGCGGCCGTACACCGGGATGGCGCCGGTACTGGAACAGCGGACGCCAGCTGTCGGGCGTCCGGTGCCCCGCCGTGGCGGCGTCGACCGCCGACAGATAGCGCTCCGCGAACCGCACATCCAGCGCGGCAGCGGCCCGCCGGTCGCAGAACGTACCGTCGTGGATCTGCCGGCCGATGGTCTCGGTGACCGTCAGATAGACCTGGTTGAAGACCTCCACCCCGTCCTCGACCCCGTCCACCGGCGGCCAGGCGGAGTGGAACGCACGCATCCGCTCGATCACGGATGTGATGTCGGGGGCCGCAGTGGCGACCGGTCCGGCCCCCACTGCGGACTTCTGCAACTGCTCGAACTGCGCCATGGGGGCAGCGTCCCAGCCATGAGCGCTCCACGGCGCCGACGGGCCGAGGGTTCATCGGAACGGGGGAACGGCTGCGGCACGCACCGCGCCGTTCCCGGCGTGCGAGCAGCCGGAGGCCCCCGCTCGGGTACTACGCCTTGTCCGGCGGCGTCTGATCGTCGTACGCAGACGTCCCCGAGTCCAGCAGAGGCTCCTGAGTCTTGAGGTGCGCCGGGGCGAAGGCCCGCAGTACGTGATAGCCGGTGATCACCACGATCGTGCCCAGGGCGATGCCGCTCAGCTCGAAGTTGTCGGTGATCTTGAGGCTGACTCCGCCGACGCCGATGATGATGCCCGCCGCGGCCGGCACGAGGTTCAGCGGGTTGCGCAGATCGACCTTGCCGTGCAGCCAGATCTGGGCGCCGAGGAGGCCGATCATGCCGTACAGGATGACGGTGATGCCGCCGAGCACGCCGCCGGGAATGGCCGCGACGACCGCACCGAACTTGGGGCAGAGGCCGAAAAGCAGCGCGAAGCAGGCGGCGGCCCAGTACGCGGCGGTGGAGTAGACGCGGGTCGCGGCCATGACACCGATGTTCTCCGAGTACGTGGTGTTCGGCGGGCCGCCCACCGCGGTCGACAGCATCGACGCGGCGCCGTCGGCAGCGATCGCGGTGCCCAGCTTGTCGTCCAGCGAGGCGCCGGTCATCTCGCCGACGGCCTTCACATGTCCGGCGTTCTCTGCGATCAGCGCGATGACCACCGGCAGGGCGACCAGGATCGCCGACCACTCGAAGCTCGGCGCGTGGAAGGACGGGAGTCCGATCCAGTCGGCCTTGGAGACACCCGACAGATCGAGCCGCCAGTGGTCGACGGCCTCGGCGCCGCCCGCCGGGGAGTGGATCTTGCCGAAGATCCGGTCGAGGACCCAGGACAGCACGTACCCGAAGACCAGGCCCAGGAAGATCGCGATGCGCGAGAAGAATCCGGGCAGGCACACTACGGCCAGTCCGGTGAACAGCATCACCAGCAGTGCCGTCCACTGGTCCTGCGGCCAGTACGTCGACGCGGTCACCGGAGCCAGGTTGAAGCCGATCAGCATGACGACGGCGCCGGTGACCACCGGCGGCATCGCCGCATGGATGATCCGCGCGCCGAAGCGCTGCACCGCGAGGCCGGCGAGGAAGAGCACCACACCGACGGCGAAGACCGCACCGGTGACCACGGCGCTGCTGCCGCCGCTCGCCCGGATCGTCGCGGCGACCCCGACGAACGAGAGCGAACAGCCGAGGTAGCTGGGCACCTGGCCGCGGGTGGCCAGCAGGAAGATGGCCGTCGCGACACCCGACATCATGATCGCCAGGTTCGGGTCCAGGCCCATGAGTACCGGAGCGACGAACGACGCGCCGAACATCGCGACCACATGCTGGGCGCCGAGCCCGAACGTACGGGGCCAGGAGAGCCGTTCGTCCGGCCGGACCACGGCCCCCGGTGCGGGGGTCTTCCCGTCGCCGTGCAAGGTCCAGCGCACGCCGAGGCCCATGGTCGCTCCCTGTGTGTAGGTGCGGAGTCCAGTGCCTCGCCCGGCACGGCGCAAACCGCAGAAAAGATCAGCGCCATGGTAATGCCGGACCGCGCCGCGCTCGTGGCCGGGCTGTGGGCCGCAAGCGTCCCACCACGGATCCCATGCATGAATCGTGCGCGAAGCATTGTCACTCCGACCAGGCAGCCCTACGCTCGCACGGTCTTGGTCATGAACATGGTTCACGTACATGATTGATGGGAGTGCTCGATGAATGGAAGACCCCGTCGGCGCCTGGGCGCCCTCCTCACCGCCGCGGTCGCCCTGACCGCGGTGCTGGTCCCGGCCGCTTCCTCGGCGGCCGCCACCGCGCACGGCCACCGCCCGCCGCCCCGCGCGCCGAGGACCGTGGTCATCGACGGACACCGCATCCAGCAGACGAAGCTCCGGCTCGACCACGGCGACCCGGCCCTTCGCACCGCCGTACGGGCGCTGACCGCCGAGGCGGACGGCTGGCTCGGCCAGGGCCCCTGGACGGTCGTCGACAAGCCGAAGCCCGCGCCGAGCGGAGACCCGCACGACTACCTCAGCCAGGCGCCGTACTGGTGGCCCTCCCAGCCGAGAACGGCGGAGAACCCCTGGGGTTGCCCGTACGTCCAGCGCGACGGCGAACGCAACCCCGAGGTCGACACCGGCACCGACCGCCCCGACATCGGCAAGGTCTTCAACTCCGTCACCACCCTCAGCCTCGCCTGGTACTACACGGGCCGGAAGCAGTACGCCGAGCACGCCTCCGACATCCTGCGCACCTGGTTCCTGGACCCCGCGACGCGGATGAACCCCAACCTGAACCACGGGCAGTTCATCCCCTGCAAGTACGACGGCCGGGCCATCGGCATCATCGACTTCTCCCAGCAGTACACGTCCGTTCTGGACGCCGTCGCCCTGCTCGACACCGGCGCACCCGGCTGGTCGAAGGGCGACCGGACCGCCATGCGGGCCTGGAACACCTCGTTCCTCGACTGGCTGGTGAACTCCGACTTCGGCAAGCAGGAAACAGCCGCTCAGAACAACCACGGCACCTTCCAGGACATGCAGATCGCCGGTCTCGCCCTGGCCACCGGGGACAGGGCACTCGCCCGCAAGGTCGTCCTGGACGCCCGTGCGCTGCGGATCGACCAGCAGATAGCCGGTGACGGCACCCAGCCGCAGGAGTTGGCACGCACCCGCAGCTGGCACTACTCGACCTTCGACCTGGTCGCCTACACCCGGCTCGCCGCCATCGGGAAGCAGGTCGGCGTGGACCTCTGGGCGTACGAAGGACCGCAGGGGCAGAGCCTGTTCAAGGCGGTCGACTATCTGCTGCCCGCCGCCACCGGTGCCGCCCCCTGGCCCCACCCGGAGCTGGAGTTCTACCGGTACGCGGCCAGTGACGTCGTGCACGCGGCCGCCGACGCCGGTGACGCCAAGGCCGAGGCGGCCGTCGGGCAGCTTCAGACGCCGCCCGGCGGCGACCTGTGGGCACTGCGCCCCGCCGCGGAACAGCTCGACTCGATCGCAGGCTGAACCGTCCGCCGCGCCCCGCGGAGCCGACGGCTCAGGGGCGCGGCTCGGCCGCTGCCGTGCTCGAAGCGGCGGCGGCCGATGACGACACGGCCCTGCGGTCGCCCGCACGCAGCACCCCGGCCCCCAGCACCAGGCCGAACGCCAGCACCGTGACCAGACTGAACGACACGACCAGCGACGTCGCCTCGGCCAGCGAGCCGATCGCGGACGGGGCGATGAGCCCGGAGGTGTACGTGATGGTGGCGACGCCCGCGATCGCCTGACTCGGGTTCGGGCCACTGCGTCCGGCCGCCGCGAAGGCGAGCGGGACGACCACGGCGACACCGAGGCCCAGGAGCCCGAAACCGCACATCGCCCATACCGCGTTCGGTGATGCGACCACGAGCAGTCCGCCGCCCGTCGCGAGGACGCCGCCGACCCGTACGGTCCTGACCGCCCCGAAGCGGTCGACGACCTTGTCGCCGACGATCCGGGCGACCGCCATCGTGAGCGCGAACGCCGTCGTGGACGCCGCGGCGAGCCCGGCGGAAGTGTCCATGATGTCCCGGAGATAGACCGCCGACCAGTCCAGGCTGGCCCCCTCCGCGAACACCGCGCAGAAGCCCACCGCACCGATGATCAGCGCCGACTTCGGCGGCAGCGCGAAGCGCGGCGGCGGCTCCTCGTCCGGCTCGCTGCGCAGATCGAGTACGCCCCGGCAGGCGATCAGGCCGAGCGCGGTGAGGACGAGGGCGGCGATGGAGTGGTGCAGCCGGGCGTCGGCGCCCAGATGCGCGGCCACCGTGCCCGCCGCCGAACCGACCAGGGCGCCCACGCTCCACATCCCGTGCAGCCCGGACATGATCGACTTGTCGAGGCGGTTCTCCACCTCGACACCGAGGGCGTTCATCGCCACGTCCGACATGCCGGCCGATGCCCCGTACACGAAGAGCGCGGCGCACAGCGTCAGCAGGTTGGGTGCCAGCGCGGGCAGGATCAGCGCCAGCGTCCACAGGGCGAGCAGTCCGCGCAGCGCGGTCCTGGCGCCGAAGCGATGGCTGATCGCACCGGCCAGCGGCATCGCGAGCGAGGCGCCGATCGCCGGGAAGGCCAGGGCGAGACCGAGCTGCCCGGCGCTGACCCCGGCGTGGTCCTGGATCCAGGGCACCCGGGTGGCGAAGCTGCCGGTCACCGCGCCGTGCACGGTGAAGACAGCGGCGACGGCGAACCTGGCCCGCCTCACCTGCTCCATGCCGAAGACCGTCTCTGTGGAATCCGTTGTCATACCGCCGTGCCCTCCCCTGGGAATCCTCTGTCACCGGCGACCCCGGCGCCCGTCTCCACGGTGCGGGCGTAAACTATCAGGAACCCTGCCTGATAAATAGTCCACCCCTTAATCCTGTGCGGCAGTGATCTGGAAGGATCCCGGCATGCCCGCATCACCGAGCACCGCTCGGGCCATCAACGACCGGCTCGCCCTGCGACTGCTCCAGCAGGACGGCCCGTTGACGGCCACGCAGTTGAAGACTCTGACCGGTCTCTCCCGTCCCACCGTCGCCGACCTCGTCGAACGGTTGCAGGGGGCCGGCCTGATCCGGGTGGTCGGTGAGGCCGGCGCCGAGCGCCGCGGCCCCAACGCCCGGCTGTACGGGATCGCCGCCGACCGCGCCCACCTCGCCGCGCTCGACGTACGCACCGGCAGCGTCGCCGTGGTCGTCGCCGATCTTCTCGGCGTCACGCTCGCCGAGGCCACCCTGCCCATCGGCAGCGACACCGACACCGAGGCCGCCGCCGAACAGGCCGCCGCACTGCTGGAACGCACCGCGCGCGAGGCGGGCGCCGCTCCGCTGCACAGCGTCGGCATCGGCGCACCCGGTCTGATCGACCCGGTCACCGGCGAGCTGCGCGACACCACCGGGCTGCCCGCCTGGCACCGGCGACTGGTACGGGTGCTTCAGCAGCGGCTGCCCGCCACCGTGCTGGTCGAGAACGAGACCAATCTCGCCGCCGTCGCCGAACACCGCATCGGTGCGGCCCGCGACCGTGACACCTTCGTACTCTTCTGGCTCGGCCACGGCGTCGGCGCCGCCGTCATGCTGGACGGGAAGCTCCGCCGCGGGGCCTCCGGAGGTGCGGGCGAGATCGGCTTCCTGCCGGTGCCCGGCACGACCGGCACCCCGTCGGCCGTCAACTGCGACGGCGGTTTCCACTCGCTGGTGGGCTCCGCCCCGGTCTGCGAACTGGCCGCCGCCCACGGCATTGTCGTGCCCCCGGGAGCGGTCGAAGGGGGCAAGGAGCCGGGTGCCGCATTCGCCGTACGGGCCGCGCTGGCGGGGGAGGGGGAGAGCGAGGCATTCCTGGGAGTCCTCGCCGAACGTCTCGCACTCGGCGCCGCCGCCATTGCCTCGGTCCTCGACCCGGGCTGTGTGCTGCTCGCGGGCGAGGTCGGCCACGCGGGCGGTGACGCGCTCGCGGCACGGGTCGAGGAGCGGCTGGCCATGATGTCCCCGCTGCGCACCGAGGTCAGGGCCGGCCGGCTGGGCGGCGCCGCGGTGCTTCGCGGCGCGCTGCTCGCCGCCCGGGAGGCGGCTCAGGACGAGCTGTTCACTCCGGCCGGCTGAACCGCTCGGCGAGAAATTCCTCGAACGTCGCCTTCCCCACGGCCCGTTCGGGGCTCAGATGGTCTCCGCGCCGGTATCCGGCGTACGCCTTGCCCGCCAGCCGTACGGGCATGAGGGGCCGCTTCCGTCCGGTCGCCCCGAGACAGGCGCGGGCCAGTTCGGGGAGTGCCCTGATCTCGGGGCCGCCCATGTCCGGCACCCGGCCCGCCGGTGCCAAGGCGGCCAACTCGGCCAGCCGGTCCGTGACTTCACCGGAGTCGACCGGCTGCATCCGCACCCCGGCGGGCAGCGGCATCACCGGCAGCCGGGCCGCTCCGGCCACGATGCGCAGGACCAGATCGTGGAACTGGGTGGTCCGCAGGATCGTCCAGCCGGTCCCCGACTCCTCGATCATCCGCTCGACCCGGTGCTTGATCCGGTAGTAGCCGAGAGGCAGGCGGTCCACGCCGACGATCGAGTTATGGACGAGATGGGGGACGCCCGCCCGTTTCGCGGCCTCGATCAGATGTCCGGCCGCCGTGTCGTCGCCACCGCGCGGGGTGGAGGCGCAGTGCGCGATCGTGTCCACGCCCTCGACCGCCACGTCCAGCCCCCTGCCGTCGCGCAGATCGACCGCGTACGGCTGGGAGCGGCGGCTCAGCACGCGTACGTCGTGCCCGTCGGCGTGCAGCCGGTCCGTCACCTGTCGACCGAGTGTTCCGGTACCGCAGGTCACCGGAATCGTCGGCATTCGCCCACCCTGTCAGAGCGCGGTCGAGCCCGGCACCGACCGGGGACTCTCCCGTTGCGGACCCCGCTCCGTGCCCCCTGTGAGCCACCCCACAGCTGCTCACCCGTATGGCCCATGAGCGGGCGTGGCACACTGATCGTGTACCAGTAGCAGCGCACTCCGGGGTCGGTGCAATTCCGAACCGGCGGTTATAGTCCGCGACCCGTCCGCATCCAGCGGCCGGTTGACCAGGTGAGATTCCTGGACCGACGGTTAAAGTCCGGATGGGAGGCAGTGCGCGGCGGGCCGTTTCACGGGTACGCCGCCGTCGGCGGATGGTTTCGGGCAACCGATCCATCCGTGTATTCGGCATTCGGCGTCCCCTGTCGCGTTCCCGTTTCATCTGTCGTCATCGACAGGCCCCGGAGTCCGTGCCCGAAGAGGCAGGAGGACCCGGTGGACACCGCAGCCGACATCACCGCCATGCGCCGAGCGATCACGCTCGCAGCGCGCGGTCTCGGCTCCACCAGCCCCAACCCGGTCGTCGGCTGCGTCGTCCTCGACGCCGCAGGGCAGCAGGTCGGTGAAGGCTTCCACCAGCGCGCCGGCGGGCCGCACGCCGAGATCCACGCCCTGCGCGCCGCAGGCGACAGGGCCCGGGGCGGCACCGCCTACGTCACCCTCGAACCCTGTAACCACACCGGCCGCACCGGCCCCTGCGCCCAGGCGCTCATCGAGGCCGGTGTCACCCGCGTCGTCTACGCGGTCGGCGACCCGAACCCACAGGCCACCGGCGGTGCGGACACCCTGCGCGCGGCCGGGGTCAAAGCCGAACAGGGGCTCCTCGCGGACGAGGCCGAGGCGGGCAACGCGGCCTGGCTGACCTCCGTGCGCCTCGGGCGCCCGTACGTCCTGTGGAAGTACGCCGCGACCCTCGACGGCCGGATCGCGGCCGCCGACGCCACCAGCCGCTGGATCACCTCTCCCGAGTCCCGCGCCGACGTCCACCGGCTGCGCGCCGGGGCCGATGCCGTCGTCGTCGGCTCCGGCACCGCCCGTACCGACGACCCGCAGCTCGGTGTGCGGGGCATCGAAGGCGCCTCACAGCCCCTGCGGGTGGTCGTCGACACCGGCGCCACCGCCGTACGCCCCGGCGCCCGCGTCCTCGACGACACCGCGCCGACGCTGATCGCCGTCGCCGAGGACGCCGACGCCCGCCATCTCCCCGAAGGGAACGTCCTGCGACTGCCGCGCGCCGCCACCGGTCCCGGCCTGGACATCCCCGCCCTGCTCGCCGCGCTCCACGGGCGCGGCGTCCGCTCCGTACTCCTCGAAGGCGGCCCGACCCTGGCCGGGGCCTTCGTCGCGGCGGGAACGGTCGACAAGGTCGTCGGCTATCTCGCCCCCGTGCTCCTCGGCGCCGGCCCCGTGGCCCTCGCCGACGCCGGAATCTCCACCATCGCCCAGGCGTTGCGCCTCGATGTGACCGAGACCGTCCGTATCGGCCCCGATCTGCGCATCACCGCCGTCCCCGGCCCTGCCCGGAAGGGAAACTGAGTGTTCACCGGAATTGTCGAAGAACTGGGTGAAGTCACCGCCGTCGAGAAGCTCGGCGACGCCTCCCGCTTCCGCCTGCGCGGTCCCGTCGTCACCGAAGGCGCCAAGCACGGTGACTCCATCGCCGTCAACGGCGTCTGCCTCACCGTCGTCGACTTCGGCGAGCACGAGTTCACCGCCGATGTGATGGCCGAGACCCTGAACCGGTCCAGCCTCGGCGCC
Source organism: Streptomyces sp. NPDC048473 (assembly GCF_043200155.1). Taxonomy (NCBI): domain Bacteria; kingdom Bacillati; phylum Actinomycetota; class Actinomycetes; order Kitasatosporales; family Streptomycetaceae; genus Streptomyces; species Streptomyces sp. NPDC048473. The sequence continues at coordinate 11,457 of NZ_JBICXE010000040.1, forward strand.
CTGGAGACCGGCTCCCGGGTCAACCTGGAACGCCCCATGGCGGTCGGCGGCAGGCTCGGCGGCCACATCGTCCAGGGCCATGTCGACGGCACCGGCCGCATCGTCGAGCGCAAGATCTCCGAGAACTGGGAGATCGTGAAGATCTCCCTCCCCGCGGACCTGACCCGTTACGTGGTGGAGAAGGGGTCGATCACCGTCGACGGCGTCAGCCTGACCGTCGTGGACGCCGGACCCGACTACTTCACCATCAGCCTCATCCCCACCACCCTCGCCCTGACCACGCTCGGCATCAAGGAGCCCGGCGACCCGGTCAACCTTGAGGTGGACGTCATCGCGAAGTACGTCGAGCGGCTGCTCGGCAACACCGCGCAGGAGCCCGAGGAGCCGGCGAAGTGACCACGCTGAACTGGCTGAACTCGGAGGCGTTCACCGTCTTCGGGCAGCGCATCATCTGGTCCGACATGATCGGCAACACGGTCGGTCTGATCGCGCTGACCCTGGGCTGGCTCCGCTCGATCTGGACCTGGCCCGCCCAGCTCCTGTCCGGCGTCGTCCTGGTCGCCGCCAATGTCTCCGTGCACCAGGCGGGCAGCGTCGGCAAGCAGCTCGTGGTCATCGCCGTGGCCGTCTGGGGCTGGCAGCAGTGGACCCGGGGCAGGCAGCAGGCCCAGGACGGCTCCATCGCCGTACGGTTCGCCACCTGGCGCGAGCGCGGCTTTCTGCTGGGCGGCGCCGCACTCGGCACCCTCGCGGTCGGCGGCCTGTTCACCGCGTTCCCCTCGCTCTCCTGGAGCCCGTGGGCGGACGCGTACATATTCGCCGGCACGCTCGTCGCGATGCTCGCCCAGGCCCGCGGCATGGTCGAGTTCTGGTTCGCCTGGCTCCTCGTCGACCTGGTCGGCGTACCGCTGAACTTCCACAGCGGTCTCGCCTTCTCCGGTCTCATCTACGTCGTGTACGGCGCCCTCGTCCTGTGGGGCATGCGCGACTGGTGGCTGCGTTCGCGGACACCCGCTCTGGAAGGAGCCACGGCATGACTGCCCAGCCCACCTGGTTGCACCGGGAACACGAAAGCGCCGTCGAGGACCTCACCCTCGACTCCGTCGAGCAGGCGATCCGCGACATCGCCGCCGGACGGCCCGTCGTGGTCGTCGACGACGAGGACCGGGAGAACGAGGGCGACCTCGTCATCGCGGCCGAGAAGGCCACCCCTGAGATCGTCGCGTTCATGATGAGCGAGTGCCGCGGCCTGATCTGCGCGCCCATGGAGAACGACGAGCTGGAACGGCTCGAACTGCCGCAGATGGTCGACCACAACACCGAGTCGATGCGCACGGCGTTCACCGTCTCCGTCGACGCGTCGGCGGCGCACGGCGTGACCACCGGCATCTCCGCCGCAGACCGGGCCACCACGCTCCGGCTGCTGGCGGGCGGCGAGGCCGGCCCCGGCGACTTCGTACGGCCCGGCCACATCTTCCCGCTCCGCGCCCGCTCCGGCGGTGTGCTGGTCCGCAACGGCCACACCGAGGCCGCCGTCGACCTCGCCCGGCTCGCCGGACTGCGGCCCGCCGGAGCGATCGTCGAGATCGCCGGTGAGGACGGCGCGATGCTGCGGCTGCCCCAGCTGGTCCCGTTCGCCCGCAAGCACGGCCTCACGATCATCTCCATCGAGGACCTGATCGCCTACCGCCGTTCCTCGGAGCCGACCGTCCGCCGCGAGGCCGAGGTGAGGCTGCCGACGAGCTTCGGCGCGTTCACCGCGTACGGCTACCGCTCCACGACCGACGGGGTCGAGCATGTCGCGCTCGTCCACGGCGACATCGGGGACGGCGACGACGTCCTGGTCCGGATCCACTCCGAATGCCTGACCGGTGACATCTTCCAGTCCCAGCGCTGCGACTGCGGGCCCCAGCTGCACGCCTCCATGCGCCGGATCACCGAGGAGGGCCGCGGCGTCGTCGTCTATCTGCGCGGCCACGAGGGCCGGGGCATCGGCCTGCTGTCCAAGCTGCGCGCCTACGAACTCCAGGAGCGCGGCATCGACACCCTCGACGCCAACCTGGAGCTCGGCCTGCCCGCCGACGCCCGGGACTACGCGGCGGGCGCCCAGATCCTCAAGGACCTCGGCGTCCACAGCCTGCGGCTGATGACCAACAACCCCGACAAGACGGCCGCGGTCCTGCGGAACGGCCTGGCCGTCACCGGCCGCGAGCCGATGCCCGTCCAGGCCGGCGAACACAATCTGCGCTACCTGCGCACCAAGCGCGACCGCATGGGGCACGACCTGCCCTGGCTCGACGCCGCCACGGCGTCGACCTGCGGCAACCAGTAACGAACACGGAAACGAGCGGTAGGAGAGACATGAGCGGCAAGGGTGCACCCGAAATGTCCGTACGTAACTGCGGTGACCTGCGTGTGGCGGTCGTCGCCGCCCAGTGGCACGAGAAGGTCATGGACGGACTCGTCGACGGCGCGCTGCGTGCCCTGCACGAGCTGGGCATCGACGAGCCGACCCTGCTCCGGGTGCCCGGCAGCTTCGAGCTCCCGGTGGTCGCCAAGGTCCTCGCCGGCCGCGGTTACGACGCGATCGTCGCTCTCGGCGTGATCATCCGCGGCGGCACCCCGCACTTCGAGTACGTGTCCCACGGCGTCACCAACGGCCTGACCCAGGTCGCCGTCGACACCGGAGTCCCGGTCGGCTTCGGCGTACTCACCTGCGACACCGAGGAGCAGGCCCTCGACCGGGCCGGACTGGAAGGGTCCAACGAGGACAAGGGGCACGAAGCCGTCACCGCGGCCGTCGCCACCGCCGCCACGCTGCGCACGGTCAGCGAGCCCTGGCGCTGAGTGGAGCAGGCGGACCCCTTAGTCTAAGGACCATCATGGCGAACAAAACCTTCGAAGAGCTCTTCGCCGAGCTGCAGCTCAAGGCCGCCAACGGCGACCCCTCCACCTCCCGCACCGCCGAGCTGGTGGACAAGGGTGTCCATGCCATCGGCAAGAAGGTCGTCGAGGAGGCCGCCGAAGTCTGGATGGCCGCCGAGCACGAGAGCAAGGACGCCGCCGCCGAGGAGATCTCCCAGCTGCTGTACCACGTCCAGGTGATGATGGTCGCCCGCGGGATCTCCCTCGATGACGTCTACGCCCACCTCTGAGCACGACCTCCGCACCACATCGCACTCCGTACAACCGCACAAGACTCCCTCCTCGCAAAGGAAACCTGACCTCATGCTGCGCATCGCCGTCCCCAACAAGGGTTCACTCTCCGGGCCTGCGATGGCGATGCTCCATGAGGCCGGCTACCAGCAGCGCAAGGAGTCCAAGGAGCTCGTCCTCGTCGACCCCGAGAACGAGGTCGAGTTCTTCTACCTGCGGCCGCGCGACATCGCGATCTACGTCAGCTCCGGCCGCCTCGACATCGGCATCACCGGCCGCGATCTGCTGCTGGACTCCGGCGCCGACTCCGAGGAGATCCTCCAGCTCGGCTTCGCCCGCTCCACCTTCCGCTACGCCACCAAGCCCGGCACGGCGCAGGGCCCGCAGGACTTCGACGGCAAGACGATCGCCACCTCCTACGAGGGCATCGTCGCCAAGCACCTCGCCGACGTCGGCGTCAACGCCTCCGTCGTCCACCTCGACGGCGCGGTCGAGACCGCCATCGAACTCGGTGTCGCCCAGGTCATCGCCGACGTCGTGGAGACCGGCACCAGCCTGCGCAACGCCGGACTCGAAGTCATCGGCGAGCCGATCATGAAGTCGGAAGCCGTCGTCATCCGCCGCACCGGCGCACCGGACGACGACCCCAAGGTGCAGCAGTTCCTCCGCCGCCTCCAGGGCGTCCTGGTCGCCCGCAGCTACGTGATGATGGACTACGACTGCCGTGTCGAGCACCTGGAGCGCGCGGTCGCCCTCACCCCGGGCCTGGAGTCGCCGACCATCTCCCCGCTGCACCACGAGGGCTGGGTCGCCGTCCGTTCCATGGTCGCCGCCCGGGAGGCCCAGCGGATCATGGACGATCTGTACGACCTCGGCGCCCGCGCCATCCTCACCACCGCCATCCACGCCTGCCGCCTCTGACGGCCGGGCGACCACCCGGAAGACAGAAGAACATCATGTCCGCCCCCGCGCCCCGGTCCGAACTCCCCACACTCCCGGTCACGTTCCGGCCGACCCGAACCCGGGTGGTCCTGCTGACCGTGGGGGCGGCGATGTTCGTCGTCATCACCGTCATCGCCCTGACCCTGGAGCAGCTGAGCGCGGGGGAGCGGTCCAGCTTCATCTTCACCGCGCTGCTGTTCTTCGGCGTGCTCGCGCTGCTCAGCCGCCCGAAGATCGTCGCGAACGAGGACGGGGTGACCGTGGTCAATCTCACCCGGACGCGCCGGCTGTCCTGGGCGGAGATTCTCCGTGTCAACCTGCGCGTCGGCGACCCCTGGGTCTTTCTCGACCTGAGCGACGGGACCAGCATGCCCGCCCTCGGTATCCAGCCGGGAATCGGCAAGCAGCAGGCCATCCGCGACGCCCGTACGCTCCGAGCCCTCGCCGAGAACCACGGCACCGGCAAGGACAACGGCTGAGCCCCCTGCCCCGTACGGCCTCTTCTTGATTACTCTGGAGGAAGGCGGCGCCCTGTGCGCCCCGCCCCGCACCAGAGGGTCCATGAGACCGGCGGGGCTTTCCTGCGACCCAAGGAGTGACTCCTTCCAGCAATGGACGGATCGTCCGGTAGTACCTGCGCCGCCCCTTCCCAGGAGGCGGCGGCATGACCACCCCCCTGCTGCTTCTGAGCGCGGCATTCCTTCTCATCCTCGCCAACGGATTCTTCGTGGCAGCCGAGTTCGGCCTCGTCACGGTGGAGCGGCCGGACGCCGAGCGCGCCGCCGCCGAGGGCGACCGGCGGGCCCGCACCGTCGTCGAAGCCCTACGTGAACTCTCCTTCCAGCTCTCCGGCACCCAGCTCGGCATCACCATCACCTCACTGGTCGTCGGCATGCTCGCCGAACCGGCACTCGCCCAGCTGCTGGACGGCCCCCTCACCGCGACCGGTCTGCCCGACGGCGCCGTGCCCGGCATCAGCGTGGTGATCGGGATGATGGTGGCCTCCGCCGTTCAGATGGTGATCGGCGAACTCGTGCCCAAGAACTGGGCCGTCTCCCGGCCGCTCCAGGTCGCCCGGTTCGTGGCCGGCCCCCAGCACCGTTTCTCCGCCGCCCTCCGGCCGGTGATCAGCCTGCTGAACACCGTCGCCAACCGGCTGGTACGCCTGCTGGGCGTCGAACCCACCGACGAGCTGGCCTCCGCCCGCACCCCCGGGGAACTGGTGTCCCTGGCCCGGCACTCGGCCGAGGCCGGCACCCTCGAACAGGACACCGCGGATCTCTTCGTACGGACCCTGTCGCTCGCCGGACTCACCGCCCAGCACGTCATGACCCCACGGGTGAAGGTCAGCGCCCTGCAGTCCTCGGCGACCGCGGAGGACGTCCTCAACCTCACCCGCGCCACCGGCCTGTCCCGTTTCCCCGTCTACCGGGAGCGCATCGACGAGGTCGTCGGCATGATCCACCTCAAGGACGCGCTCGCCGTGCCCGCCCAGGACCGGCTGCGCACCCCGGCGGGCCGGATCGCCGTACCGCCGCTGCTGGTGCCGGAGACGCTGCCCGTCGAGCAGCTGCTCCAGCGGCTGCGCAACGAGCAGCCGATCGCCGTCGTCGTCGACGAGTACGGCGGCACCGCCGGAGTCGTCACCCTTGAGGACATCATCGAGGAACTCGTCGGCGAGGTCAGGGACGAGCACGACGCCGAAGGCGCCGACCGGCCCGAACTGGCCCCCGCCGCTCCGGAGGACGGCCGCCCGGCCTGGGACGCCGAAGGCAGCTGCCGGGTCCTGACCCTGCGCCGGATAGGGCTCGACGTACCCGACGGACCGTACGAGACCGTGGCCGGACTCGTCGCCGATCTGCTGGGCCGCATCCCCGCCCCCGGCGACCGGGCCGAACTGCCCGGCTGGCGGATCTCCGTCCGCCAGGTCGGCCACTACCGCGCCGAGAAGGTCCGCTTCGTACGCACGGCCGAGGCGACCGATCCCGTCACCGCGACCCCGCTGACCCAGGACGCCCTGGAGGCCGTGCGATGAGCCTGGTCCAGCTGCTTTTCGCCGCGCTCCTCGTGCTGGCGAACGGCTTCTTCGTCGGTGCCGAGTTCGCCCTCGTCTCCGTACGGCGCAGCCAGGTCGAACCCCTCGCGGCAGCCGGGTCGGGCCGGGCCCGCCAGGTGCTGTACGGCCTGGAGAACCTGCCGCAGATGATGGCCGCCGCCCAGTTCGGCATCACCGTCTGCTCGCTGACCCTCGGCGCCGTCGCCGAACCGACCGTCGCCCATCTGCTGGAGCCGGTCTTCCACGCGGTCCACCTGCCCGAGGGCCTCATCCATCCGCTCGGCTATGTGCTGGCGCTCGTCTTCGTGGTCTTCCTCCATCTCGTCATCGGCGAAATGGTCCCGAAGAACCTCGCGATGGCGGCCCCGGAGAAGACTTCGCTGTGGCTCAGCCCCGGCCTCGTCGGCTTCGCCCGCATCTGCCGCCCGGTCACCTCCGCACTGGGCGCCTGTGCCCGGCTGGTGCTCCGGCTCTTCGGCGTCGAACCGAAGGACGAGGTGGAGGCCGTCTTCACCAGCGAGCAGCTCAACCGGCTCGTCGAGGACTCCGGCCAGGCCGGACTGCTGGAGCCGGAGGCGCAGGAGCGGCTTGAGGACGCACTGGAGCTGGGCAGCAGACCCGTCACCGATGTGCTGCTCAGCCGGGCTTCCCTGGTGACGGTGGATCCCTCCGTCACCCCGCACCGGATCGAGGAGCTGACCGTACGGACCGGCTACTCACGCTTTCCCGTGTGCGCGGAGGGCGGTGGCCCGTTCATGGGCTATCTGCACGTCAAGGACGTCCTCGACCTGGAGGACGGCGAGCGGGCCGTCCCCCAGCACGTGTGGCGCCCGATGGCCACCGTACGGGCCGAGCTGCCCCTGGACGACGCCCTGACCGTGATGCGCCGCGCGGCGACGCATCTGGCGCAGGTCGCCGACGCATCGGGCCGGGTCCTCGGCCTGGTCGCCATGGAGGACGTCCTGGAGATGCTGGTCGGTGAGGTACGCGACCCGGCCCACCGTGTCGCGGTGCCACGCCGCACGACGGAAACGACGACCGGCACCGGCGAACTCACCGCGCTGGTCCATTAGGATCCCGACCGCCGGACGGGGCTGATACCGGCCCCGTCCTGCGCTTGAGGACAACGGCTGCCGGGCGACCCCGGTAGCCCACCCTCACAAAGGCGGCGGCTCCTGCGGCCCCCGGTCCACCGGCCCCCGGCCGGACAGCACCTCGCCGTACGCCTGCATCAGATCCGGCAGCCGCAGCGTGGCCAGATCGTCCCGGCTCGGCACGGCCGCATAGCCGGAGAGCCGCAGATCACGGTAGGCGCAGCTCTTCTCGTACAGGGTGCGCAAGAACCGCCCGTTGCCCAGCTCGTCGATCCAGCCCTGGTCGACGACATGGCCGCTGATGGAGCGCAGCTCCTCCAGGGACTCCTCGTCCCACGCATCGCCGTTCTCCGCGGCCAGCACCTCACCGATCGAGGTGAGTTCCAGCGGCCGGTAGCTCGGGAAGTCCACCCGGGTGGTGAAGCGCGAGGAGAGCCCCGGATTGGTGGCCAGCAGCCGGTCCATGCCTTCCGGATAGCCTGCAAGGATGACGACGAGATGGTCCCGGTTGTCCTCAGCGCGCTTGAGGAGGACCTGCAGGGCCTCGTCGCCGTACGCATCACCCTTGCTGTAGCCGGTGTTGGAGAGGCTGTACGCCTCGTCGACGAACAGCACCCCGCCGAGCGCCGAGTCGATCAGCTCATTGGCCTTGACGGCGGTCTGGCCGAGGAACTCGCCCACCAGATCCGCCCGTTGGGCCTCGACAAGATGGTCGCCGCCGAGCAGACCGAGCGCGTAGAAGACCCGGCCGAGGATGCGGGCCACCGTGGTCTTGCCGGTGCCGGAGGGGCCCGAGAAGACGAAATGGCGCTTCGGCGGCTGCACGGGAAGCCCCTGGCCGGCCCGCAGCCGCGCCATGTTCAGCTGCGCGGACAACGCCTTGACCTGGCGTTTGACGGGCTCCAGGCCGACCATCCGCTCCAGCTCCGTCAGCGCCTCGGCAAGCAGCACCGGATCGCTGGGCCCGGCCGGGAAAGGGGCGGTCGGCTGGCCGGGCACCGCGGTCTTGCGCCACGCCCCGTCGGACGGCGGCGGCACCCCGATGCCCACGAGCCCCGGTGTCTCGCTGCCCGGCCGCAGCTCCCGGCCGTCCACCAGATCGGTGCCGAGCAGAGAATCCCCGTCCGGCTGCGCCTCCGCCACGGCGTCCGTGCCGAACCCGGCCAGGGACACGGCGGTGAGACCGGCGGCCTCGTCGGTGCCTTCGAGACCGTCGTAGTCCGCGATCGCGGCGAGCCGTGCCGAGGTGTCCATGAACGCCGGGTCGATCCGGTGCACCGCCCGGTAGAGCGGCAGGGCGGCCGCGCTGCGGCCGGTGCCCTCGTGTGCCCGGGCCAGCCAGTAGCGCAGCTCCTTGCGCTGCGGCTGTTCGCTGCGGCAGCGCATCAGCGCGGCGGAGAGCAGCGGCTCGGCCTGCCCGTACATCTCCAGCCGCACCCGCGCCATCCCGCCGAACAGCCCCGCCTCGATACCGAGCATCGGATCGTCGATCAGCTGCTCGGTGTTGCGCACGAGCTGCTCCCAGTCCTTGACCAGATAGGAGCGGCAGGCGTGCAGGAAGCGCACCTGCGGGTCCGCGTCCACCGGCGGCAGGCCAGCCAGTGCGCGGTCCAGCTCGGGGACATGGCGCCCGTCCAGCCAGTGCGAGGCGTGCGCGAGGAGCAGATCGCGCGGGCTCTCCAGCACCGGTTGCACCCACCAGCCCAGCCAGTACCAGGAGTTGAGCGTGCGCCGATGGCGGGTGCGCTGTTCGCCGAAGCGCTCGCGATGGCGGTACATGCGCAGCAGCGCCGTCGTGGTGTCGACCCTCAGCGCATGGAGGCCGAGCCATCCGTCCGCCATGCCGGGATCGATCCGTACCGCAGCCCTGAACTCCTCTTCGGCCTGTGGGTAGGCGCCCATGGTGTAGGCGTCCACGCCGCGCAGCCAGGCGAGGTCGGCCGGGGCCTGTGCGCCCTGCGTGCCGATGTCCATCTGGTCCCCCACAAACCGTGCCCCCAGGATGTCCCGCCGCACGACCTGCCCGCCGAGGCGCGCTGAATCACTGTGCCACGGACGGGAATTGACCGCACCGAGAGGCATCGTACCTGCGCAGGGAGTGTGCGACTAAGAGCGCCGCAGGCGGAAGGGAGACCGTGACCGAGGGTGAGCGGAATCCGCCGAACAGGCGTGGGAAAGAGAGTGCGAAGGCAGAACGAAGCCCCCGATCACGGGGGAACAACCGGGGGCTTCGTGTCTGCGAGGGCTCCGAAAAGCCGCACATTGAGAACGTAAGACCTGTACCGCCCTCGGGTCAAGCAGAGTTGAGGTACTTCCAGGCCGATTTCTCACCACTCAATGCGGCGGCACAACGCGATCACGTTCGGTGACGGAATGGTTCATTCCTGCTGACGCGTCAGGCCCCTCCAGCCACTCGTACCCCACAGGCAACTGTCGTACCAGAGCATCCGCGTGGGAGCGCGAGGGATCGGCCGAGAAATGCTCCGCCTCGGCCGCCGTCCACCCGTCCCAGAAGGCCGAAAGAGCCGGTCCGTCCCGACGGCGGCCCCGCTCCCAGGACTCCGCGGCAGCGAGATCCATCCACAACAGCCGTGCCAGATGGGGCCGCAGCGCCCGGCGGCCGGCCCCGACCCCCTCGATCAGGACGACCGGTGCGGGCTCCAGGCTGCGCGGCGCCGCGAACGTCCGCGCGGTCCAGTCGTACGGCGCATAGCGCGCGCACTCACCGCGCGACAGCGGCCCGATCACCTGCTCCCACAGCCGGTCCACCCAGGTGAAGAAGGACTCATGGGTGGCCAGATCGTCCAGATGCAGTACGGGGGCGTCGTCGAGCACGGCCGCGAGACGGGACGCGAAGGTGCTCTTCCCCGATCCCGCGTGGCCGTCGATGGCGATCAGCCGCACCGGTCCGCAGGACGGCGCCAGGGTGCGCAGCCGCGCGGCGAGGAGCGAGAGGTCGTTCATGCGCCCCAGCCTACGAGCCGATTCGAAGCAATCGCAGGTCACGCCAGTGGACCAGACCAATATTGGTTTATCGATGAGGGCTGAACCGCTGGCCGAATCCTGCCGCGACCCGCAATAGTTGGCGCACTGTCGTGCACCTGCAGCCCCATTCCGCTTACGACCGGGGGTCTCGCCCATGAACAGACCGACCTCGCGCAGAACCGTGCTGACCGCCGCGCTCGCGGCAGCGGCCACCGCCGGCACGGTGTCGTCCGCCGGCTCCGCAGCCGCCGCCGTTCCCGCCGCCGCCCCGCGCTCCGCCTCCTCGGCAGCCGCTTCCCTCGTGGACAACCGTTCCTGGCACACGTACTTCGACTGGCTCAGCGGCCGCGGCGCCGGGACGCGCGTCGCGGTGGGCCGCAGGCCCGCTCTGGTGATCGGCCACGCCGAGGGACGCACCGACTACACCGATCCGTACACCGGCAAGACCGCCACCTGGGAGTACGCGACCTGGACCTCGTCGGTCCACCGGTCCGCCGTCCCGGCGACCGAGGTGATCGCCTCCTGGAACGCGGACGCCCCGGCGGGCACCTGGATCCAGATAGAGCTCCAGGGCCGCTACTCGGACGCCACCTCGACACCCTGGTACGTGATGGGCCGCTGGGCCGCGGGCGACGGAGACATCCGCCGGACGTCCCTCGACGACCAGTCCGACGGCAAGAGCTCCATCTGGACCGACACTTTCTCGGTGGACGACGCGGCGAGCGGGCTGCGGCTGGTCTCCTACCGGCTACGGCTCACCCTGTACCGCACTCCGGGCACCCGGCTCACGCCCACCATCTGGCGGCTCGGCGCGATGGCGTCCGACATCCCGGACCGCTTCACCGTGCCCGCCAGCACCCCCGGTCTCGCCCGGGAACTGCCGGTGCCGCGCTACTCGCAGAATGTGCACGCGGGCCAGTACCCGGAGTACGACAACGGCGGCGAGGCCTGGTGCAGCCCCACCTCCTCGCAGATGATCATCGAGTACTGGGGGCGCAGGCCCACCGCCGAGCAGCTCGCCTGGGTCAAGCCGGGCCTCGCCGACCCGCAGGTCTGCCACGCCGCCCGGTTCACGTACGACTACCAGTACGAGGGCTGCGGCAACTGGCCGTTCAACGCCGCGTACGCCGCGACGTACGACGACATGAGCGCGGTGGTGACCCGGCTGAGCTCACTCACGGACCTGGAGACGCTGATCCGGGCGGGCATCCCGGCCATAACGTCGCAGTCCTTCCTCAAGGAGGAGCTGACCGGTGCCGGGTACGGGACCTCCGGCCACCTGATGACCGTGATCGGGTTCACCGAGGACGGCGACGTGATCGCGAACGACCCGGCCTCGCCGAGCAACGAGGCCGTGCGCCGGGTCTACAAGCGCCAGGAGTGGGAGACGATCTGGCTCCGCACCAAGCGCCACAACGCGAGCGGCAATGTGGTTTCCGGCACAGGCGGCGTCTGCTACCTGTACTTCCCGGCGCACCCGACGCCCGCCCAGAAGCGGGCTCTGGCGGCTGTCGGCGTCCGCTGACGCGGCGGGGCTCCCCCGGGGCAGTGACGGACATCTCTACCCCGGGGGCCCGTTGTGCTGGCACTGTGGTCGGGTCCTCGGGGGACACCCACTGCCGGCCGACCTAGCGAGATGCCATGACCGCGACTGCTGCCGAAACCGCCACCTGCCCTGTCACCGTCCGCCGCCGTGCGCGGACCGGCGGCCCCCAGGACGGACCGAAGGTCCTGGAGACCGTGCTGGGCTGGACGCTCGTCGTGGTGATCGCCATGTTCGTGACCCAGGCCGGCCTCATGTGAGAAACCGGCCCCGGTCGGCGCCGGCGGGTCAGGAGCGGCAGGTCGCCTTCATCTGAGCGGCGGCGTGGTGGGCCTTCTCCCACCCCTTGGACCAGTCGTCGCCCCGGTCGAGCAGCTTGACGCCGATCGTGGAGCCCTTCATGGCGAAGGTGCCCGCGTTCACCCACTGGCCGCGGTGGCTCACCTGGTTGATCGTGAAGCTGCTGTACTTGGTCGTACGGTCGTTGGCGTTCACCAGCACGTGATACGTCGTGGGGTGCCCGCCCACGTACAGCGTGGTGTTGCTGTTCGGGACGAACACGGAGATCTGGCAGGTACGGGCCGTCGTGCCGGGCTTCCACCACCACTTGACGCGATTCTGGGCGTCGGTCGAGGTGTCTGCAGGACTCGGCGGAACTCTCCACCGTCGAGGTCACCACCAGGCCCGCGCCGCGCGGATTGCTCACCCGGCAGTCCCGCAGGGCCATCGAACCGGCACCGCGTGCCAGCAGGGCGGTCCACGAGGCGCCGGTGATGTCGCAGCCGTCCATCGCGATCTGGCCGCGCGGGGCGTCCACCACCGGCAGCTCCTCGTCGCGGCCGCGCAGCACCAGATCGGTGAGCATCACGGCCTCGGCCTGGAGCACCACGGCGCTGCCGCGGGGCGGACATATCTCGACGCTGCCGCGGGACTGTTCGGCGGCGATGGTGACGGGGACGGTGATGACCAGACTCTCGGCGTAGGTGCCGGAACGGACGCTGATCACGGCGCCGCTGCGCGCCCTGGCCAGCGCCTCCCCGATCGTTCGAAAGCCGTCGGACCGCTCTGGGCAGACCGTCAGAACCTGGCGTGACAAGCGGAATCCTCCTCCTTGGGGCCACACCGCGGTCCGGGGAACACATGGTCGGAGCGGGTGCGGCACCATCATGCCGGAGCGAGTCGCGGGACCTTCGGCCGGAGCGGGAACGCCGCGTGAATCACGGCTCGTTGTACCCATTGCGGATCATGTCATCACGGACGAAATGGGGCGGTGGGCCGGTCCGGCCCGCCGCCCCGCCCCTTACCCGGTGGCTAGTTGATCGCCTTGATCAGCTCGCCGTTGGTGGTGTCACCGCTGAGCTCCCAGAAGAAGGTGCCGCCCAGTCCCTGCTGGTTCTTGTAGTTCATCTTGGTGGCGATGGTGGCCGGGGTGTCGTAGCTCCACCAGTCGGTGCCGCAGTGCGCGTACGCCGTACCGGCGACGGTGCCGGTCGCGGGGCAGCTGTTCTTGAGGACCTTGTAGTCCTCGATGCCCGCCTCGTACGTACCGGGCGCCGCTCCGGTGGCGGTGCCGCCGGGCGCGTCCTGGGTGACGCCGCTCCAGCCGCGGCCGTAGAAGCCGATGCCGAGCAGCAGCTTCGACGCGGGGACACCCTGCGCCTTCAGCTTGTTGATGGCGGCCTCGCTGTTGAAGCCCTCCTTCGGAATGCCGCTGTAGGAGGTCAGCGGGGAGTGCGGGGCGGTCGGCCCCTTCGCGTCCCAGGCGCCGAAGAAGTCGTACGTCATCGGGTTGTACCAGTCGACGTACTTCGAGGCGCCGCCGTAGTCGACGGCGTCGAGCTTGCCGCCGTCGGAGCCGTCGGCGGAGATCGCCGATGTGACCAGGTTGTCCGTACCGAACTTGGAGCGCAGCGCGGCCAGCAGGTTGCCGTAGGCGTCACGTCCGCTGGTGTCACAGGTCAGGCCGCAGGCGTTGGGGTACTCCCAGTCGATGTCGATGCCGTCGAAGACATCGGCCCAACGGGGGTCCTCCACCAGGTTGTAGCAGGACTCGGCGAACGCGGCCGGGTTCGCCGCCGCCTCGCCGAAGCCGCCGGACCAGGTCCAGCCGCCGAACGACCAGATGACCTTGAGGTTCGGGTGCAGCTTCTTCAGCTTGCGCAGCTGGTTGAAGCTGCCGGCGACCGGCTGGTCCCAGGTGTCGGCGACACCGTCGACGCTGGAGGAGGCGTCGTAGGTCTTCTGGTAGTCGGCGTAGGCATCGCCGATCGCGCACTTGCCGCCGGTGACATTGCCGAAGGCGTAGTTGATGTGCGTGAGCTTGTCGGCCGAGCCCGATGTCTCGATGTTCTTGACGTGATAATTGCGCTGGTAGACACCCCAGTTGGCGAAGTATCCGACCACCTTGTCGCCGGCCGCCGTGGGGGTGGCGTCGGCGGCTGCAGGAGCCGCGGCCCGCGTGGTGGTGGGGGTGGGGGCCGCGCCGGCCGATGCGGTGCCCGCGGCGCCCAGCAGGGTGGCGCCGAGAGCGGTGGTACAGACGGCGGCGGCGAGCGCCCGGAAGCGGGCGCGGGGACTGTGCGGTCCGAACATCTTGTCTCCTCGTGGGGGAGGGAACCTGTGAGTGGGGCGTGCTGTCGGCCATCCCGTGGACTTGGCATGAACGCGGAAAGGACGGTTCGGGTGGAACCGTAGATGGACTAGACCAGTTGGGTCAATGGTTCGGACCAATTCCGGGTGGCCGTCCCGCTCGCCGCCGAGTCGCTCCGCCACCCCGTGACGGATATCGTCCGATCGGGCATACTCAAGCCGCCACAGCCGCTGGCCAGCGACTCTCGTAATCCGGGAGGCCGGCATCGGCTGGGCAGCAGTGCTTCTCCGGGCCGTGCCCGGAAGCCCCCGGCGGCGCCGCCCACACCCCGCGCGCGCGACCGTCGCAACGCCCGACAGGGAGGAGAGCGCCGTCATGACCGACCGTGCCCCGCAATTGGTGGAACGCCGTCTGCCCACCGAGGAGTCCAGGCAGCTCGTCGCGCTCGTCCGCGATATCGCCCAGCGAGAGATCGCGCCGCGGGCGGCCGAGGAGGAGGATGCGGGCCGGTTCCCGCGCGAAGTCTTCACTCTGCTCTCCGAGTCCGGACTGCTCGGACTGCCCTACGACTCCGCCCACGGCGGTGGTGACCAGCCGTACGAGGTCTACCTCCAGGTCCTCGAAGAACTCGCGGCCGCCCGGCTCACCGTCGGTCTCGGTGTCAGCGTCCACTCCCTCGCCTGCCACGCGCTCGCCGGATACGGCACCAAGGAGCAGCAGGCCGAACACCTCCCGGCGATGCTGGGAGGTGGCCTGCTGGGTGCCTACTGCCTCTCCGAGCCCGCCTCGGGCTCCGATGCAGCCTCGCTCCGTACGAAGGCCGTACGGGACGGCGACGACTGGGTCATCACCGGCACCAAGGCATGGATCACCCACGGCGGCATCGCCGACTTCTACACGGTCCTGGCCCGCACCGGAGCCGAGGGCGCCCGCGGCATCACCGCCTTCCTGGTGCCCGGCGACGCCGAGGGACTGAACGCGGCCGCCCCCGAGAAGAAGATGGGCATGAAGGGCTCGCCCACCGCCCAGCTGAACTTCGACGGCGTACGGGTCGCCGACGCGCGCCGGATCGGCGAGGAGGGCCAGGGCTTCGCGATCGCCCTGTCCGCACTCGACTCCGGACGCCTGGGCATCGCCGCCTGCGCGATCGGCGTCGCCCAGGCCGCCCTGAGCGAGGCCGTCGCCTACGCCACCGGGCGGCAGCAGTTCGGCCGGCCCATTGCGGACTTCCAGGGCCTGCGTTTCATGCTCGCCGACATGGCCACCCAGATCGAGGCGGGCCGGGCGCTCTACCTGGAGGCGGCCCGGCTGCGCGACGAGGGCAAGCCCTTCTCGCGCCAGGCGGCCATGGCCAAGCTGTTCTGCACGGACGCGGCCATGCGGGTGACCATCGACGCGGTCCAGGTGCTCGGCGGATACGGCTACACCCTCGACTTCCCCGTCGAGCGGCTGATGCGCGAGGCCAAGGTGCTGCAGATCGTCGAAGGCACCAATCAGATCCAGCGGATGGTCATCGCGCGCCACCTCGCGGGTCCTGAGACGCGCTGACCCGCAGCGGCCGCTCCGACCACACGGGCGTCGTCATGATCCGGTTCCACTCCTGGTCATGGCGGCCCGGCAGGGTCCGGCCCGTGCTCTCCCAATGACGCAGCAGCGCCCGGTAGATGGGCGGATCGGTGGAGTGCGGCGTCGGTCGCGGCGTCGACCGGGGAGGCGCAGGCTGCGGCGCCGGCTGTGAACCGGGCTGCGGAACCGATTCTTCGGCGGTCGGAGCGGCGAGACGGCGGCGACCGGGACCGGCCGTTGAATGCAGCAGGGTCATGCCAGGCCAACGGTGCGGGGCGGGCCCTGGTCACTGCCCGGCCGATTCGAGAGCCCGTTCGCCGGGTCCCCGGGCGGCGGAGTTTCTTCGACAGCGGGCACCACGCCGGCCGGGCCGTCGTGGTGCGGCGCAGTTGTGCCGTACGAGCCCGGATGCGTCCGGGCGGTCCCGCGCAGGTGCGGGAGGGGCCCTCAGGCGGCTTCGCGCCGCATCTGCGGCACCCGCACCGGGTGCGAGCCGGGGCCGCCGGCGTGCGAGAACGGCTGCATTCTCCAGTCGAGCCCCTGAGGGAGCGTCAACAGCAGGGCCGTCTCCTGCTCCTGGAGGTCGAGCGACTCGTCAGCGGGCCGCGTCTGCGACGCCGCGCGGCCGGTACCGGCACAGACCGTCAGAACGAACGGGTTCCACGGAGTCGGGCACAGCGCGTGCTCCGGCAGTACGTCCTCGCCCGCCAGCAGCGCGATCGGCTGCGCGCAGTCCGGGCAGATCACCCGGTACATCTCGTACGTGTCGTACGCGTCGAAAGCGGTGTCCTCGACCGGATCGACGGGCTCCGGTTCGGTACGTCCGGTGAGTTTCAAGCTCTGCATGGGAAATTCCCCCCTCGGGTGGGCCGACAAGGCGCCACGGCCTCGGCCACAGCAAGCACTTCCCGTCGCGCATCGGCCGTAACCACGTGGGGGTCGGCTACCCATCCGTAAACCTGTGGCATTCGTCACATGCCCGCCGCAGGTGCCCTTCCTGAGCCCTTACCGCTGTGCCTGGAGGGACCTGGGGCAATAGGTTGATCCGTATGGAGGAGCTGGACCGACAGATCGTGGAGTTGCTCGTCAAGGACGGGCGGATGAGCTACACCGACCTGGGCAAGGCCACGGGCCTGTCCACCTCGGCGGTTCATCAGCGCGTCCGCAGGCTGGAGCAGCGCGGGGTGATCCGCGGCTATGCCGCGGTCGTCGACCCCGAGGCCGTCGGTCTGCCGCTCACCGCGTTCATCTCGGTGAAACCCTTCGACCCGAGCGCGCCGGACGACATCGCGGAGCGGCTCGCGGGCGTCCCGGAGCTGGAGGCGTGTCACAGCGTCGCGGGTGACGAGAACTACATCCTCAAGGTGCGTGTCGCGACCCCGCTGGAGCTGGAGCACCTGCTCACCCGGATCCGGTCGCTGGCCGGTGTCTCCACCCGCACCACCGTCGTACTCTCCACGCCGTACGAGGCCCGGCCCCCGCAGATCTGAGGGGGCCGCGGAACGCGTGGGTCCGGGCAGGCGCGAGACTGGTCCCATGACCGAGAGCACCGCCCCCCAGAGCGAACACCGCACCGTGCTGCTGCGCGGTGGAGACGTCCACAGCCCCGCCGACCCCTTCGCCACCGCCATGGTCGTCGAACGCGGCCATGTCGCCTGGGTGGGCTCGGAAGGGGCCGCCGACGCCTTCGCGAGCGGTGTCGACGAAGTGATCGACCTGGAGGGTGCGCTGGTCACCCCGGCGTTCACCGACGCGCACGTCCACACCACATCGACCGGCCTGGCTCTCACCGGCCTCGACCTCGCCGGTGCCCGGACCCTCGACGAGGCGCTCGGTCTCCTGCGCGCGTACGTGGCGGCGCACCCCGCGGACCGGGTCGTCCTCGGCCACGGCTGGGACGCCACACGCTGGCCGGAGCAGCGCCCGCCGTCGCGCGGCGAACTCGACGCGGCCGCCGGCGGACGGCCGGTCTACCTGCCCCGTATCGATGTGCACTCCGCGGTCGTCACCACCGCCCTGCTCGACCTGGTCCCGGGCGTCACCGAGCTGACCGGGTACCACCCCGACGCCCCGCTGACCGGTGCCGCCCACCACGCGGTGCGCTCCGCAGCCCACGGCGCCATCTCGCCGCAGCAGCGCGCCGACGCCCAGCGCGCCGCCCTGCGTCACGCCGCGTCGCTCGGCATCGGCACCGTCCACGAGTGCGGCGGCCCCGACATCTCCGACGAGGAGGACTTCGTCGCGCTGCTGAAGCTCGCCGCGACGGAGAGCGGACCGCGGGTCTTCGGCTACTGGGCCGAGCAGGTCGGCGACGAGAAGGACGCCCGCCGCATCCGCGAACTCGGCGCGATCGGCGCCGCCGGGGACCTCTTCGTCGACGGCTCCCTCGGTTCGCACACCGCCTGCCTGCACGAGCCGTACGCCGACGGTCCGGCCGGACACACCGGTACCGCCCACCTGGACGCGGGGCGGATCGCCGCCCATGTCACCGCCTGCACCGAGGCCGGGCTGCAGGCCGGCTTCCACGCCATCGGCGACGCGGCGGTCTCCGCCGTGGTGGAGGGCGTCCGGGCCGCCTCCGAGACGCTCGGCCCGGCCCGGATCCGGGCCGCCCGGCACCGTGTCGAGCATGCCGAGATGCTCACCCCCGAGACCGTCGCCGCCTTCGCGGAGCTGGGCCTGACCGCCTCCGTGCAGCCCGCCTTCGATGCGGCCTGGGGTGGCGAGGAGGGCATGTACGCGCAGCGGCTCGGCGCCGAGCGGGCCAGGACCCTCAACCCGTACGCGGCGCTCCTGCGGGCCGGTGTTCCCCTGGCCTTCGGGTCGGACAGCCCGGTGACCCCGCTGGACCCGTGGGGGACCGTACGGGCCGCCGCCTTCCATCGCACGCCCGAGCACCGGATCTCCGTACGGGCCGGCTTCACCGCCCACACCAGGGGCGGCTGGCGGGCCGTCGGCCGCGACGACGCGGGGACCCTGGTACCCGGCGCCCCGGCCGACTACGCGGTCTGGCGCACCGCTGACCTGGTGGTCCAGGCCCCGGACGACCGGGTCGCCCGCTGGTCGACGGACCCGAGGTCGGGAACGCCCGGCCTGCCGGATCTCACCCCGGGCGCCGAGCTCCCGGTCTGCCTGAGCACCGCGGTCTTCGGACAAACTGTCTACGTGCGGCCGAACGAGTGACGTCCGTACATTTCGTACCGCCGATCGAAGGCGCCGCCGCTCCGCCGCGACCTGCGGATCTTCGCTACTGACCAGGCAAGTTCCGCGAACATTGCAGGTCAGGCGGCTATTGACAGAACGCGCCCACCGGCCGGTAGGTTCGGCCGAGTCCACCACAGGACGTCCGACCGGTTAAACCTCCACGCAGTCGTCGAACGCCGCTGGGTCATGGGGTGATGTGCCGCACCGGCGCACCACCACTGGCAGCCAGGTTCAGCGCCCGCGCCTCGGGGGCGAGGGAAGGTTTCAGCCGGACGGTAGGTGCGACCCGGGTGGGGCCCGGACGTTCAGTAGACAACGGCTCTAGGTCGACCCGCAGCCAGCGGGTCCCAGGTCGGCCCGAAGGGCGCTGGGCCCCCATCCGTAGTTCCCGTCGGTTCCCGTCAGGGGGTCTGTCCGTACTTCCCTCCTTCTGTCCGTGGCGGTGCCCGCCCCCGTCCGACCGCGTCGGCATCGGGCCCCTGTCCGCTGGATATGGTGTGCACCTGCGTACGGACTTAAGGGGCAGTAAGTGAACGACGGCGGTCAGAGGCGATACGGCCCGCTCGGCAGAACCTTGGTGATCATTCCGACCTACAACGAGGCCGAGAACATCAAGCCGATCGTCAGCCGGGTGCGCGCCGCTGTGCCGGAAGCCGACATCCTGGTCGCCGACGACAACAGCCCCGACGGCACCGGCAAGATCGCCGACGAGCTCGCCTCGGCCGACGACCAGGTCCAGGTGCTGCACCGCAAGGGCAAGGAAGGGCTGGGCGCGGCCTACCTCGCGGGCTTCCGCTGGGGCATCGAGCACGGTTACGGCGTGCTTGTGGAGATGGACGCCGACGGCTCCCACCAGCCCGAGGAACTGCCCCGGCTGCTCACCGCGCTGAAGGGCGCCGACTTGGTGCTCGGCTCCCGCTGGGTGCCCGGCGGCCGGGTGGTCAACTGGCCCAAGTCCCGGGAAATGATCTCCCGCGGCGGCAGCACGTACTCCCGGCTCCTCCTCGGGCTGCGGACCAGGGACGTCACGGGCGGCTACCGGGCCTTCCGCGCCGAGACCCTGGACGGCATCGGCCTCGACCGGGTCGCTTCGCAGGGCTACTGCTTCCAGGTCGACCTGGCCCGTCGCGCCATCGATGCCGGGTATCACGTCGTCGAGGTCCCGATCACCTTCGTGGACCGCGAGATCGGCGACTCGAAAATGAGCCGCGACATCCTGGTCGAGGCGCTCTGGCGGGTCACCTCCTGGGGTGTCACCTCGCGTACGAACCGGGTCCTCGGCCGCAAGGCGACCTGAGCCACCGAAGGCGGCGGGTGCCGGTCCGCCGCTCATGATCACCCCCATACGCCGATCGGACGCCCGTACGGGCACACTGGGGACCATGACGACCGGCACACCGCCCCCGACCGCCCCCAGGCGCTCACGCGCCCGTACCTTCGTCCCCCTCGCCATCGCCGCCTGGGCGGTGCTGGAGATCTGGCTGCTCATCGTCGTGGCCGACGCGGCGGGCGGGTTCACCGTGCTGCTGCTCCTGGTGGCGGGCATCGTGCTCGGGGCCGCGGTGATGAAGCGGGCCGGCCGCCGGGCCTTCCGCAACCTCACCGAGACGCTCCAGCAGATGCCGGGGCAGCCCGGGGCCGCAGCCGCTCCGCAGGCCGCACCCCCGGGCAGCAAGGGCAACGGCTTCCTGATGCTGGCCGGGCTGCTGCTGATGATCCCGGGGATCATCTCGGACGTGGCGGGGCTTCTGCTGCTCGTGCCGCCGGTCCGTTCGATGACGGGCCGGTACGCGGAGCGGTCGCTGGAGCGCCGGATGCGTGCCGGCGGTCCCGGCAGCCTCTCCGACGCCTTCCAGCAGGCCCGCATTCACCGGCCGGACGGAAAGGTCGTGCAGGGTGAGGTCATCCGCGAGGACGGCACACAGCCGGGCTCTCGGCCCGGCGAGGGTCCCCGGCCGCCGCTGACTCCCTGAGCCGCTGACTTCCTGACGCCGGGCCGCGACCTGATATCCGGACCGAGACGCGAAAGAGCCGCGGGCTGTGACACACACTCGGTGTGTCACAGCCCGCGGCTCTGCCGTATGGCGGTGCTGCGCGGTCAGGCAGACTTCCTGCTGTCCCGCGGATGCACGGCGATGTTCATGGCTCCGGAGCGCAGAACCGCCAGCCTCTCGGCCAGCACCTCCTCCAGCTCCTCGCGTGTGCGCCGCTCCATGAGCATGTCCCAGTGCGTACGCGCAGGCTTGCCCTTCTTCTCCTCGGGGCCATCCCCGTCCACCAGGAGTGCCATGGCGCCGCACGCCTTGCACTCCCACTCCGGCGGAATTTCCGCCTCTACCGAGAACGGCATCTCAAATCGATGTCCGTTCTGGCATGCGTACTCCACCGCCTGGCGCGGGGCCAGATCGATGCCGCGGTCCGTCTCGTAGCTGGTAACCACGAGTCGCGTGCCGCGGAGAGCTCGCTCACTCATGAATCGTGCCTCCCGGGCTTGTCGCCCACAGGACAGGTGTCGCTGTCGTCGTCATCCGGTCAACGTCCGGTCGGCGGTAAAGATTCCCGTTGCCGGTCATGCGTCGCCCGTCGTGCCGCTGCTTTTTCAGGTTTCCCAGGGTTCAAGTACCCGTCAATGCCCGGTTTGTCACATCTGGCAGAAGTTGTCACCCAACGGTTTGGCTTCTTCCGCTCGCAGTAACGGTCCTCCGGGCAGGCCAAAGGCGTACACTACCGGCCTTTCACTTCAACGTCTAAATCCGTTCCGGAACGGGATTCCCCGCAGCCGCCACGGCCTGTCGGATCGGCACCCTCGCGAGCAGTACGGAACCGGCCACGAAGAAGATCACCAACGAGATGATCGCATCCCGATAGCTCCCGGTCAGCTGATACGCGAGACCGAACACCAGCGGCCCCAGCCAGCTCAGTCCGCGGTCGCTCATCTCGTACGCGGAGAAGTACTCGGCCTCCTTGCCGTGCGGCACCAGATGGGAGAACAGCGAGCGCGACAGCGCCTGGCTGCCGCCGAGCACCAGGCCGATCGCCGAGGCCAGCACATAGAAGAAGACCGGCGCGTCGGCGGGCAGGAAATAGCCGGCGACGAGAATCAGCGTCCAGACGACGAGCGAGCCGAGGATCGTGCGCTTCGCGCCGTACACCCGCGCCAGCCGGCCCATCCCCAGCGCTCCGGCCACCGCGAGCACCTGCACCAGCAGCACGGCCGTGATCAGCGTCGTCTGGTCGAGGCCCAGCTCCTCGGAGCCGTACACCGAGGCCTGGGAGATCACCGTCTGCACGCCGTCGTTGTAGACGAGGTACGCCAGCAGGAAGGAGAGCGTCAGCGGATGGCGGCGCATGTCGCGCAGGGTGGCCATCAGCTGCCGCCACCCCGAACCGACCACTCCTTCGCCGCCCGGCGTCACCCGTCTGTCGCGCAGCCGTCGCAGTGGTATGAGGGTGAAGGCGCCCCACCAGACGCCGGCCGACGCGAGACAGATCCGCACCGCGTCGGACTCGGAGAGGCCGAAGGAGTCATGGCCGGTGTACAAGATCAGATTCAGGACGAGGACGAACGCCCCCGAGGTGTATCCGAACGCCCAGCCGCGCGACGAGACGGCATCCCGCTCGTCCGGTCCGGCGATCTGCGGCAGATAGGCGTTGTAGAGCACCATCGACACCGAGATCGAGGCGTTCGCCACGATCAGCAGGAACGCGCCCAGCAGATAGCGGTGACCGTCCAGGAAGAACATGCCGGTGGTAGCGGTGGCCCCCACATAGGCGGCGGCCGCCAGCAGCGGCTTCTTCCGCCCCGTACGGTCCGCAGCGGCGCCCACGACCGGCATCACGATCACCGCGACCACGACGGACACGGAGACCGCGTAGGCGAACAGCGACCCGGCGCGCACCGGTATGCCGAGCGGGTGCACGAAACCGTCGGCGTCGGCGGCCGCCTTGGCGACCGAGGTCAGATAGGGGCCGAGGAAGACCGTCAGGACGCTCGTCGAGTAGACGGAGCAGGCGAAGTCGTAGAAATACCAGCCGCGTTGTTCACGTCTGCGGCTCGCGGCGTCGGCGGAACCCGTCGTGATTCCCGTCGGCTCAGCGGTCTCGGCGCTCAACCCGCACCCCTCGTCTCTCCCCGTGGAGACGTCGCACGACCGGCGTCAGGCCCAGGCCCCCCGCTCGCTCAGCACCGTACGCAGCGTCTCGATGTGATCGGTCATGATGCCATCCACACCGAGATCGAGGAGCGCTGCCATCCGCTCGGGTTCGTTCACTGTCCAGACGTGCACCTGGAGTCCTCGTGCGTGCGCCTCGCGTACGAAGCGCCGGTCGACCACCCGGACGCCGTTCTGGCTCTCCGGCACCTGCGCGCACACCGCGCCGGCCCGCAGCGCCGCCGGAATGCCGTACGAGCGCAGCCGCAGGCCCAGCACGCCGCGGACGCCGTAGGAGGTGGCGAGCCGGGGCCCCGCAAGGCGGTGGGCCCTGGCGACCCGGGTCTCCGAGAACGAGCCGACGCACACCCGGTCCCAGGCATCCGCCCGGCGGATCAGATCGATCAGCGGGACCAGAGCGGACTCGGCCTTGATGTCGATGTTCCAGCGGGCTTCGGGGAATGTCTCCAGCAGCTCATCGAAGAGCGGCAGCGGTTCCCGGCCCGCCACCCGGGCCTGCCGCACCTCGCTCCACGACAGCTCGGCTATCCGGCCCCGGGCGTCCGTCACCCGGTCCAGAGTGGCGTCGTGGAAGGCCACCAGACGGCCGTCCGCAGTGGTGTGCACATCGGTCTCGAAGTAGCGGTACCCGGCATCGGCGGCCCGGCGGAACGCGGCCGTGGTGTTCTCGATCCCGTCCGCGGCACCGCCTCGATGGGCGAAGGGGATCGTCGCGGGATGGTCCAGATAGGGGTGGCGTACGGAGGTCACTGCGGCAGTATGGCCTGCTCCGGTGTCCGTGCGGTGACGGTGGTGTCGCCGCTGTCCGACCCGGCCGTGACGGCCGCCTCGTCATCGGGTGCGGCGGCCTCTGCTGCCGGCTTCTCGCCGATCGTGAAGAAGCGCAGGAAGAACTGGGCGAGCGGGCCGATGGCCAGGGCGTAGAGCACCGTGCCCGCGCCGAGCGAGCCGCCGAGCACAAAGCCGGTCACCACGACCGCCACCTCGATCAGTGTGCGGACGAGCCGGATGGAGCGGCCGGTACGCAGATGCAGACCGGTCATGAGCCCGTCGCGCGGTCCCGGGCCGAACCGCGCCGCGATGTACAGCCCCGTCGCGACTCCGTTGACCACGACACCGGCGACCATCACGGCGATCTGCGCGGCGAGGCCGTGCACGTCGGGTGCGAGCGCCAGTGTGCCGTCCATGGCGATGCCGATGGCGAAGACATTGGAGACGGTACCGAGACCGGGACGCTGCCTGATGGGTATCCACAGCAGCAGAACGGCGGCGCCGACGATGATCGAGACGACCCCGATGGACAGTCCGGTGCGCTCCGCGAGCCCCTGATGCAGCACCCCCCAGGGTTCGAGGCCGAGACCGGCGCGGACCAGGAGCGCCGAGCTCGCCCCGTACAGGGCAAGGCCGACGTACAGCTGAATCAGCCTTCGGGTGAGGTGCGCCCCGCGAGGGACAGGGGTGATGGACAAGAGGTGCCCCCTGAAGTGGTGGTGGTGGACTGCCGCATGTCACTCTGTGGCAGGGGAATGGCCGCCAACTATGGCCAATCCGAGGAAGGTGGACTGATTTCCATGGCGCAGTGGACTTCGGCGGTCGGTGCGGCGCAGCTCGCCCGGCAGCTCCATGCCCAACAGCCCCGGCCCGCCGGACCGGGCGCCCGCAAACCGCCCGCGTATCGCGCGCTGGCCGACGGGGTCCGTCTGCTCGTCCTCGAAGGCCGGGTGCCGGTGGCCGCACGGCTCCCCGCCGAGCGCGAACTGGCGCTCGCCCTGTCCGTCAGCCGCACCACCGTCGCCGCCGCGTACGAGGCGCTGCGGGCCGAGGGGTTCCTGGAGTCCCGCCGGGGCGCCGGCAGCTGGACCGCCGTGCCCGCGGGCAATCCGCTGCCCGCACGCGGTCTGGAACCGCTTCCTCCGGAGTCTCTCGGTTCGATGATCGACCTGGGCTGCGCCTCGCTGCCCGCCCCCGAACCGTGGCTGACCCGGGCGGTCCAGGGCGCCCTGGAGGAGCTGGCACCGTACGCCCACACCCATGGCGACTATCCGGCCGGTCTGCCCGCGCTGCGACAGATGATCGCCGACCGCTACACCGGGCGCGGCATCCCGACCATGCCCGAACAGATCATGGTCACCACCGGGGCGATGGGCGCGATCGACGCGATCTGCCACCTCTTCGCGGGCCGCGGCGAACGGATCGCGGTGGAGTCCCCGAGCTACGCCAACATCCTGCAGCTGATGCGGGAGGCGGGCGCCCGGCTGGTGCCGGTGGCGATGGAGGAAGGGCTCGGCGGCTGGGACATGAACCGGT
This sequence comes from Streptomyces sp. NPDC048473, assembly GCF_043200155.1. Lineage (NCBI taxonomy): Bacteria > Bacillati > Actinomycetota > Actinomycetes > Kitasatosporales > Streptomycetaceae > Streptomyces > Streptomyces sp. NPDC048473. The sequence continues at coordinate 37,072 of NZ_JBICXE010000040.1, forward strand.
GGCGGCAGGTGCTGCGGGACGCGGCGCCGCGGCTCGCGTACGTCGTCGCCGACTTCCACAACCCCACAGGTGCGCTGGCCGACGAGGACCGGCGACGTGACCTGGTGGACGCCGCCCGCTCCGCCGGTACGGTCCTGGTCGTCGACGAGACCATGAACGAGCTGTCTCTCGACGACGATGTGCAGATGCCGCGCCGGGTCTGCGCCTTCGATCCGGCGGGCTCCACCGTGCTCACCGTCGGATCGGCGAGCAAGGCCTTCTGGGCCGGCATGCGGATCGGCTGGGTGCGCGCCGCCCCGGATGTGATCCGGAGCCTGGTGGCCGCCCGCGCCTACGCCGACATGGGGACCCCCGTCCTTGAGCAGCTCGCCGTCAACTGGCTGATGCGTACCGGCGGCTGGGAGCAGGCCGTGCAGGTCCGGCGCGAACAGGCGCGGGAGAACCGGGACTCGCTCGTCGCCGCGGTCCGCCGGGAGCTGCCGGACTGGGAGTTCTCGGTTCCGCGCGGTGGTCTCACCCTCTGGGTGCGTACCGGCGGCCTCTCCGGCTCCCGGCTCGCGGTGGCGGGGGAGCGGGTCGGCGTACGCGTTCCCTCCGGCCCCCGGTTCGGTGTCGACGGCGCCTTCGAGGGGTATGTACGGCTGCCGTTCACGGTCGCGGGGCCGGTCGCGGACGAGGCGGCGGTACGGCTCGCGGCGGCGGCGCAGCTGGTGGGTTCGGGGGCGGGCGCGGGGGTGGAGGCGCCGCGGACGTTCGTCGCCTGACCGACAGGGCGGTGCTGGGGTGACGGATCAGAGCAACTGATCCGTCACCCCTGTTCTGTTCGGTCGCCGACCGCCATGCCTTCGACGGCCACAGCTGCGGTCACGGTGCGCGGCATCGCCGGGTCCGGGACGCTCGCCCCGGCCGGTACGGTCTCCTCGGCCGGCGCCTGCCGCCCGGGGAGCAGACCGAGGACCGCCTGCCGCTGCGCCTCGCTGGTCGCCTCGTCGTACGGATCGGGAGTGGCCGGGACCTGGAGCCGCAGCACGGGACCGGTGCCGAGCCGCGCGTACCCCCGGCCGGGCGGGACGTCCGGTGTCGGCGTGGTGTGCGGCTCCGTGCCGAGCACCGACTCGATCTGGTCGCGGGAACAGTGGCCGAGCACGACCCGGGCCCGGGTGTGGGTCCGTACGGTCTCGCCGAGGGTGTCCAGGCTGTCGAACTGATCGGTCATGACCACGGTGACGTTGGCCGCCCTGCCGTGCCGCAGCGGCACCTGGAGCAGCTCCTGGGGGTCGGGCCTGCCGTCGGCGGCCGCCAGGTGGCCGAGGACGCTGGGCCGGTCCAGCAGGATCCAGAGCGGGCGCTTGATGTCGTCGGGGGCGGGGTGGCCGGACTGCCGGGCCCGGTTCGCCGCGATCAGCCGTCGCTCCGTCTCATGGGCCGCCCACTCCAGGGTTGCCAGCGCGCCGGCCAGGCCGCACTCCACGGCCAGTACGCCGTCGCGCCCGGTCAGGCAGGCGTACTCGCCTGTTCCGCTGCCTTCGATGATCAGGATGTCGCCGTGCTGGAGCGCCTGCAGGGCGATGGAGCGCATCAGCGTGGTGGTGCCGCTGCCGGGCTGTCCGACGACCAGCAGATGCGGCTCGGTGGAGCGGGCGCCGGTCCGCCAGACGACCGGAGGCGCGTCACGGGTCGCGTCGCCGTCGTTCACGGGAACGGTGCGCTGCACCGCGTCGCCGTCGGTGAAACCCAGCACGGTCTCGCCGGGTGCGGTGACGAAGCGCTGGGCCCCGATCGAGGTGGGCAGGGCGTCGAGCACGCTCATGACGAGCCGGTTGCCCTCCTCGTCCCAGGCGAAGTGGTACTCGCGGCCGCGGCCCGACTTGGCGTGCAGCAGCTGCTCGATCCGGATGCGGGAGGCGGCCTCGCTGTCGGTGAAGTAGGCGGGGTACGTCACCTGGAGACGCGTCAGGCGCCCGTTGCCGTCGAATTCGTAACCGCTGAAGACTTTGTCCCAGTCGCCGCCGTGGGCGAACAGCGGACCGGGGTCGTCGGCCACGGAGAAGTACGGCACGAGCGCCTCGTACAGGGACCGCAGCCGCCCGGTCTCCGCCTCGTCGGGGCCGGTCTTCACGGGGGTCCGCTCCCGCCCCTTCCATGCGGCTGCGCCCATCATCGTGACCAGGGCGAACACGGACCCGTACGGGATGAGCGCGACCACGAGTACGCAGGCCGCGACGGAGAACAGCGCCGGACCACGCTTGTCCTTGGGCGTCGCGGCCCACTTCTGCCGCCCCGCTCCGGCCAGCAGCCGCAGACCACGAGTGATCATGATCAGCGGATGGAGGACGTCGGTGGCGTTGTCGGCGGCCGTGCGCGCGAACTCGCGACTGCGAGTGATCGAGGCGCTGCCGCTGCTCAGAATGCGGGGGAGTGGTCGCCGGGCCACGTCGGTCTCCTGAAAGGGTGGGAGTGGTCGCGGGGGGTCAGAACTTGATCCCGCCCAAGAGGCCGGCGAGACTCGCGCCGCCCGCGGTGATGCTCGGTGCGATGGCGGTGCCTGCCAGATAGAAGCCGAACATGGCAGTGACGACGGCGTGCGACGCCTTGAGGCCGTCCTTCCTGAAAAACAGGAAGACGATGACGCCGAGGATGACTACGCCTGACATGGACAGGATCATGAGAGGTTCTCCTGGTTGAGGGGACAGTCACCATGAGTCCTTCCAGGTTCACCGGAAGTATCTATACGATAAAAGCTGCATTTGGGTGAAAAGTCTGTATTTTCACTTGATCGGCCGACGTGGGAGTGCCTGCGGGACGGAAAACTCGATGGCGCACGCTGTCCCACCGTCACCGGGCGTGATCTTTTGCCACGGGCGGACCGGGTCATGTGCGCGGTTGAGCAGTACCCTGTCGATTCACTCGTACGGCCCCCACGGCGTACGCCCCAGCAGGTCAACAGTGGTGAAACCGGTTAATGGAAGGCGGTCCGTCCGATGAGCGAAACCCCCGATCCCGAGGTGGTCGCGCTGGCGACGAAGGTCTTCGACCTGGCCCGTCGCGGTGAGACCGAGACTCTCGCCGCCTATGTCGACGCGGGTGTCTCCGTGAACCTCACCAACGACCGGGGTGATTCGCTGCTGATGCTCGCCGCCTATCACGGGCACGCCGCCGCGGTCACCGCCCTCGTCGGCCGTGGCGCCGACCCGGACCGGGCCAACGACCGCGGACAGACACCGCTCGCCGGAGCCGTCTTCAAGGGCGAGGACGCGGTGATCGAGGCGCTGCTCGCCGCAGGGGCCGACCCGGCGGCCGGAACACCCTCCGCACTGGACACTGCACGCATGTTCGGCAAGGCCGACCTGCTGGAACTCTTCGGCTCCCGCTGACCGGGTACGCCGTAAATGTGGTCGCGGTGGCGAAATGGCTGGGTCATCATGACGTCGCGGGCCCGGTTCGGGCCACCGACGAGAGGCAGAGGAAGATGGTCTACACCAAGCAGAAGACGGCGGTCGGCCGATCATGTTGCTGCGCGGCGTAGTGCCCCACCCGGCACTTGGAACTGCACAGTCCCGGTTGCGTCGACAGCTTGATGTGAGGCTTTTTTCATGTTTGATCCGTTCATAGCGCCGAGCGGCACCCTGCTCGGCCTGCTGCAGAGGGGCCGTGGCGACGGCACGCTCCACGCGCTCGCCGCGCCACGCCCCGAGGCCCTGGCGGCTCTCAACCACTGCGTCCTGAGCGATCCGCGTCACGACTGGCAGGTGGAGAACCGCTCCCTCTACTACGCACGCCTGTATCTCGACCTCGACGGCGGCATCGAAGAGATCGAGCGCCACCTGTGCGATCCCGACGACCACCTCGACACCGATGACTCACGCACCGGGCTGGCCCTCGCCGTGCTCGGCCACCTCGCCTCGTACGGACGCGGCGACGCCCTGGCCCTGCTGCGGCGGTACGCCGCGACCGGAGCCAACTGGGCCTGGGCACTCGACGAGCTCGCCCTGCGTGACGACGACACGGGGCTCCGCGCCCTCGCCGTACCCGTGCTCGGCCGGTTCCCGGCCACCGAGGACGGCGCCGCCGAGCTGGCCGCCGCCGTGCGGGACGCCTTCGAACCCCGCCCCTGGCGGCTCTGGGCGGACGACCCGCGCGAGGAGGTCGGCGCCAGGGTCAGGGCCGCCTCGGAACAGGGCTCCTTCGACCGCTGGCAGCGACAGATGCGACCCGGCGGCCCCCGCCCCGGCTGGAGCGTCCAGGCCGTCCTCGACTGGGCCCAGCAGGGACTCGAACGCGGCAGCGTCCTCCATGTCCCGGCCGCCCGGTGCCTCTCCGCCGTCGCCGGCCCCGAGGACCGGTCCACGATCATCGAGGCAGCCCGCAGCGGCCCCGAGGGCGGACGCTGCGCCGCCCTGCATTATCTGGCCGAGGCCAGGGATCCGGCCGTGCTCGACCTGATCGGGATCGCCGCGGCCAGCGCCTCGCGCACCGTCGCCGACGCGGCCGTCGCCGCCTTCGAGCGGATGTGCGGCGACGCGGCGGTGGAGCGCGCCAGGCGCTGGGCCCGACGGCCCGACGCGCTCGGCGCATCCGCGGCCGGTGTGCTCGCCTGCCGGGGCGGCGCCCAGGACGCCCCACTGGTCCTCGGCGCACTCCGCGAGGCCGTACGGGGCGAAGGCCCGGACGCCCCACGGCTGTGGACCCTCGTCGACGGCACGGGCCGGCTGGGCATCGCCTGTGCGGCCCCCGTACTGCGCCATGTCTACCGGGAGACGTCCTCCTCGCACCTGCGCGGCCGAGCGGCCCGCGCACTGGCCGCAACCGACCCCTCCTTCGCCACCGGATTCGCCGTCGAATGCCTGTGGGACTGCGAGGAGACCACCCGCGAGGTCGCCGCACTCCACGCCGAGACCGGCGACATCAGGGTCGCCGAACGACTGCGCCGACTCGCCGCGGACCCGGCCGAGGAGGCCGAGGTGCAGACAGCGGTACGCAGCAGGATCGGGCCCGACACCTCCGCGGTCTGACCGGAGTACGCACAGCGGCGCGCGTCGGGGGCGCGGCGCGAACGGGCGAGCAAGCGCGTCGGGGGCGCGCTCGGCTCAAACGCTCATGGGACGTTCCCCGGGCGGAAAGATCCAAGTCGGCCCGGTCACGTCCGGCGTGGCGACAACACGGGTATGCGTGTCGTCATCGTCACCGAATCCTTCCCGCCCGATGTCAACGGCGTGGCCCACTGCACCCTGCAGACGGCCCGGCATCTCGCCGGCCGCGGCCACGAACCGCTCGTCATCGCCCCGGCCACGGCCGGCGCGACGACCACGTCCCGTTCGGACCCCTCCGACGCCTTCGAAGCCGACGCACCCTGCCCCGTGGTGCGCGTACCTTCTCTTCCCCTGCCCGGCTATCCCCAGGTCCGGGTGGCACTGCCGAGCCGCCGCCTGACCGCCGCCCTCACCGCGCACCGCGCCGAACTCGTCCATCTGGCCGGACCGTTCGTGCTCGGCGTACGGGGCATGGCAGCCGCGGCCAGGCTCGGACTGCCGGCCGTGGCCGTGTACCAGACCGATCTGGCCGGTTACGCACGCACGTACCTCGGCACCGGCGAGAACACCGCCTGGCGCCGGATGCGCGCCGTGCACAGCGCCGCCGACCGCACCCTCGCCCCGTCCACCGCTGCCGTCCGCGACCTCACCGAGCACGGCGTGCCCCGGGTACGGCTGTGGCCACGCGGCGTCGACACCGCCCGGTTCCGGCCCGGACTGCGGGACGAGGCACTGCGCCGCCGTCTCGCGCCCGGCGGGGAGCGGATCGTCGGGTACGTCGGCCGGCTCGCCCCGGAGAAACATGTCGAACTCCTGGCCGGGGCCTGCGCGATACCCGGGGTCCGGGTCGTGGTCGTCGGGGACGGACCCAGTGAGGCATCGCTGCGGACCGCCCTGCCCGGCGCGGTCTTCCTCGGCCGCAGAACCGGGGACGACCTCGCCCGGTTCTTCGCCTCGCTTGACATGTTCGTGCACACAGGACCGTACGAGACGTTCTGCCAGACGGTGCAGGAGGCCATGGCGTCCGGAGTACCCGTGATCGCCCCGGCGGCGGGCGGACCGCTCGACCTCGTCGATCACGGGCGGACCGGACTGCTGGTCCCGCCGCTCGACACCGGTGCGGTGGCGGCGGCAGTCGGCGCACTCGCCGCGGACCCCGCGCTCGCGGCGGCCTACGGTGCCACCGGCCGGGCCACGGTCGAGGGCCGGACATGGCAGGCCGTGGGCGATCAACTCCTGGGCCACTACGACGAGGTGCTGCGCGACCGGACGGCGGTGGCGGCATGACCGGCCGCGAACGGCGGACGGTCATCGTCCGGCTGGCGAACTTCATCACCCCGTCATCCGGCGGACTGCGTACCGCCCTCGACGAACTCGGCCGCGGCTATCTCGCGGCCGGGCACGAGCCGGTGCTCATCGTGCCCGGCGACACACGGACCGACGAGCGCACGGAGCAGGGGAGGGTGATCACGCTGCCCGGGCCGGTCCTGCCGGGCAGCGGCGGGTACCGCGTACTGGCAGGCCGGCGCGGCCTCCGCCACCTTCTGGAAACGCTGCGGCCCGACCGTCTGGAGGTCTCCGACCGGACCACGCTGCGATGGACGGGGGAGTGGGCGCGCCGTGCCAGGGTGCCCGCCGTGATGGTCTCCCACGAGACGGCCGACGGGGTGCTGCGCACCTGGGGCGTCCCGGCCGGCGCGGCCGGGCGGGCGGCCGACCGCCTCAACACGCGCAGCGCCCACGCGTACACCCGGATCGTGTGCACCACGCAGTGGGCGGAGCGCGAGTTCCTGCGCATCGGCGCCCGCAATGTGGTGCGCGCCCCGCTCGGCGTGGACCTGCGACGCTGCCGCCCCCACCGGCGCAGTACGGTGCTGCGCGCCCGGCACCTGCACGGCCGGGACGTGCTGCTTCTGCTGTGCTCGCGGCTCTCGGTCGAGAAACGCCCCGGCCGGGCCCTGGAGACGCTTGACGAGCTGCGGCGTCTGGGGGTGCGCGCGGCGCTCGTCGTCGCGGGCGACGGGCCACTGCGTGCGGGCCTGGAGAGCAGGGCACGGGCGCGGCGGCTGCCGGTCGAATTCCTCGGCCATGTGCGGGACCGGGAGACTCTGGCGGATCTGCAGGCGGCGGCCGACATCTGCCTGGCGCCCGGACCCGCCGAGACGTTCGGCCTGTCGGCCCTGGAGGCACTGGCCTGCGGCACCCCGGTGGTGGCGAGCGCGAGTTCTGCGCTGCCGGAGGTGATCGGCGGTGCGGGAGTGGCAGCCGCGGACACGGGTGAGGCGTTCGCCGCCGCGGTACGGGAGCTGCTCGGGCGCCCGCACGACGGGCGCCGCGCCGCGGCGAGGCAACGGGCCGAACTCTTCGGCTGGGACCGTTCGGTGGCCGCGTTCCTGGCCGCGCACGATGTGCCGGACCGGGGCGGCATTCCGGGGGTGCGGGCATGAAGGGGGCGTCGGTGCCGTCCGGCATCCCGGGACCGCACGCTCCCGGTGCGCCGGGCCTCTCCCCGGTGCGGTTCGCCGCGCTCGGGGACTCGTTCACCGAAGGCGTCGGCGACCCCGTCCCCGGTGGCCGGCGGGGCTGGGCGGCGCTGCTCGCCGAAGGTGTCGCGGACGGCCGGCGGAGCGTGGAGTTCCGTAACTACGCCGTCAGCGGTGCGCAGTCCGGCGACGTCCTGGACCGGCAGGCCGCGGCGGCGGTCGCCTTCCGGCCCCACCTCGCGTCCGTCGTCGTCGGCGTCAACGACACCCTGCGCCGCACCTTCGACATCCGACTCCTCGCGCAGCGTCTCGACGAAGTCTGCGCGCTCCTGACGGAGAGCGGAGCCGTACTCCTGACCGCCTGTCTGCCCGACCCCGGCGCCGTGCTCGGGCTCCCCGCGCCCCTGGGGAGACCGCTCGCCCGGCGCCAGGCCACGGTGAACGCCGTCGTGCACACACTGTCCGCACGCTACGACGCCGTTCATCTGCACATGGCGGACCGGGCCTGGGTCCGCGACCGCTCCCTGTGGAGCGCCGACCGGCTCCACCCGGCCGAACACGGTCATCGGACGGTCGCAGCCGGCTTCCATGAGCTGTTGGCCGCACGGGGCCTGGCTCACGGCGCCGCGCCGGGGCTCGAACCCCAGCAGCCGCCCCCGAGCCGCGTCGACACATGGCTCTGGCTCGCGACCGCCGGCACCGGCTGGCTGGCCCGCAGAAGCACCGATCTGCTGCCCCAGCTGCTGTGCCTCGCCGGAGCGGAGATACAGCACCGGGTGTGCGGCACCGGCGCACGCCTGGACCGACGGGCCGAGGCGGCGCTGCGGAGCGCGCTGGCCGCCGTACAGCCGGCCGGTGCGCCGACCACGTCACCCGCCGCACCGCGCGCCGGGGAGCAGGCCGTGCCGTCCGGGCCGTTGTCGGTGGAGCGGGTCAGTATGGAGGGATGACCGGACACTGGGAGTTCTGGATCGACCGAGGCGGGACGTTCACCGACGTCGTGGGCCGGGATCCCGAGGGGCACCTCGTCACCCGCAAGCTGCTCTCCCACGACCCGGACCGCTACCGCGACGCCGCCGTGGCCGGAATCCGGGGGCTGCTGGGCCTCGGCCCCACCGACCCGGTCCCCGCCGACCGGGTCGGCACGGTGAAGATCGGCACGACGGTCGCCACCAACGCCCTGCTGGAACGGCGCGGCGAGCCGACCGTCCTGGTCATCACGGAAGGCTTCCGCGACGCCCTGCGCATCGCGTACCAGAACCGGCCGAGACTCTTCGACCGCCGCATCCTGCTGCCCGAGGCCGTGTACGAGCGGGTGATCGAGGTCCCCGAGCGGATCGACGCCCGAGGCCGCGTCGTGACACCACTGGACCGGGACGCGGTCGCCGAGCGGCTGCAGGCCGCCCGGGCCGACGGCCTGAGCAGCGCGGCGGTCGTCCTGATGCACGGCTACCGCCACCCCGGACACGAGAGCGCCGTGGCCGCCGCAGCCCGCGAGGCGGGCTTCACCCAGGTCAGCTGCTCGCACGAGGTGAGCCCACTGATCAAGCTCGTACCACGCGGCGACACCACCGTCGTGGATGCCTACCTCTCACCGATCCTGCGCCGGTACGTCGACGAGGTCACCCGCGAACTCGACGGCATCCGGCTGATGTTCATGCAGTCCAACGGCGGGCTGCGCGAAGCCTCCCATTTCAGGGGCAAGGACGCGGTGCTCTCCGGCCCCGCCGGTGGCGTGGTCGGCATGGCCCGTACCTCCGGACAGGCCGGATTCGACCGGGTCATCGGCTTCGACATGGGCGGCACATCCACCGATGTGTCGCACTACGCGGGCGAGTTCGAGCGCGAGCTGGGCACTCAGGTGGCCGGTGTGCGGATGCGCGCCCCCATGATGAACATCCACACCGTCGCGGCCGGCGGCGGCTCCGTCCTGCACTTCGACGGCCACCGCTACCGCGTCGGCCCCGACTCGGCGGGCGCGATCCCCGGCCCGGCCTGCTACCGCCGTGGCGGCCCGCTGACCGTCACCGACGCCAATGTGATGCTCGGCCGGGTCCAGCCCGCGCACTTCCCGGCCGTCTTCGGACCGGACGGCGATCTCCCGCTCGACGCGGACCTCGTCCGCGAACGCTTCGACACACTCGCCGGGGACGTGGCGCGCGCCACCGGAAGTCGGCGCACGGCGGCCGAGGTCGCCGCCGGGTTCCTGGAGATCGCCGTGCTCAACATGGCGAACGCGGTCAAGAAGATCTCCGTGCAGCGCGGACACGACATCACCCGCTACGCCCTGACCGGCTTCGGCGGCGCCGGAGGCCAGCACGTCTGCGCCGTCGCCGACGCCCTGGGCATCGACACGGTCCTCGTACCGCCGCTGGCCGGCGTGCTGTCCGCGTACGGCATCGGTCTCGCCGACGCCACCGCGATGCGCGAACAGTCCGTCGAGGCGGAACTGAACGAGGCGACCCGGACCGCGGTGGGCGAACTCTGCGACGAACTCGCCGCCCGCACCCGCGCCGAACTGCGCGCCGACGCCATCCCCGACAGCGCGATCAGCACGCACGCCCGCGTGCTCCTGCGCTATGCCGGTACGGATTCGAGCCTGCCCGTCGGCCTGGACACCGCACCCGCCATGGCCGAGGCGTTCACCGCGGAGCACCGCGCACGTTATGCGTTCACCATGGACAAACCCCTGGTCGTCGAGGCGGTGTCGGTCGAGGCGACCGGAACGGCGGGACAGCACGAACCGCGCCCGGCCGACCGCACGTCCCGAAAGAGCGCAGAACCTCAACCGCACGACACCGTAAGGATGTTCGCCGACGGCCGATGGCAGGACGCCCCGCTCCACCGGCGCGAGGAACTGCACCCTGCGGACACCGTGACCGGCCCTGCCGTGATCGCCGAGGCGGATGCCACCACCGTCGTCGACCCGGGCTGGCAGGCCGAGCTCGCCGGCACCGGCCATCTGCTGCTCACCAGGGTCCGCCCGCGCCCGGACCGCACGGCCGTCGGTACCCGGGTCGACCCCGTCATGCTGGAGGTCTTCAACAACCTCTTCATGTCGATCGCCGAACAGATGGGCGTGCGCCTGGAGAACACGGCCCACTCCGTCAACATCAAGGAGCGGCTCGACTTCTCCTGCGCCCTGTTCGACGCGGACGGCAATCTGATCGCCAATGCCCCGCACATTCCCGTGCACCTCGGCTCGATGGGGGAGTCCATCAAGGAGGTGCTGAGGCGCAACAGCGGCACGATGCGGCCCGGCGATGTGTACGCCATCAACGATCCGTACCACGGGGGCACACATCTGCCAGATGTGACCGTGGTGACGCCCGTGTTCGACTTCGATGAGACCGCCGATGAGGGGCCGATGCTGCGGTTCCTCGTGGCCTCACGTGGACACCACGCCGAGATCGGCGGCATCACCCCCGGCTCCATGCCCGCCTTCAGCCGCACCATCCACGAGGAAGGAGTGCTGTTCGACAACTGGCTGCTGGTACGGGATGGCAGGCTGCGCGAGGCCGAGACACGCGAGCTGCTCACCACCGCCGCGTACCCCTCCCGCGACCCGGACACCAACCTCGCCGATCTGCGCGCCCAGATCGCCGCCAATGAGAAGGGCATCGCCGAACTCCGGCGCATGGTCGAGCAGTTCGGGCCCGAAGCCGTAGCCTCGTATATGGGGCACGTACAGGACAACGCCGAGGAGTCCGTCCGCCGGATCATCGCCGCACTGCACGACGGCGCCTACCGCTACGAGACCGACAACGGCGCGGTCATCGAGGTCGCCCTCACCGTGGACAAGGCCACCCGCAGCGCGGTCGTCGACTTCACCGGCACCTCACCGCAGCAGCCGGGCAACTTCAACGCGCCGAAATCCGTGGTCATGGCGGCTGTGCTGTACGTCTTCCGGACCCTGGTCGCCGACGACATCCCGCTCAACAGCGGCTGCCTCAAGCCCCTGGAGGTCAGGATTCCGGAGGGCTCCATGCTGGCCCCCGTCCATCCGGCGGCCACCGTCGCGGGAAACGTGGAGACGTCCCAGGCCGTCACCGGCGCCCTGTACGCGGCGCTCGGCATTCAGGCCGAGGGTTCGGGCACCATGAACAACCTCACCTTCGGCAACGAACGGGTCCAGTACTACGAGACCGTGGCGAGCGGCTCGGGCGCGGGCGACGGCTTCGACGGCGCCGACGCCGTACAGACCCATATGACCAACTCCCGCCTCACCGACCCCGAAGTCCTCGAATGGCGCTACCCCGTGCTGCTGGAGAGCTTCCGGGTACGGGACGGCAGCGGGGGTACGGGGCGCTGGCACGGCGGCTGCGGCGTGGAGCGGCGAATCCGCTTCCTCGAACCCATGACCGTGGCGCTGCTCTCCGGCCATCGCCGGGTGAGGCCGTACGGCATGGCGGGCGGTGGACCCGGCGCTCTGGGCGATCAGCACATCGAGCGCGCGGACGGCCGGACGGTCGCACCGCTGCGGGGCTGTGACACCGCCGACCTGGAGCGGGGAGACGTACTGGTGCTGCGCACACCGGGCGGCGGGGGCTACGGGCCCCCGGAGCCGGGCCGGGAAAGCCGCACGGAACACACCGGGGAACGGCTGTGATGCCGTCGCCGGCCGGCTCCGGGCAAGGGGTCGCTTCTGCGCCGTTTCGACCGTTGTCAGTGTGAGGACCTAATCTGTGCAGCGTGACTTCGCCTGCCTACACGGACAACGCTGCGCCCCAGCTCAGCGCGGGGCCGCGACCTGCCCCGGGCCCGGCCGCCGACGAGGGGCTCTCGCGGCGGCTGCGCGCGCTCGCCTGCACGGCGCCGCTGCACGACCTCGATGTGCGCAAGGCGAATCTGGCCGGTGAGTACACCGTCTACGCGATGGCCGAGGTCGCACTCGCCGCGATCGACCTCGTCACCCTCAACATGGACTTCGATACGGGTGCCGACCACGACCAGATAGTGACCAGGCTCCTTCCCCGCGTCGCCGCCCAGGCCCCGCGCCGCCCGGTCGCCGAGCACGAGCGGGTCGCCCGCTGGGTGCTGGAGAACCTGATCAATGTCGGCAGCGTCGACCGAGGATTCCGTGCGGTGTACGGCACTTTCGGTCCTGATGGGGTGTATGTCCGCCGTGATTACGACTTCAAGCTGATCGAAGAGGTCCCGGGATACGGCGGCACGGTCTATCTCCGGGCCACCGACGAAGCGGTCAACGTCCTGGTCGGCGCCCTCGACACGGACGTCACCAGCGCCCAGATCGCCGCCGAGGTGAAGCTGGAGGTCCTCATCAGCCGGGGCCGCCTCGCGGACGCACAGCTCGCCGCCGAGCAGGCCCGCTACCGCACCGTGCAGTACGCGGAGACCCTCCGCAAGACGCTGGAGGCCACCCGGCGCAACGTCCGGGCCGTCGACTGGCTCAACGCCGTGCCCGACATGATCGCCGAAGCACTCGACCACGTCGCCGACCGATACCGCCACGAGAACGCGATCCTCACCAACATCCGCAAGGCCCGCGACGAGGCCGAGGAGCCCGAGCACAAGCGGCGCGCCGCCGAGCTCGTCGACATCGTCAAGGACTGCATCCGCCGCCACACCCAGCTGCAGTCCCGCCTGCTGGAAGCCGGGCCGCTCTTCCGGGCCGAACAGGACCGGCAGGCGTTCGCCACCCCCACGACCCGCACCGGGCTCGACCTGTACGGTCAGCTGGTCGCCCCGCTGCTGCCGCTCCCCGTCGAACAGGCCATCCGCGTCACCGACGCGTTCTTCGCCCACGGCACCGGGCTGCGCACCCCCACCTCGGTACGGGTGGGCGACCTCGTCGACATGCTGCTCACCCCGCCCCTGGAACGGGAACACCTGGGCGCCGAAATGCCCGAACCCGATCTGATCGTCACCCCGGACGACAGCAGGTTCAGCGAGGAACAGCTCGCGAACGCCATGGAACTCCTCGACCTGGAGCACGACGCCCCGCGCCGGCTCTCCGGACTCCTCGCGGAAGCCCGGCGCCGCGATCCCGAACTGCCCTACCTGGTCGCCCTGCTCGCGGTGCACGCCGCGAGCCCGCCGGTCGGCACCGCATACCGACAGGGCGAGCAGCGCCTGTTGTTCTCCGTCGACGACGGGACGCAGCTCGACGACCCGGAGTTCGGCGGTGCGGACCTGATAGTGGGTACGGCCCTGCTGGACGCCGCCGGAATGGCCGCGGACCGCTCGGAGGCGTCATGAGCGGCGCGCTGTGCGACGCACGCCGGCCGCCGACCCGGCCGATGCACGCCGACCAGGGGCGCCCGCAGCCTTCCCGCGCCCACGCGGCGTGCGCGGACCGGACCGCGCCGCCCGCGACGGACGCCGCGAGAACCGGCGCCGTCCACCCCGTACCGAAGAGTTTCCGCAGCAAGGAGCGACAGTCGTGAGCGACCACCGCGCACAGCACGCCGACGCGTGGGGCGATCCGACCGTCGCGTACGCGACCGAGAGCACGGCGCCCGCCGACCCGGCCGGGCCCACTGCCACCGCACCCGTCACCCCGGCCGACGCAGCCGACGCCGCCCGGCTCGTCGCCTTCGGGCTCCAGCCCAAACTGCTGCCCGCACGCGACGCCGAATACGCCGAACTGCTCCGCCGCTACCGGGAGGTGCCCACTTTCGCCCGGCTCGCCGACGCCGTGGCGACCGGTCTCGGCCTGGTCGTCCTGGAAGTGTCCACCCGCGCCGGCATGGCCGTGACCGCCGGTGAGGACTCGGTCTTCGCCGTCCGCATGGGCGACTACGCCCGCCGCGCCTCGTCCGACTCCGCCGACCGCTTCCTGCACGGGCTCGCGCACGTCGCCGTCGCCGCGATGGCCTTCCCCCGCCCCGAGGACCTTGCCGACGACGCGTACATCGGCCGGATCACCGTCAACGGCGTCGACTCGTTCGTACGCCAGGCGTGCCACCGTCTGGAGGAGCGCGCCGAGGAGCACGGCGACAACACCGACCCGGCCACCGACGCCCCCGGACTGGAAGCGGCCTGGCGGATCTACGCCCGGCGCAGCTCCACCGGAGCCACGAAGGACGCCCGAAGGCTGGCCGGCTCCACCACCGGCATCGTCGGCAAGGCCGTCGCCTTCCTCACCGAATCCGGCTTCCTCCAGCGCACCGGGGACGACGCCGGAGGCGCCTTCCGTACCACCGCCCGCTACCAGCTCCAGGTCCGCGACATGGCCGGCAGCGCCGCCATGGCCGAACTGCTGGAACTCGGAGTCGTACCGGTCACCGACGGAACGGCGACGCTGCTGCCGCCGCCCGACCCCGACGACCTGGAGCTGGTCGCCGACGCCGGTCTGCCCTTCCACGCCTGACCGGCCCGCCCCACCACCGCCGTCTCCCTCCGCTGCCTGAACGACGAGAGTCCGCCGCCATGTACGAGCTGTCCCGGGTCCGCCTCTACTCCATCGGGCCTGCCGGTGCGCGCTACGCCGACACCGTGCTTGACCTGCGCGGAGTGGGCGAGCCCGTGCCCAACCCCGCCCCGGCACAGGCGGAGTTCTTCGAGGAGGAGCCGGTCGGCCCGCCGCGCCGTCCCGCCCCCGCCGGGGTGCTCTTCCTGGAGAACGGCGGCGGTAAGTCGGTGCTCCTGAAGCTGATCTTCTCGGTGATGCTGCCCGGCCACCGCAACACCCTCGGCGGCGCCAGCTCCGGCGTACTGCGCAAGTTCCTGCTCGCCGACGACTGCGGGCATGTTGCCCTGGAGTGGCAGCACACCCTCACCGGCGAGTGCGTGGTCGTCGGCAAGGTCAGCGAGTGGCGTGGACGGCAGGTCTCCAACGACCCGCGGAAATTCGCCGAGGCCTGGTACTCCTTCCGCCCAGGGCCCGGGCTCAGCCTGGACTCCCTGCCGGTCGCCGAGGCCACCTCCGTGCACCGCCCCGTCGAAGGCGTCTCCGGCGCGCAGGGCAGACGACGCACGATGAAGGGCTTCCGCGACGCCCTGACCGAGGCGGGCAAGTTCTACCAGCACCTCGATGTGCACTGGGAAGAGATCCACGACCGCTGGAACGAGCACCTCGGAGACCTCGGCCTCGACCCCGAACTCTTCCGCTACCAGCGCGAGATGAACGCCGACGAGGGCGAGGCGGCCGGCCTCTTCGCGGTCAAGAAGGACTCCGACTTCACCGACCTGCTCCTCCGCGCTGTCACGGACACCCGTGACACGGACGGCCTCGCCGACCTGGTGAGCGGCTTCGGCAACAAGCTGGGCCGCCGAGCCGAGCTGACCGCGGAGCGAGACTTCACTGCGGGCTCGATCGATCTGCTCGGCCGGATCGTGGAGGCCGCCGAGACCCGGTCCCGCACCCGGGACATCCACGCGGGCGCCGAGCGCCGCACCCGTACGCTCGCCCGCAGGCTCTCCGTCCGCGCCGGACAGGAGCGCGGCCGGACCGCCGAGCTCGCCCAGCAGGTGACGGGCGCGGCCCACACCGTCACCACGGCCGAGGAGGCCCGCAGCCGCAGCGCCCTGATCGCGGCCGAACTGGCCTACCGGCACGCCTCCCTGGCCCTGACCGCGGCGGAGAAGGGCGCGGCCGCCCAGCGCCGCGAACTGGTCGACGCCCGCACCCTGCACTCCGCCTGGCAGGCCGCCGAGGCCGTACTGCGACACCGAGCCGCAGCCGACCGCTCCGCACGTGTGGCCGTCGCCATCCGCGAGGCCGAGCGGGATGCCGCTCCCGCGCTCGCCGCCCGCGCCGAGGCCGCCGCCGATCTCGTACGGGCTCTGCACACCGCGGCGGAGGCCGGCGAGACCCTGGCCAACGAGGAGGAGGAGCGCTCCGACACCCTCCAGACGGCGGGCGAGACCGCCCACCGCGACGCCACCACCGCCGCCACCGAGGCCCAGCGCGCGCGCAGCGAGGCCGGACATCTGCGCCAGCGCCTCGCCGAGGTCGAGCAGGAGACGGCAGAGGCGGTGCGGGCCGGCTGGCTCGACAAC
Source organism: Streptomyces sp. NPDC048473 (assembly GCF_043200155.1). Classification (NCBI taxonomy): domain Bacteria; kingdom Bacillati; phylum Actinomycetota; class Actinomycetes; order Kitasatosporales; family Streptomycetaceae; genus Streptomyces; species Streptomyces sp. NPDC048473. The sequence continues at coordinate 53,549 of NZ_JBICXE010000040.1, forward strand.
ACCGCGCCGGACGCCGATCCGGCGCGCGCCGCCCTCGCCGCGAGCGACGCCGAGCAGTCCGCCGTCGCCGCGTGGGACACCGCCAGGGAGGCCGCCCGTTCGGCGGCCGACGTGGCCAGGGAAGCCGCAGCCGCCGAGAGCCGCGCCGAGCTGGCCGCGGCGCGCGCCGCCGATGCCGCACAGGCCGCGGAACAGTCGTACGAGGCCGAGCTCAGGGCCGCCGAGTCGATCGCCGCCGACCACCGCTTGGCCGACCTGCTGGGCCTGCCCGCCACGCACGGCACCGGCGTGCCCCGGCCGCGCCGCGGAGCGGCCGGCACGGAGACGGACCCGGACACCCCGCACGGCGCGGACCACCAGCACCAGGACCAGGCAGGTCAGGGAGGACACGCAGGCCAGGGAGGACAGTCGGGTCAGGAAGGCCGGACAGGCCGTCCGGACCAGGCCGGCCACGGCACGCACACCGTCACCGCCGAACAGCCCGCCGCCCACGCACAGCCGCTCACCGCCCAGGAGCTGGACCGCAGCGCCGACGAACTGCGGGAGCTGCTCGACCAGGGCATCGCCTCCGCCGAACGCCGCCTCTTCGAACTGCGCACCGCGGCCGCCGACGACTCCCGCATCCTCGGCGCACTCGGCGACGGCGGACTGCTGCCGCCCGGCCCCGATGTCCTCGCCACCGTCGAATACCTCGGCGAGCACGGCATCCCCGCCCTGCCCGGCTGGCGATACCTCGCCCAGGCCGTCGACCCCGCCGACCACGCGGCCGTCCTCGCTGCCCGTCCCGAACTCGTCGACGGCGTGGTCATCACCGACCCCGACTCGCACGCCCGGGCCCGCGACGTCCTGAGCGGCGCCGCACTGCTGCCGCGCTCCGCCGTCGCCGTCGGCACCGCCGCCGCGCTGCTCGCCCCCGTCCCGGCCACCGGCACGGGCTCGGCGGCGAGCACGGAAGGGGTGTTCCTCGTCCCGCCGAACCCGGCGATGCACGACGAACACGCGGCCGACGAGGAGCGGCAGGCCCTCAGGAGCAGGGCCGCCGCCCGCGACGAGGACATCCGTACCCTCGCGGCCCGCCTCACCGCCGACCGCTCCCTCACCGCCCGCATCGGCTCCTGGCGCGCCGACTGCCCGCCCGGCATGCTCGCCGAGCTCGCCGAAGCCGCCCGAACCGCCCGTACGGCCGCCGAGGCAGCAGAAGCCGCACTCGCCGAGGCCCGTACCGTGCGCGCCGAGGCCGACGAGGCCGCCGCGGACACCGCCCGTGTCCGCGACGATCGCCAGGAGGCCGCCCAGCGTGCCCGCCGCGCCGCCGACGCCCTCGCGGGCCTCGCCCACCGGCTCCGCGAACGTGCGCGCTGGCAGGCGAAGCTGCGCGAACTGATCGACGAGGCAGCCGAGTCCGAGGCCCGTGCCACCGTCTTCCTGGAGCGGGCCCGCGCCGCCGACGAGGACCGCAGGGCCGCCCAGCGCGCCGCCGACGACGCCCGGCGCACGGCCCGCGCCCTGCGCGCCGAACGTGCCGAGATCGCAGGCGCCCCGGAACACCTCCCGGAGCCCGAGGGCGACACCCCGCGCCCCGCGCTTCCCGCGCTGCGGGAGGCATACCGGGCCGCATCCCAGCTGTACGAGAAGGTGGGCGTCGGCGCCGACCTGCGCGCCGAACAGGCTCGCGCCGAGAGCGACGAGAGCGCCGCCCTGGCCGAGCTGGACCGGCTCACCAACAAGGTCCGCACCCGGGCCGCCCAGCTCCTCGAAGGCACGGACGGCGCCGACGGCCCCTCCCGGCAGGCGGCCGCCGCCCGCGCCGAATCCCTGGTCCAGCTCCTGGAGACCAGGGCCTCCACCGCGAGCGAGCAGCTGGGCCGGCTGCGGGGCGAGGCCGAGCGCCTGGCCCCGGTCGATGGCGAGACCCACCACACCGAACTCCCCGACGAGTTGGTCCCCGCCGACGCCGAACAGGCCCAGGCCCTCCTGCGCACCGCCATGGCCGAACTGGCCTCCGCCACCGCAACCCTGGACACCGCCCGCGCCGCCCACGCCGAGCTGCTGCACGCCCACCGCACCGCCGAGGACTCCGCAGGCGGCTTCGACGAGACCGCGGCACTCCTGCGCGACCTCCTGAGGGACCACGGTGCGGACGACGACACCGAGGCCCCCGAGCCGTACCCGGGCAGCCTCGACGAGGCCCGGCAGTCCGCCGCCGAGGTCCGCCGTTCACTGCGCGGCTGCGCCACCGACCTGTCCGCCGCCGAGAGCGCCGTACGGGAAGCGAGCGACGTCCTCGTACGGCACGCCAACTCCACCCGTTACGAACAGGTCCGCACCCCCGCCCGCCAGCAGATCCGCGAGCTGCCGGCCGCGGCGCTGCCCGAGCACGCCGAGAAGTGGGCCGGCGCCTTCGCACCCCGGCTCCGTGTCCTCACCGACGAGCTGGCCCAGTTGGAGCGCAACCGCGACTCCATCGTCGACCGGCTCCGCGGCCTCGTGGAGTCCGCGCTCACCACCCTCCGCTCCGCCCAGCGGCTCTCCCAGCTCCCCGAAGGACTGGGGGAGTGGTCCGGCCAGGAGTTCCTCCGGATCCGCTTCGAGGAACCCGACCAGGCGACGCTCACCGAGCGGCTCGGTGAGGTCATCGACGAGGCCACCCGCGCCGCCCTGAAGAAGAACTCCGATCTGCGCAGGGACGGGCTGTCTCTCCTGCTGCGCGGCGTGCAGGCGGCGCTGGAGCCCAAGGGCATCGCCGTGGAGATCCTCAAGCCGGACGCGGTGCTCCGCGCCGAACGCGTCCCGGTCGGCCAGATGGGCGACGTCTTCTCCGGTGGCCAGCTGCTCACCGCCGCCATCGCCCTGTACTGCACGATGGCCGCACTGCGCAGCAACGACCGGGGCCGCGACCGGCACCAGCACCGGCACGCGGGCACGCTCTTCCTGGACAACCCCATCGGCCGCGCCAACGCCACGTATCTGCTGGAGCTCCAGCGTGCGGTGTCGGACGCCCTCGGCGTGCAGCTGCTCTACACGACCGGACTGTTCGACACCACGGCGCTTGCCGAATTCCCGCTGGTCATCCGGTTGCGTAACGACGCGGACCTGCGGGCCGGGCTGAAGTACATCAGCGTGGAGGAGCACCTTCGCCCCGGGCTGCCGCAACAGGACCCGAACGGCGAGACGGTGCACGGCGAGATCACCGCCACCCGCATGTTCAAGCGCACCACGACACCGCCCGACACCGCCCAGGGTCCCCCTGGGGGCCCGTCCGACGAGTAAGGAAACAGCGCGGCCGCAAGCGGCGCGAGCCCGGCCCGATCCACCGGACAGGCCCGACGGCGCTCAGGCCCGAGAGAGGCTGCCCGCGCCCCGGCGGCGTATCCGGGCATCGTCCCGCTTCGCGGTACGCGCCGCCCGCCGGGCTCTGCGCCGCTCACGGCGCAACTGCCGCGCCGAACTGCTCGGTACGGACACCACACCGTGGCGCTGATTCCAGACCTGTCGGGTGACCCAGACATCCAGCACCGACCAGGTCGCGACCACCGTGCTGCCCACACTGCTCAGCACCATCGGAAAGGCCAGCCAGGACCCCGTCAGCGTGCACAGGAACGCCACCATGGCCTGGACGATCGTCAGCGACATGATGAGCACGGCACGTACGGCAGCCGTACGGACCGGGTCCGGCATCCGCCGCCGTATCGCAGGCTCTTCCACCCAGAGCTGCCGACGCTGCTGATGCGGGATCTTCGCCCCGCCGGCCGCCGCCGAGGCCGCCGCCGTCGCAGCCGGTGCCGACGGCACCGGACTCCGACGCTCTTCCGTATCCAAGGACTCTCAACTCCCCACCGCTGTCCGACTTCAGGGTTGCTGCCCGGCATGCACCGTTTCTACGCGGGCGGAGCGGACTGTCCTGCCCTGAGCGCTCCCCGTGTTCCCCCTGACCCGTACAGAGAGACGAGTGACCAGCGGTGAAGATTCCCTCGATCCGTCATCGAGCGAAGAATTCCAGCCAACTGCCTCACCGAACAATGTGATGCTCTGACAGGTCTCTTCTGCCGCTTTCGCGGATTTCATTGCCCGGAATACCGGGACAACTCATGATCAACGCTGGGGAGTGCGGCTGAAAATCGTCCGGACATCCCTTCGAGTTGTCACTCTGTCGGTAGTAGGCTCGCGCCGTTTGTTGACGGAACACGACCACCGCCCCGTGGGGCCGGGCTGGAGGAGGCCATGCGCTTTCGCGGGAAGTCCATCCGCAGGAAGATCGTGGCGTTGCTGTTGGTGCCGCTCGTCTCCCTCGCCGGACTCTGGGGTTTCGCCACCTTTCTGACGGGGCGCGAGGCCGGCCACCTGATGAGCGCGAGCACCATCGTGGAGAAGGTCGGTCATCCTCTGGAGGACACCGTCCGTGCCATTCAGGACGAGCGCCGTCAGACTCTTGTCTTCCTCGCCGACCCCAGGGCCTCCAACGCACTGCCTCTCCTGGAGCGCCAACGGGCGGCCACCGACCGTGTCGTGGCAGATGTCAAGGACAGCGCACGACAGAAGGACATTCGCGAGGCACTGCGGCCCGAGGACGAAACACAGCTGAACTCGGTCCTCGGCACGGTCGAGGGCCTTGGCGCACTCCGCGATTCGGTCGAGAAGCGCACCATCGACCGCCTCAAGGCGATGGAGTTCTACGACCGTCTCATAGACCCCTGCTACCGCTTTCTGACCGGTCTCCGCACGATGGAGAACGTGTCGATGGACAAGCAGGTCCGCGCGCTCGTCGGCATCTCACGGGCCCGCGAAATGCTCTCCCGCGAAGACGCCCTGGTCGCCTCGTCACTCATCGCGGGACGGCTCACCGCCTCCGAACTGCGCCAGATCTCCGACCTCGTCGCCAATCGCAAGCTGCTCTACGAGATCAATGGCGAGATGCTTCCCTCGTCGGAGCGCCAACGCGTGGAGCAGTACTGGGCGAGCCCGGACAGCGAAGCGCTGAGGACCGCGGAGACCACGCTCATCAGCGGCGGTCCCACCCAGGACCCGCGAGCGGTCGACGCCGAGCGCTGGCAGGAGGTGGCCCCACCGGTCCTGGACCGGCTGGCCAACGACTCCACCGAGATGAACAACCGTTTCCAGGACCGCGGCAAGCCCGCCGGCTACAGCGTCCTGATCAAGGCCGGGGTCGCGGGCGTCCTCGGATTCCTCGCCCTGCTCGCCTCGGTGTTCGTCTCCGTTCGCATCGGCCGTGAGCTCATCCGTGACCTCTCCCGGCTCCGCAAGGACGCCCATGAGGTCTCCGGCATACGGCTGCCGAGTGTGATGCGCCGGCTCGCCGCGGGTGAACAGGTCGACGTCGAGACCGAGGCACCGCACCTCCAGTACGAACGCGACGAGATCGGCCAGGTCGGCCAGGCCCTCAACACCCTGCAACGGGCCGCCGTCGAAGCCGCGGTCAAGCAGGCGGACATGCGACGCGGGGTCTCCGAGGTCTTCGTCAATCTCGCCCGCCGCAACCAGGTGCTGTTGCACCGGCAGCTGACACTCCTGGACACCATGGAGCGCCGCACCGAGAACACCGATGAACTCGCGGACCTCTTCCGTCTCGACCACCTGACCACCCGCATGCGACGCCATGCCGAGGGCCTGGTGATCCTCTCCGGAGCCGCACCGTCCCGTCAGTGGCGCAAGCCGATCCAGCTGATGGACGTGGTACGGGCAGCGGTCGCCGAGGTCGAGGACTACGAGCGGATCGAGGTCCGCCGGCTGCCCCGCATCGGTGTGGGCGGCCCCGCCGTTGCCGACCTCACCCATCTGATCGCCGAACTCCTGGAGAACGCCACCGTGTTCTCGCCCCCGCACACCGCGGTCCAGGTGCACGGCGCACGCGTCGCCAACGGCTTCACGCTCGAAATCCACGACCGTGGCCTCGGCATGGCTCCCGACGTCCTCCTCGACGCCAACCTGAGACTCGCCGAGACCCCCGAGTTCGAACTCTCCGACACCGACCGGCTCGGCCTCTTCGTGGTCAGCCGCCTCGCCCAGCGGCAGAACGTCCGCGTCTCGCTGCAGACCTCTCCGTACGGTGGCACGACCGCCGTCGTCTTCATCCCGGCGGCGCTGCTCACCGACGCCCCGGAGACGCACGGCACCGGCTTCCGCCTCGACCGACGGTCGGAGAAGGCGATCGGCAGCGGTACAAGAGCAGCCGGCCAAGGATCCGGCAGCGACAAGGACCGCAGGGACGGCGTGCCGGACCGCCGGGCCCCCGGCAGGCCCTCCGGCCTCGCCCCCGTCCCCACCGGCCTCGTGGACCCCGCCCTCCTGAACGGGCCCGTCGAGCTCGAAGGACCCGTAGAAGCCCCGGGTTTCGAGAACGATCCCGTGCTCGATCCCCTGCTGGGCGGCGCGTCAGACATCGACGACACCGAGAGCGAACGCGGCGGCATCTTCCGCGCCCGCGACCTCCGGCGCGACGGTGACCACGAACAGCACCAGCAGGCGTCCGACCAGGCGGGGGAGTCCGCGGCCGGTGTAAGGGCGATGCGCCCCGACGGCCCGGTGCCGCTGCCCCGCCGTAAACCGCCGACCCTGGTCGCCGACAACGGACGCCGGGTCGACGAGGCGGGCCGCGCCCACCCCACGACCGCCGAGCACGACTCCTCATCCGGTCCGGCCGGCCCCGGCAGCCCCACCACCGACGCCGGGACCAGGCCGTCGGCCGCCGCCCAGTGGCCCGCCGCCGACACCGGCAGACCCACCGAGCCGCCGCACCCCACCGAACCCCGGCAGCCCACCGGCTTCCGGAAACCCGCCGTACCCGCCACACCCGCCGAGCCCTCTCCTCCGGCAGCACCGAGCGCGGCCCGGGAGACCGTGGGTGGTCTGCCCCGGCGCATCCGGCAGGCCAGCCTCGCCCCGCAGCTTCGCGAAGCCTCCGGCGGCCGCGATGCGGAGCCGGCCGGAACAGAACCGGCTCAGGACTTCGAGCGCGATGCGGACGAGGTACGCAGCCGCATGGCTTCGCTCCAACGCGGCTGGCAACGTGGCCGTCGGCAGAACGCCGAGGACGTGACCGGTCCCGGTGAAACAGCACAAGGAACCACTCCGGGAGGGGACGGTCCATGACCGCACCGAACGCCGCAGCACCCGACGCCGCACGCCAGGGCTCCGGCCAGCTCAACTGGCTCCTCGACGAACTCGTCGACCGCGTCGCCAGCATCCACAAGGCGCTGGTGCTCTCCAGCGACGGCCTCGCCACCGGCACGTCCAAGGAGCTGACCCGCGAGGACAGCGAACATCTGGCGGCCGTCGCCTCCGGTTTCCACAGCCTTGCCAAGGGCGTGGGACGCCACTTCGACGCGGGCCGGGTCCGCCAGACCGTCGTCGAACTCGACGAGGCTTTCCTCTTCGTCACGGCGGCCGGTGACGGCAGCTGTCTCGCCGTGCTGGCCGACGCCGACTCCGACGTCGGCCAGGTGGCGTACGAGATGACGCTGATGGTCAAGCGCGTCGGCGCCCACCTGGCCAACGCTCCCCGGACGACCGGTCTGTCCGCCGGGGGGTGAGTGGACGGTATGAGCGCTGACTCCTCCAGATCTCCGGCAACGCCCACGGACCCGCAGGTATCGCGCTGGTACGACGCCGAAGCGGGCCCGGTGGTCCGTCCGTACGCGATGACCCGGGGCCGTACCAGCAGCGCATCCCGTCATCGGCTCGACCTGATCGCGATCGTCGTCCCGGAACCCGCGGCCGACGACCCCGGCCGGAACCAGACGCTCTCCCCGGAACATGTGGAGATCGTCGAACTCTGCAATGGCATGCCCCAGTCGATCGCCGAGCTCGCGGCCGGCCTGGATCTCCCCGTCGGGGTGGTCCGGGTGCTGGTCGGTGATCTCGTCGAGGACGAGCTGGTGCACGTAACCCGTCCCGTTCCGCCGGCCGAGCTGCCGGATGTGAACATTCTTCGCGAGGTGATCAATGGCCTTCGGGCGCTCTAGCCGCAGCAGGCGGCCCGTTGAGCCCGTTACCCTGAAAATCCTGGTGGCGGGCGGCTTCGGAGTGGGCAAGACGACTCTGGTCGGCGCGGTCAGCGAGATCAGGCCGCTGCGTACGGAGGAGAGACTCAGCGAGGCGGGCCGCCCGGTGGACGACCTGGCGGGCGTGGAGGCGAAGACCACCACCACCGTGGCCATGGACTTCGGCCGGATCACCCTCCGCGAGGACCTGGTGCTGTACCTCTTCGGCACCCCGGGGCAGGACCGTTTCTGGTTCCTGTGGGACGAACTGGCCCAGGGCGCGCTGGGGGCGGTCGTGCTCGCGGACACCCGGCGGCTGGAGGACTGCTTCGCAGCGGTCGACTACTTCGAGCGCCGCGCGATTCCGTTCACCGTCGCCGTCAACTGCTTCGAAGGCGCCGACAAGTTCCCCACCGAGACGGTGCAGGCGGCACTGGACCTCGATCCCGAGGTGCCGGTGCTCATATGCGACGCACGTGACCGCTCCTCCGCACGGGACGTACTGGTGGCGGTCGTCGAGCACGCGGTGGCCCGCGCAGAGCGCCCCCGCGAGTCCGCAACGACGTAGGGGCCCATCCGGCGGCCACAGCGCGAGGAACGCGGCCCGCACCCCCGCCGACCGGGGTGCGGGCCGCGCGTTGTTGCCTGACTGGGCAAGGATTTTTCACCCTGTGTGATGGGCCGTCAAGACTGCTGACAGCAAGCGCTGTTCACGGCAGGTTCCGTACGGTCCGGCGCGCAATGCACATCGGCCGGGAAGCGCTCAGCGCACCGCGACGACCGCGGAACCGTGGCCGAACAGCCCCTGATTCGTCGTGATCCCGACCCGCGCGCCCGGAACCTGCCGCTGTCCCGCAGTGCCGCGCAGCTGCCAGGTCAGCTCGCAGACCTGGGCGATGGCCTGCGCGGGCACGGCCTCCCCGAAGGAGGCGAGTCCGCCGCTCGGATTGACCGGGATACGGCCACCGAGCGCCGTCGCTCCCTCACGTACGAGCTTGGCGCCCTCACCCGCACCGCACAGCCCGATGTCCTCGTACCACTCCAGCTCAAGAGCGGTCGACAGGTCGTACACCTCGGCCAGGGACAGGTCCTCGGGCCCGACGCCCGACTCCTCGTACGCGGCCCGGGCGATCGAGGCGCGGAAGCTCTCCTCGGCCGGCTCCACAGCGACCGCCGAATCGGTTGCGATGTCCGGAAGGTCGAGTACAGCCTTCGGATAGGTCGGCGTCACGGTGGAGACGGCGCGGATACGGACCGGATCCACGGCCCCGTGACGCCGGGCGAACTCCATGCTGGACAGCACGAGCGCCGCCGCGCCGTCGGACGTCGCGCAGATGTCCAGCAGCCGCAGCGGATCGGCGACCACGGCGGAGGCGGCGACCTGCTCGGCGGTCACGGGCGCGCGGTACCGGGCGTTACGGTTCAGCGCACCGGCCGCCGCGTTCTTCACCTTGACCAGCGCGAAGTCCTCCGGGGTGTCTCCGTGCACGGCCATCCGGCGGCGGGCGTACAGCGCGAAGTACGCGGGGTTCGTCGCGCCGAGAACCCGGAAGCGCAGCCAGTCGGGATCGTCCGGCCGGTCGCCGCCCGCCGGGGCGAAGAACCCCTTGGGCGCGGCGTCCGCACCCACCACGAGCACCACGTCCGCCATACCGGCGAGGATCTGCGCCCTGGCGGTGTTGATCGCCTGGGCGCCCGACGCACATGCCGCGTACACGCTGGCGACCCTCGCCCCCTGCCAGCCGAGCGCCTGCGCGAATGTCGCACCGGCCACATAGCCCGGATAGCCGCCGCGCACGGTGTCCGCCCCGACCACTGACTGCACGTCCTGCCAGCCGATCCCCGCATCATCGAGTGCCGTCCGGGCCGCCACCGTGCCGTACTCGACGAAGCTGCGCCCCCACTTGCCCCACGGATGCATCCCGGCACCGAGGACGGCCACCTCCCCGGTCATGCCGCACCGCCCGGGGCCGCGCTCGCGGTGGTCACGGGCCGCCAGTGCCAGGTCGTCCAGGTGGCGCCTTCGCCGTCCGGCGCGCCCCCGCCCAGCACGCCCGGCACCACTTCGACGGTCATCCCGACCGCCAGATCCGCGACGCCCACCCCCGGCGCGGCCTGGCCGAGGACCACCATGCGCTCGGCCGCCAGCTCGACGGCCACCAGCGTGTACGGCTCCCAGGGCACGTCGGGGTCGGAGAGGTAGGGGGCAGGCGGCCGGTAGCGGCCGTCCGTGTACGACCAGACCGTGCCGAGCCGGGAGAGCGGCACCTCGGCCAGTTCGCCGCCCGCGCACTGCGGATTGCGGCAGAAGACGTCCTGACGCGGGAAGAAGACCGACGAGCAGGCCGAACAGCGGGAGCCCAGCAGCCGGAAGTCCTGATCGGTGCTGTCCTCGGTGAACCACCCGGCCACCACTGGTGTGCGCGTCTGCGACAAAACCCCTCCCCGGCACTGGTTCTGACGGAACGTCAGAAGTGTGCCACGGTCAGCGGTTGTCGGCGAGCCACTTGGCAGCGGTCTCTGCCAGCTCCCGGTCGCGGCCCGCCAGCATCATCCGGATCATCTGTACGTCGCCACGCAGTGACCAGGCGGGATGCCCGAAGGTGGCCGGATTGTTCTTCTCGATCAGGAAATGCGCGGGCCAGGCGGTCCCGTACCCGATCAGCGGCAGCGCGGCCGCGTACCTCTTGCGCCCCCGTGCCAGGCCGTACGCGGTGACCGCGAGCCCGGTGAGGGTGCCCGTCAGATGGACCCAGCGGGTGGCGGCCCTGGAGTGCATCGCGACGTAGTAGGGCCAGAACTCTTCGTATGAATCGAACGTCTGCTGTGGCATACGGGCACCGTAATGGCTTGAGCGGCAACCGGAAACGGCCGATCCGCGTCCGAGAGGTAGAACGGGCGGCCGGAACCCACGGGGGTGGTCCCGGCCGCCCGCTCTCCCCGCCCGCGTCAGTGCCCCGCGACAGACCGCCCGGCCACCGGGAAATCGAAGTAGGTGTCCGGGAACAGCTCGGGCTTGAAGGTGTAGTGCCACCATTCCTCGGCCAGATTCACAAAGCCGGCGTCGGTGAGCGTCTTCTTCAGGAACTGCCGATTGGCGCGCTGAGTTCCCTGGATGCGCGGGTCATCGGTGTGCGAAAGCGTGTCGAAGCAGTCGAATCCCGTGCCCATGTCCACGGAATTGTCAGGGAAGCGGTCGGCCTCGGGCGCGTAACAGGGCACGGCCTTCTGGCCCGGCAGGTACGGCCCGGTCGGCGCGGCGGGCAGTTTCACCAGCGTCAGGTCCACCGTGCTGCCGCGGCTGTGCCCGGACTTCTCCGCGATGTAACCGTCCGCGAACAGCCGGGTCTTGTCGACCCGGGGATAGAACTCGCCCTTCATGGTCTCGTCGTCGAGATCCTTCGCCCACCGTACGAAGTGGTCGACCGCCCGCTGCGGCCGGTAGCAGTCGTACACCTTCAGCGAGTAGCCCTGCTTCAGCAGCAGGGTCTGCGTGCGGTGCAGAGCACGGGCCGCCGGCCGGGTCAGGATGCAGAGCGGCTGGCGGTAGCCGTCCACCGGCACGCCCATGAAGTTGTGTGCGGTGGGGTAGCGCATCTCCTGGATGATCGTCGGATCCACCGAACGCAGCGCGACGAACTCCTCGGGGGCCTTTGGTTCGGGCTTGGCCTGCGCCACGGGGGCGGCGGCGGTGACGGCGAGCAGGGTGGCGGCAGCGGCTGCCAGGACACGGAAAGCGGATGCGAGACCTGTCATGAGCACATAATCCAGTAGTGCGGGGGAGACCGGCAGGCGATCGGATACAGTCCGCGCGTGTCTGCGCCCACGAGCAACCCCGAGAAGCCGGCCAAGGACTCCCACTGCGGCAGCTGCGGAGCGCCGTACGCCGCCTCGGCGTCCCCCACCGCCTGGCCCCGCACCTGCACCGTCTGCGGCGACACCGCCTATCGCAACCCGCTGCCGGTCGCCGTTGCCCTGCTCCCCGTCACCGACCGGGACGGCACCGGACTCGTCGTCATCACCCGCACCATCCCGCCCCACCGCGGCGGTCTCGCCCTCCCCGGCGGCTTCATCGACCACGACGAGGACTGGAAACACGCAGTCGTGCGTGAACTCCGCGAGGAGACCGGCATCGAGGCCGACGAACACGACGTCCGCCTCGCCGACGCCCTCAGCGCCCCGGACGGCCACCTGCTCCTCTTCGGCCTGCTCCCGGAACGCCCCGCGGCCGGCCTCCCGCCCTCCGGACCGACCGACGAGACCTCCGGCTTCCAGCTGCTCCGCACACCCACCGAGCTCGCCTTCCCCCTGCACACCCGGGCCGCCCGCACCTGGTTCGAGAGCGCCTACCACTGACCCGCCCGACGACCCCTGCGCACACCGCGACCGGTCTACAACCCCCGCACGCGCACCGGGTAGTCCACCGGCCCCTCCCCGCCCTCCCGTTCCACCAGAACCTTCCCGTCCACCAGCCGTGACGTATACCGCTCGACCTCCGCCCGCTCCCAGCCGTCACCCGCATCCCGGACCACCAGACCGCCCCCACTGCGCCCCGCGGCCGGAGCCCACACCTCCAGCTCCACACCCCCGTCCGCACCCCGGACCGGCAGCACCGAGCCTGCCCGCGCCAACACCGGCACCCGCGACAACGGAGCATCGAGCAACACCTGACCGGGCCCCTCGTACACCTCACCCGTCGCCGTGTCGTACCAACGCCCCCGCGGCAACCGCACCGCCCGGCGATCCGCGCCGCGCTCCAGCACCGGCGCCACCAGCAAGGCGTCACCCAGCAAGAACGCGTCCTCGCACTCCCGCAATGCCCGCTCCCCGGGCGCACCCCACCAGAGCGGTCGCACATACGGCGCACCGGTCAGCCGGGCCAGCTGCGACAACGTCACAAAGTACGGGCGAAGCCGCTCCCGCTCCTCCAGCGCGGCCCGCGCATGCTCAAGCACCTGCGGCCCGAACTCCCATGGCTCCCGCCGCCCCGCGTCGATCGCCGCATGGGTACGGAACAACGGCAGATACGCACCCAGCTGGAACCACCGCAGATACAACTCCGGCGACGGCGACCCGTCGAACCCGCCCACATCCGGCCCCGAATACGGAACCCCGCACAGCCCCAGCCCCAGCACCAGCGCCAGCGAGGCCCGCAGCCCGGGCCAGCTGGTCTCCACATCACCGGACCAGGTGCCCCCGTACCGCTGCAGGCCCGCCCAGCCGGAACGCGAGAACAGAAAGGGGCGCGTCTGAGGCCGCAGCCGACGAAGCCCTTCGTACCCGGCACGCGCCATCGCGAGCCCATACACGTTGTGGGCCTCGCGGTGATCACCCCCGCGGCCCTCCAGAGAGTGCCGCGCCGACCGCGGCAGCGTCGGATCCCCGAACGCCGCGAACGACACCGGCTCGTTCATGTCGTGCCACACACCGGAGAACCCCTGCGCAAGCCGCTCCTCGTACAGACCGCCCCACCACTCCCGCACCTGCGGATCGGTGAAGTCCGGATACACGCACTCACCCGGCCACACCTCCCCGCGCACCGCCCGACCCCGCGCGTCCCGGACGAACGCCCCGCCGCTCCCGACCGTCGTACCCGAGTCGAACACCGCATTCCCCGGCTCCGCCTTCACCGCGGGATCGACGATCGACACCAGCCGCACCCCATCCTCCCGCAACTCCTTCGCCAGCCCCGGCAGATCGGGAAAGCGCTCGCGGTCGACGGTGAACACCCGATGCGCGTCGTAGTGGTCGATATCCAGATGCAGTACGGACAGCGGCAGCCCCCGCTCCCGGTACCCGGCAACGATCCGCCGCACCTCCCGCTCGCTCCCGAACCCCCAACGGGCATGCTGCGGACCCAGCGCCCAGGACGGCGGCAACGCAGGCGCACCCGTGAGCGCCGTCCAGCCCTGCAGCACCCGCGCCGGCGTACCGGCCGTCACCCAGCAGCGCAGCGGCCCCCCGTCCATCCGCACCTCACACATCCCCGGACGGTCATGGCCGGACCCCGCACCCTCCTCGCCCTCGCGCAACGTCACCCGCCCCGACCAGCTGTTGTCGTGGAACACCAGATGCGTCCCCGCGTCGGAGACCACCAGCTGCACCGGCATCGTCAGATACAGCGGATCGTCACCAGGCCCGAAGCGCCCACCCGGATCGGTGTTCCACAGCCCGTACACACCGTCCCGCAGCCGAGGTCCCGATGCCCGTCCGCCGAGCCCGAAGAACCGGGCGTCTGCCGGCACCTCGGAACGCTGCACCCACCGAGCGGCACCGCCTGCCACCGGCTCCCACCAGCGCGGCGGCAACTCGCGCCGGAGCACCACCCCGCCAGGAGTACGCAGTTCCACAGCCCCGTGCCGCGACACCGCAACGGTCAGCCGCTCCGAGACCACCTGCCAGCCGCCGTCCTTGTCCGGCTCCAGTTCGGCCCGCGGATCCGCCTCGGGCACCGCACCGGCCAGTGCGTACGACGGCGACGCCTCCGCCCCGTCCCAGCCCCAGAACACCGAACCGCCCACTGCGACCCGGACCCGCAACTCCGAACGCGCGAACCGCACCACACCCCCGCCCGGCCCCGGCTCCGCCCCCACCACAAGTCCCGGCACTCTCGCCCGCTCCGCACCGCGCCGCGGCAGAGCCCGCGCATCCGCATTCCGCCGCCGCCAGGAGGAGCGCACCGTGCGCAGCCCCTGCACCGAACCGACCATCTTCACCGAGCGCACCAGGTCACGACCGTTCATGCAGCTCACCCTGCCACCCGACGGGGCGGGTGCGGGCTCCGTTCAACTTCCGTTCACCCGTGGCCGGACCACATATCCGGACACGCGGCCATGGGCGGCGAACCCTGGTGCGAAAGACGATCACATGGCATCGTCCGTAAAAGCCGCCTCACGCGCACACCCCAGCACGTGTGCGCGCGACCCACGCCCATCCCGCGTACCCGTACAGCCAGGGAGCCGCCCCATGACCGCAGCAGCCAACGAAGCCCCCCTCTGGCAGCCCGGCCCCGACCGCATCGCGGCCGCGGCCGTCACCCGCTTCCAGAGCTGGGCGGCCGAGCGGTACGGAGCACCGGCCGACGGCGGCTACCCGGCGCTGCACCGCTGGTCGGTCGATGAGCTCGACACCTTCTGGCAGGCCGTCGCCGACTGGTTCGACGTACGGTTCTCCACCCCGTACGAGTCCGTCATCGGCGACCGCACCATGCCCGGCGCACAGTGGTTCCCCGGCGCCACCCTCAACTACGCCGAACACGCCCTGCGAACCGCCGAGGACCCCCTGCGCGCAGACGCCCCCGCCCTGCTCCACGTCGACGAGACCCACACGCAGGTCCCCATCTCGTGGTCCGAACTCCGCCGCCGGGTCGGATCGCTCGCCGCCGAGCTCCGTGCCCTCGGCGTCACACCGGGCGACCGTGTCAGCGCCTACGTCCCCAACATCCCCCAGGCCGTCGTCGCCTTCCTCGCCACCGCGGCTGTCGGCGGTGTCTGGACCTCCTGCGCCCCCGACTTCGGCGCCCGCAGCGTCCTCGACCGCTTCCAGCAGGTCGAACCCGTCGTCCTGTTCACCGTCGACGGCTACCGCTACGGCGGCAAGGAACACGACCGCGCCGACACGGTCGCCGAGCTTCGCCGCGAACTCCCCACCCTGCGCGCCGTCGTCCACATTCCGCTGCTGGGCACCGAGGCCCCGGAAGGCGCCCTCGAATGGTCCGCCCTCACCTCCGCGGACACCGAGCCCGTCTTCGAACAGGTCCCCTTCGACCATCCGCTGTGGGTGCTCTACTCCTCCGGCACCACCGGACTCCCCAAGGCGATCGTCCAGTCCCAGGGCGGCATCCTGCTGGAACACTTCAAGCAGATCGGCCTGCACTGCGACCTCGGCCCCGACGACCGGTTCTTCTGGTACACCTCCACCGGCTGGATGATGTGGAACTTCCTCGTCTCCGGCCTGCTCACCGGGACCACACTCGTGCTGTACGACGGAAGCCCGGGCTATCCGGACGTCAGCGCCCAGTGGCGCGTCGCCGAACAGACCGGGGCGACCCTCTTCGGTACCTCCGCCGCCTATGTCATGGCCTGCCGCAAGGCCGGCATCCACCCGGGCCGCGACTTCGACCTCTCCCGCATCCAGTGCGTCGCCACCACCGGCTCCCCGCTCCCGCCCGACGGATTCCGCTGGCTCCACGACGAGGTGGACGACAACCTGTGGATCGCCTCCGTCAGCGGCGGCACGGACGTCTGCAGCTGCTTCGCCGGCGCGGTCCCCACCCTCCCCGTACACATCGGAGAACTCCAGGCCCCGTGCCTCGGCACGGACCTGCAGTCCTGGGACCCCACGGGCAAGCCGCTCATCGGCGAGGTCGGCGAACTCGTCGTCACCGCGCCTATGCCCTCCATGCCGATCCGCTTCTGGAACGACCCCGACGGCAGCCGCTACCACGACAGCTACTTCGACATGTACCCCGGCGTCTGGCGCCACGGCGACTGGATCACGATCACCGAACACGGCTCGGTCATCATCCACGGCCGCTCCGACTCCACCCTCAACCGCCAGGGTGTACGGATGGGCTCCGCCGACATCTACGAAGCCGTCGAGCGGCTCCCCGAAATCCGCGAATCCCTCGTCATCGGCATCGAGGAGCCCGACGGCGGGTACTGGATGCCGCTCTTCGTCCACCTCGCCGACGGCGCTGCGCTCGACGACGACCTCCGCAACAGCATCAAGCAGACCATCCGCGAGAACCTCTCCCCGCGCCATGTCCCTGACGAGGTCATCGAGGTCCCCGGCATCCCGCACACCCTCACCGGCAAGCGCATCGAGGTTCCGGTCAAACGCCTCCTGCAAGGCACGGCCCTGGCCAAGGCAGTCAATCCCGGCTCGATCGACAACCTCGAACTCCTCCACTTCTACGAGGACCTCGCCCGCAAGCGTCACTGACCGTCTGCGTTGTCAGTGGCCCTGATTACTCTGAGTGAGCAATGATCGACAGCGCACTGGGGGAGTCATGGCGCACACCAGGAACACCAGGCACGCCAAGCACAGCGGGACCGCCGGGTACAGCCGGTCCGGCACATCCATGCGACGCACGCTGCGCCGCGAAGCACCCAGCACCATCGGCCTCCTGGCCGACGAGCAGGACTTCGCGGCCATGCAGCGCTATCGCACCTTCACCTTCGACGACCACACGGTCTATCTGCAGCAGGTCGAGGGCCTGCTCAAGGCCCTCGCCGCACAGGGCATGCACGCCACGGTCGCTCTCTTCGACCCGGAGGAGTACGCGGAGTTCTGCACCGAGTCAGGAATCGCTCCCGACGCCCCTGCCAGCCGCAGCCGCTTCACCGCCGAAATCGCCTCAGCCGGTGCCACCGTCGCCTACACCGGGCAACCCATCGACACCCTGATCCCGCTCCTGGTCAGCCGAGCAGTCCGCCAGGCCACCTGGGAGTACGCCACGATGACTCTGGCCGGCCTCGGAGAATGCGCGGACTGCGGCCAGGACATCGGCCGCGCCGCCTTCGACCGGGCCTCCCACCTCCTGCTGCGCATGCTGGAGACGGCAGGCCCGGGCACCCACCACCTCGTCTGCAGCACCCCCACCGAGAACGAGCACCTGCTCGCCGTCCTGCACACCGAGCGCGACACCACGGGGCCCGCCCGCCTCGAAACAGCGGAAGGAGCCGAGTTCGTCACGGTGCTCGCCGTCGGCATCGCCCTCGAAAAACCCGGGGGAGTCGTACTCCGTACGAGCAGCCCCGGCACCCAGGACCGGGTCTACGGCTGGCGGCTGGCCCGCGGCACCCTGGCCCCGCTCACCGCCGGTGAGGTCTTCAGCGCCTACTGCACCGACGCCGACACGGGCGAGCCGGTCGCCCCGGAGTCACACGTGGAGTACTGCGCGGGCTTCGACCTCGGCGCGGACGAACCGGAATCACACCACTGACAAGCCGAAGGGGCTCCCCGCCACCATCGGCAGGGAGCCCCTTCACCAAAGATGCCGCAGGACTACTCGCCCGACAGCACCGCCTGAGCCGCCACCCGCGCCTCTTCGGCGGAGTCCGCCGCACGCGCGGCGGAAGCCGCACGCTCGCACTGAGCAAGCGTGTACTTCGCGAGCGTGGCGCGGACATAAGGAATGGACGCGGCCCCCATCGACAACGACGTCACACCCAGCCCCGTCAGGACACAGGCGAGCAGCGGATCGGAGGCGGCTTCACCACAGACACCACAGCTCTTGCCCTCGGTCCTGGCCGCCTCCGCCGACAGCGCCACCAGGTCGAGCAGCGCAGGCTGCCACGGATCCTGCAGCCGGGCCACCGCACCCACCTGACGGTCGGCGGCGAAGGTGTACTGCGCCAGGTCGTTGGTGCCCAGCGAGAGGAACTCCACCTCCTGCAGGATCGAGCGCGCCCGCAGCGCGGCGGACGGAATCTCCACCATCGCGCCGAACTTCGCCCGCAGCCCGGCCTCACGACAGGCGTCGGCAAAGGCCTTCGCATCCGTACGGTCCGCCACCATCGGCGCCATGACCTCAAGGTGGACAGGCAGACCCTCGACGGCCTTCGCCAGCGCGGTCAGCTGGGTCCGCAGCACCTCGGGGTGGTCCAGCAGGCTCCGCAGCCCGCGCACACCCAGCGCCGGGTTCGGCTCGTCCGCCGGCGTCAGGAAGTCCAGCGGCTTGTCGGCACCGGCATCCAGCACCCGCACCACGACCCGCCCCTCGGGGAACGCCTCAAGCACTGCCCGGTACGCCGCAACCTGCTTCTCCTCGGACGGCGCCTGCTTGCTGTCGTCAAGGAACAGGAACTCGGTACGGAACAACCCCACGCCCTCGGCGCCGGCCTCGACCGCCGCCGGCACATCGCCCGGCCCACCGACGTTGGCGAGCAGCGGGACCTTGTGACCGTCGGAGGTCGCACCGGGGCCGGTCGAAGCGGACAGTGCGGCCTTGCGCGCCGCAGCGGCGCCCTCCATCTCCGCACGCTTCTCGGCGCTGGGCTCGACGAAGATCTCACCGGTGCTGCCGTCCACCGCGATGACCGTGCCCTCGGCCAGCTCACCGGCACCGGGGAGCGCCACCACGGCAGGCACACCGAGCGCCCGAGCCAGAATCGCGCTGTGACTGGTCGGCCCGCCCTCCTCGGTCACAAAGCCGAGCACCAGAGTCGGGTCGAGCAGCGCCGTGTCGGCGGGCGCCAGGTCCCGTGCGATCAGCACATAGGGCTCGTCGCTGTCCGGCACACCCGGCATCGGCACACCGAGCAGGCGAGCCACGATCCGGTTGCGCACATCGTCGAGGTCGGCAACCCGACCCGCGAGGTACTCCCCGGCGTTGGCGAGCAGCGCCCGGTAGGCGGCGAACGCGTCGTAGACGGCGCGCTCGGCGGTGCTGCCGACGGCAATGCGCCGGTCCACATCAGCCATCAGCTCGGGGTCCTGCGCCATCATGGCCTGGGCCTCAAGCACATGCTGAGCCTCGCCACCGGCCAGATTGCCACGCGCAATCAGGTCGGCCGCCACGGCTTCCACAGCCTGGCGAGCGCGCCCCTGTTCGCGCTCTGCCTCCTCGGCCGGAATCTGCTTGGCCGGCGGCTCGAGTACCGCCGTACCCATATGACGCACCTCGCCGATCGCCACTCCGTGGCTTACACCGACGCCTCGCAGCGTTGTCTCCATTTCACCCGTCTCCGGTCGTGCGGCGGGCCGTGCCCCCGCGGTGGATATCCAGTCGGCTGTCATTGCGGCGAGTCCGTCACTGCCAACCGAACAACGTGTCGCCGATCTTCACGTCGCCGTCCTCGCGGACGTCGGAGAGGGACTCAGCGGTGGCCTCCAGCGCCACGATCGGGCACACAGGGGACTTGCCGGCCGCCTCGACGCCCGCAGGGTCCCACCGGACGATGCCCTGACCGCGCGTGACCGTGTCCCCCTTGTTCACGAGCAGTTCGAAGCCTTCACCGTTGAGCTGAACGGTGTCGATGCCGAGGTGGACGAGAACGCCGTGCCCGTGCTCGTCCACGACGACGAACGCATGCGGGTGCAGAGAGACAACGATGCCGTCGACCGGCGATACGGCCTCGGACGGCTCGCGTACGGGATCAATGGCGGTTCCAGGACCCACCATCGCACCGGAGAAGACCGGGTCCGGTACCGCAGCGAGCCCGATGGCACGTCCGGCAAGAGGGGACGTCACAGTGGTCATAGGGAACCTCCCAGGGGTGGAGCTTGAATGGCGCCGTCACAGCTTGTGGGCGACGGCGTACTGTTCAGCAGAGTAAGTCATAAGAAGTTCCGGTTCCGCCTGAGTCCTGACGGTTCGCGGCCTTAGAGGGGCACCGGAAACGATTTGCCTCGACTCCCGGCGGCCTGTACTGTCGTACTCCTGCCTGGCCCCACCGCGACTTCGAGTCGGGGGTCGGCGGCGACTTTTAAGCCCTGACTCTAACCCGGATCGGCACCTGCATGCCTGCAGGAGGCTGGTCAAGGGAAATGAAAAGGCCTGATAGAGTCGGACTCGCCGGAAAGGGAAACGCGAAAGCGAAGAACTGGAAAGCGCAGTAAAAATTCTCCTGCTCTGCAGGGGGCCCGCTTCGACCGGGAATCGGACACG
>NZ_JBICXE010000041.1:0-71965 GCF_043200155.1 Streptomyces sp. NPDC048473
TTCTGGTGATCAAGATGGCAAGAGCCGTGTAACGGGAGACTGTTACGCACGGTTCTGTGGGAGCCCGGGGGTGAAATTCCCCCGGGCGACCCAACTAGCATTGACGCGTGCCTAAGACCCCCGCCTTCAATTTCCCTCAGGACCTGCTCGACGCTCAGGCCGCTCTCCATGAGACCCGCGCCGCGTACGAGGAGTACGCCAGGACCCTGCCGTGGTCGGCCGAGCCCATGCCCGGCTGGAAGAGCGACAAGCAGCTCCACTCCGACTACCGGTCCGCGAAGGACGACAGCCCCGGCTACACCGAGGACCAGCACGCCGAGGTCGCCCGCTTCCGGGCGCGGCTGCTGGAGCTCAGCACCACCGTGTCCACGCACCCCTTCTGGGACTCCGTGGACCACGGCAACCGTGTCGAAGCCCGCATGGCGCTCAAGCACGCCCACGAGCCGACCGAGGCGTAGCCATGCCCGGCGGCGACATATCCGACCTGGACAAGAACCGGGCCTTGGTCGACTGGCTGCGCTACCAGCTGCGGCAGGCCGAGAACCGGGTCCGTGAACTCGAGGTCCAGGAGGAGCAGGAGCGGCGGCGCAAGGAGCGGGCGCGGGCGGAGCAGGCGTGGAAGATCCAGCCGAAGCGGTCAGGTGAGACGGCGATGCTGCACCGCGGGGGCTGCACCCTGTTCAAGAACGAGCTCGGGTTCATCAACCGCGAGGAAGCGCTGATCGCGTTGGCGGAGCCGGACATTGAGGCGTGCAAGATCTGTGCCCCTGAGACGGGACTGGTGGACGGGTAGGCCGTACGGACCGTCCGGCGCGCTGCTGGGGTGCGGGACTCGCAGGATCGGTTCTGTGGAGTTCCCGATCAAGGTGGCGCTGGCCCAGGCGGTCCCGACCCTGCCCGACGGGCCCGGCTGGTGGTACGAGCCGAAGTTCGACGGGCATCGGACTGTGCTGCGCCGCACTGACGACACTGTGATCCTGTACGCCCGGTCCGGGCGGATCGTCACCCAGCACTGGATGGACCTTGCGGTCGCCGGCATGGAACTGCGGCCGGGCACGGTACTTGATGGGGAAGCGGTGATCTGGCGGGACGGCCGGCTGGACTTCGCGGCCGCGCAGTCACGGGCCGCGTCGTCCGTGACCCGGGCCCGTGTCCTGGCGGCCCGGTATCCGGCGTCCTACGTCTGCTGGGATGTTCTGCAGCACCCTGACCCGACGATCGGAGACCTCCGCGGCCGCCCGTACATGGAGCGCCGCGCCTACCTGTTGGAACTGCTCGCCGACTTGGGACCGCCGATCCAGCCCGTACAGGCCACGGACGACCGAGAGGTGGCCTTGCACTGGTACGAGGCGCTCCAGGCGCAGGGGATTGAGGGGATCGTCGCGAAGCGGGCCGGGGCCGGCTACCGGGCGGGGCGCCGCGGGTGGGTCAAGGTCAGGCACTCGGACACGGCCGACGCCCTGGTGGTCGGGTTCACGGGGCCGCGGCTGCGTCCGCACCACCTGGCCCTCGCGGTGGGGGACGAGGGCGGTCCGGTCCGGTTGTCTGCCCGGCTGGAGCCCGTTCTCGCGGCACGTATCGGCTCTGCCCTGACCAGTTCGACCGTGGTGGGAGACCGCCGGGCACAGGGGGAGACGTACACGCGGGTGGAGACCGACATGGTCGTCGAGGTGTTGGCCGGGAGCGGCCGGCACGGCACCCTCACCGTGACTCGCATGCGGCGCTGACCCGGCTCCGGCCGGGCTTGGGACAGTCCGGGACCGTCCGGCCCTGTCCGGGCCTGTCGATGTCCCGGCCACAAAGCGTCCCAGGGTCCCCCGGCCCCGGCGCGTCCCACCCATGGGACTGGTCCTGACCAGGCCGGACAGATCCGGACTGTCCCGGCCGCCCTCATGCATTGCCCGGCAGAGCGATGCCACGCAACGCTTCTCTCACCGCACCGCGCCGACCCGGCAATTCCCTGCGCATGCATCACCTCGCGTCCGCCGGTACCAGTTCGCTGTCCCCGGCGGTGCGAACGAACACAGTTGCCCGCCGCGGCTTTCCGGCCGCATCCACACCCCCTGACGACCAGACCATGAGGAGAAGATTCGTGAACACCGCGCCACACACAACCTCCATCAGCCAGAGAGCACCCGCCGCCTGGCCCATGGCCTTACGGATGGCCCTGGTGGCCTTCGTAGCGGCGGTCGGGTTCGTCCTGGCCGGCCCGGCAGCCGATGCTTCGGCGGCCCCGCCCCCGCCCGACCCGGCAGCCGGCTCCCCCGCGAACGAGCCCGGCCGGTGGGACAAGCTGTCGTGGAGCATGTACGGCTGGGCCCACCACTCGCTGGACCCCAATGACCCGTACTACCAGGTGAAGCTGCCCGTGCAGCACGTCATCAAGTGGCAGTTCAAGCGGGCAACGACCGGCGGCACGACCTTCTCGCCACGGACTGACGGGCCGGACATCGCAGAGACCCTCGTCAACTATTTCCGTGAGTCGCGCCAGACCGTGAAGGGCCTCACGAAGCAGGTCACCAAGGCCGAGAAGAAGGTCCGGCAGGGCGAGAAGCGGGTCGCCGCGGCCAAGACCCCGGCCGAACGCGAACAGGCGCAGCAGAAGCTGCGGAAGTCGGTCAGGCAGTACAAGTACGTGTCGGGCAAGCTCCGCGACGTGAAGAAGGCGCAGCCGGAAACCACTGGTACGCAGGTCAAGCGCCTCGACAAGCAGGTCCGCAAAAAGGCGGTCGAGGAAGAGGCGCTGCGCAAGGCCATCATCGATGACTACCACCAGATCGAGGATGACACTCCGCTCGACTCCCTCGGTCGTGGCTTCGACACGTCCAAGGGGTTCACCCAGGGCGCCACGCGGGACATCGGGCCCAAGCTGATCGAGCATCAGGAGATGCTCGATACCACGAAGGCCGTAGCGGACAGGTCCAACGCCGACCCGCTCTACCAGCAGGCACGTATCGAGTGCGGCGGGTACGACACCTGCGTCACCGAGCGCACCGCCAAGCTGCGCAAGCAGAACGCGAAGGCCATCGCGGACTCGACGAAGAAGGCGAAGAAGTCCAACACGGACCCGCTCTACCAGCAGGCACGCACCGAGTGCGGCGGGTACGACACCTGCGTCACCGAGCGCACCGCCAAGCTCCGGGCCCAGGAGAAGGCAACCACCACCAAGAGCACGACGCGTACCACGGACGTCCACAAGACCACGACCGCCAAGACCAGTCAGACGAACCAGCACAAAACCCAGAACGCGAAGGCGATCACGGAGTCGACGAAGAAGGCGGCCAGGTCCAACGCGGACCCGTTGTACCAGCAGGCCCGCACCGAGTGCGGCGGATACGACACCTGCGTCACCGAGCGCACCGCCAAGCTCCGGGCCCAGGAGAAGGCAACCACCACCAAGAGCACGACGCGTACCGGGCAGCACAACCAGTCTCAGAAGAAGACGAAGACCCCGGACTACCGGGGCAAGGGGGGCGTCAGGGCCTCGGCCGCCTGAGCCTGCGGATCGACGCTGAGCGCGGACATCCAGGTCCCGGGGCCGGGTTCGTTGCCGGTGACCAAGCGATGGCGGGCTGGGCAGGCCCCAAAGTCCCAGCCCGGACACCAGCCGCGAAGCAGGGCTCTCGTGGTCACGCGCTCGCATCCTGCGGCTGACTTCAGGTACCACCAGGTCGGCGGGTACTACGGAGCGGACAAGGCGATCAACGAGACGCGCAGCCACGAGGTCCGGATCCCCTGCGCCCGGGACTGGGCACCACGTGGATGGCGGCGGGTCGACCCGGCTACCCGCCGCCAGCGTCGCCGTCCACGGCAGCCGGGTCGCGCAGCGGCCGCAGGCGGCCCCCGGGCCGGGAAGGGGTGAAGGCGTGGGCCGCGATCCCCGAACTCGAGGCGGCGACCGCATCGTCCTGGGCAACGGCGTTCGCTGGGAAGCGATGAGCGATCCGGAGCAGCACCCCGGCGGTCAGCGGCCAACGCGCGCCAGCCTCAGCGACTCAACCACACCACCCCGGGGGCTGCCTCCCTCCCTTCGGCGCAACCGTCTATGCGCGGCCGTCGCCAGCTGCGTGGGTCAGCCGTTGGAAGGCTGTACGCCTTCCCCGAACGCCGGCGCGTCGGCCACGGTGACGTCCAGACGCAGCCGTACGAAGCGCAGCGGGTGACGCCACGCCCTGCGGTCGATGGCGGTGTCGGCGCTGACTTCCGCTACCAGCTCGGGCACGACGAGGGTCAGGTCGAGGGCCTCACGGCTGCCCCAGGTGGCGGTGAACCGTACGCCGGTCCATGGGTGGTCGGGGCCGGCCTCGGTGAGGTGGTCGGCAAGCCGGCGGGCGGCATCCGGTTTCAGAGGCGTGGTCCGGCCGACCGCGCGCAGCCGGCCGTCTGTGTCGTAACGGCCGAGGACAAGCAGCTGCGGACGGCGCAGAGTTCCGGTGAGTCCGCCGATGATCGCTTCGGTGGTCTCGCGGCGGCACTGGCGAAGAGAAGGTATTCGATCCATGCACTATTCGCGACGATCTGCAGCAGATGGTTCCCACAGCCCGCTGGCTGTGTAGGTGACTGTGGGAGTCGCCTTCTGACCGAGTTCGCGATGTCAGTTTGTTTTGACGTCACGTGAGGGCTTGTGGTGGGAGCGTGAGGTGTGCTTCTGCCGCTGCGAGCCGGGGGTTGAGGAACAGCGGACGCGTTCGCCACCGGTCCGTATCGACCGCGAGTGCTCCGGCTGACACTGGCCACTCCGACACCGGGCGAACTCAGCGCCGTGCAGCACCAGCTCAGCGTCGGTACCTGCCGGAAGATCAGGCTGAGGTCTACCGGACGTCACCTGAGCCCTGCACAATCGCCCGTATGACGATCACCACGAGCGCCGCGCCGCCGCCCGCGCACAACAGGCCCGTCGCGCTCGCCCGGGGGTTCCTCACGGGTGGCGTGACGGGGGCGTCCCTGGCGGCCGTCGTCGTCGGGATCGCCATTTCGAACGAGCCGCTGATCGTCGGGGGCGCGTGCCTGCTCGCGGTCTACGTCCTGATCCGCTACCTCGCCGGCCTGCCGAGGCGCGCCCGGGAAGCGGAGATCCCGCCGCACCTGGCCCTCGCGATGATCGAGAGCCTGGAGGCCGTCGGGGGTGAAACGAGCGACATTCCGGTGAAGTTCGACCTCACCGTCGCACCGGACGACGCACCGGCGTACCGCGTCGAGTTCACGCAGGACATCAACCTCGCCGACCTGCCCGACTACAGGCCGCGCGGCATCCTGGTCGTCCAGTACCCGCCGGACCGGCCGCTGAAGGTGAGGATCGTCAAACGACCGACACCGGACTGGGAGGAACGGGCCGCCTCGGCCCGCCTCGACTCGGCACCCGGACCGGCCCGGGCGAGCGACCCTGTGGAAGGCTGCGGTGCCACCCTGGTCGGGTTCCTCGGTTTGCTGCTCGGCGCGGCCCTGGTCGTCCTGTTGTTCCGCGCGAACCTGTTCGACCAGGACGACTCCGACACCGCGCGGCCCTCGGTCTCCTCCTCCAGCACCTCCTCGTCGTCCACGACCACCGTGTCGTCGGCGTCCGGCACGGTGGCCCTCGGCCCCGGTCAATCCTTCCTGGACGAGGGCAGGTTGGGCCGTTCCGTCGCCGCGCTCGCCAAGGGCGAGGACAAGCAGCGGGCGCTCACCGTCGTCGTACAGGAACGCCTGCTGACGGTCGTCTTCGCCCCCACTGGCACCCAGGCGGCCCCCCGACTCGACCTGGATTCCCTGCCGTACGACCGTGTTCCGGCCCTGGTGAAGGAGGCCACGACCACGCTCGGCGTCGGCTCCCCGCGCACCTGGCAGCTCACCGTCGACCGCCTCACCGGCAGGGTGGCCCTCAGGGTCTCCGTGACCGGCTCCGAAGGCACCGCCTATCTGGAGGCGGACGGGCAGGGCAAGGTCGTACGGCGCGTCTCGGCAGGAGGTTGATCCATGGACTGGCATGTGTATCTGGTGCTGTGGTGCGGGGTGTTCGGCGCGTGGGCGCTGGTCGGATACGGGAGGTCGCTGGCCGGGATGACCCGGGCGCAGCGGACGGTCCGGGCGACGGGACGGATCGAGCGGGTGGACGAGCCCCGGCATGGAAGCTCCCCGAGCGACGGGATAGCCGTGGTCGTCTCCTTCCAGGACCCGTCCACCGGGCAGGAGTTCACCGTCACCAACGAGGGTGAGCGCGGCGAGAGGATCAGCGTGGCCTGGAAGGGCCGGGAGATCGGGGTCCACTATCCGCGCGGCAGACCCCACGCCTTCCGGTTCGCCAACCACCTCTCCGAAGGCGGGCGCGGCCTCGGCTGGGCGAACTTCGCGCTCTTCCTCGTCTACGCCGGTCTGGTCGCCGTCGCCGCGATCGACTGGGGCTGGCCGTGGGCGCTGCTCGGCTTCTGCGGGCCCTGGGCCCTCTCTGGCCTGTACCACCTGCCCGGGAACATCCGCGACAGGAACCGCCGTATCGACCAACTGGCCGCCATGGCCGCCGTATCCGGCCGTGTCGTCGCCGTCCTCAAGAGCGTCACCGTCGACTCCAACGACGGCCACACCCTGACCAACCTGATGCCGGTCGTCACCTTCACCACCCTCGACGGCAGGGAGGTCACGGCCCACTGCGAGTCCGGAATCCCGGACCCCGCCGGATCACGGGGCCTGAACCTCACGATCCACTACGCCCCCGACGACCCGGCCCTCTTCGTCCTGGACGTCGAGGCCGAACGCCGCTCCTGGAAGCGGGACATGGTCGTCAACGTGGTGGGTGTGCTGGTCGTGGCGGCGGCGGCCGTGGTGGGGGTGGTCGCGCTGTGACCAGGGAGCCGGGCTATCTTCCCGCCATGGAGCCGCTGACGTTCGACTACGAGAACCTGCATCTGCGCGTGGACCGAGGGGTGTTCGAACTGTTCACCATGGGCAGATCCGAGCTCCGGGTGCCGCTGCGGTGGCTCGGGGCACTGGTGCACTACAAGAAGCCCGCCCGGCCCGGCCAGTTGTTCATCGGCACCGTACGCGATCCGAGCGCCGTGCTCTACGGCACCGACCAGGCCGCCTTCTGGTACAGCACCTCGCCCGCGTTCCGGGTACCGCCCGGCGACGAGCCGTTGTTCCGCGCGTACTTCACCGAGGTGGCCGCGCTCGCCGACCGGAGGGTGGTCTGAGATGGAAGCGGCGGAGCCGAAGGTCTTCCAGCACGACCGTCTGTACATCCAGGTCGACCGGGGGATCGTCGAGGTCTTCCGGCGCACCAACGACATCGGGCCGTACCGCTACCCGCTGGCCTGGGTGACGGTGTACGCCGAGACACGTCGAGGGGGCCGGACCCGGCTGTGCTTCGGTACCGCCGAGGACCTGGGCGAACCGGTCTACGGGAGCGTGCCGGGCGCCGGACCGGTGTTCTTCCGGCACGAGATCCCGACCGCCGACGAGCCCCTCTACCGCGCCTTCTTCACCGAGCTCGCCCATCTGGCCGACCGCCCGATCGCCTCGTAGAGTCGAAGCCGGGCAGTCGACGGCTATGGCCCCGACTCCGGCTGCCCCAAGCACCGGCTCCCCCGTCCCGGCCCGCACAGCAACGCCGCCCCGGTGGCACCGGGAACACGACGGCTCAGCTCGACGTAGGCAGAGCCCCAGTTGGCGGACGACCGGCAGGTCCGCCAGCTGCGGCGCGTACGCGAACCCCGCCAGGGTGAGAAGGCCGCCCTGTAGCTCGGCCCGGTCACGTCAGCAACGACACGTATTCGGACCAGTTCTCGCCGACGAGCGTGGCCCAGCGTTCGGCTGTCTTGGGGTGGATGCCGAGCAGGTCAGCGATGACCATGGGCGGCAGGTCGGCCAGGGAGTCCATCATGGCGGTGTTCCGAGCTGCGCGGGCGGGCAGACCGTGGTGTCTCAGCGTGTCGGCGAGGCCGAGGGGGTTACGCGGGCGTCCAGGGCTTTGCCCGGGCAAGAGGTACCTTCGACCAGCCGTGGTGCTATGCCGGGGCGTGCTGTGGCGGAGCTGATCGTCGATCAGACGAGCGAGCTTCGGCGGGAGCACGAAGGGGTGCTGATTGACCGCCAAGTAGGTGTGCTCCTCGTCGCCACTGATGTGGTCCTCGGTGAGCTCGACGATGCGGGTCAGGGGAAGCGCGTAGAGACGGACGAGAGCAGCCGCGACGCGGACGTCCAAGGGCAACGCGGTGTCATTCAAGCAGCGCAACAACTCTTCGCGGGCCACGTCCTCGGCTTGGAAGTGACCGGGGAGTTGCGAGGCTGGGCGATCGATGACCAGACCGGGCGGGCAGAGGCGCCGTGCAGTGCTCCAGCGGAGGAAAGGGATGGAACGGGAGCGCAGAGTTGGCCTGTCGGTCGCCCAGGTGTCCAGATGCAGCTGCTGGAGTCGACGGAGGCACAGGTGCTGTGAGTCGAGCCAGTTCAGGAAGTCGATGGCGGCAGCCACGTTGCCGCAGTCGCCTTTGTGCGCGGCGTAGGTGTAGCGGCCTCGGGCTGAACGTCGGCGGGCGTCGCGGATGATGTGCCACTCGGCGAAGGGACGGATGAGATTGGCGTGCCGCGCCGGGAGTTCGGACACGGTCCGCGCAACCCAGTTGGTAAGCAGGGCGAGGTTCCCGTCGCGTGGCGGCAGGATGCCAGCGGTGACGAGTAGCCCGCGCACGTAGGCGGTGGCAGCCCGTTGTGGCAGCGTGTCGAGGGATTCATGGTTCAGGGCTCCAGGATCGCGAGCCAGGCATCCCAAGAGGTGGGCGGCGGGGCTTCGGCGCAGCCACTGCAGGACGCGGTAGGGGTTTTCCGCACCGGCCAGAACGTCGGCGAGGGGTTGGAGTGGCTGGGCCACGCTTGCGCCGTCTACGGAAAGCAGATCAGTTACGCGGGCGGCCAGGGTGCAGCGGGGACAGCGGTCGCCGGAGTAGAGGTCCGCCGGCTCACCGCAGGCCGAACACCGCTCGACCGGTTCGTCGGGGAACGAGCACGCCTTGCACAGGAGGGTTCCCTCGGCCGTCTGACCGATCAGAATGCGAGGTCGGCTGCACGAGGCGCACGGTGTGGGGGTCGATAGAGCTGCTCGGTAGCAGGAGTTGCACACCGGCCCTCGCGGCCAGAAGACCTTGACCTTCGCCATCTGGCCGCACAGGGCACATGCGCACTCTTCGCGAGGGCGGCACGTGTCGCAGTGGAATGGGCCCAGGCCGCCGTCGATGTGGTGGCCCGGGCGGACCCGTTCACAGCTGACGCAGGTCTTCTCGTGTCGCTTGTAGCACGGGTCGCAGGTGTCCGGTCTGGTGCCGTCGGCCCGAGCGACAATTGGAACGACCTGTCCGCAGACGCCACACAGGCGGGGAGGGCTGGAGTAGCAGCTGCCGCAGACCGGCAAATGGCCTACCGGCCCGGCGGCGTCCTGGCCACCAAGATCCACATGAAACATATCGCTGTGGCAACAACGGAGGGCTATGCCTCGCGCCCCGGAGGGGCCCAGGCCGAGCTGTTGGCCGAGGTCAACAAGCACGAGAGCGAGCGCAATCTCCAGCTGGTACTGGAGGAGTTCCGAAACTACCAGGAAGGCGTTCTGCCCGCCGGTCCCGGCGCCCGCAGCCTCACCGAGTTCTTCGCTGGCATCGACGCCCAACTCAATGCCGCCTCGGCCACGGCCCCGAAAACCCAGCGCAACGACCGCGACGTCCTCAACCTCCTGCCCAAACGCGCCAACGTCCTGCACCTCGGACCGGCGAACTACTGCTGGTTCACCGACCCTTCCCGGGCGCTCTGCCTCAAACTCGCGGGCACCCCCACCGCGGACCGTCCGCTGATCGGGATGTGTGACTCCGCCCGCTGCCCGCAGGCCACCCACCACCCCGGTCGCCGCCCCGTCTGGGCCGAGCACGCCGACAGAACAAAGATCTTCATCGGCCAACTCGGCACCACCCGCAACACCGAACGCACCCGGCTCCAGGCCGACTACGACCGAGCCCTCCGAGTCGTCGCCGAGATCGACGCCGCCAGTGCCACCACGGACGAGGAGTCCGCATGAGAATCTCCGCAACCCAGCGCACCGAGAACGAGAACCGCATCCGTGCGGCCATGGATCGCCTCCTGCGCGGCGAGATCCCGCCCGGCGGAAAATGCGACATCAAGACCCTCGCCAACGAGGCCGCCGTCGACCGCACCGCGTTCTACGGCACTCGCCCCTACTCTCACCTCCGCGTCGAGTTCGAACGACGCCTGCGGGCCCTCCAAGATGCCGGCGAAATCCCCGACCCCCGCGAAGCCCAGATCGCCCGACTCAAGGCAGAGAACGCCAAGCTCAAAGCCCGGATTGCCCAGTCTGGGGAGACGATCGACGAGCTCACCGACTTTCGCTCCCAGTCCCTGGCTCGCCTCGCCGCGCAACACGAAGAGATCGTCCGGCTCCGCGAAGCCTCCGCCGGAACCACCCACGTCAGGCGGCTTCCAGCACCACGAACCACGGTGATCGGGTCCTGCAGCTGACATGCCCGCCCTGGACCGAGGCCACCCGCATCGCCGATCACCCAGCTGCCAGTTCGCCCGCACCGCTGCCGGATCCGGACTCCAGGTATCGACGCAGAGCTTCCCGCCCTCCCGGAACGAAGCACCATTGATCAATCACGTCGCGCAGTTCGTCCAACGTCAGCCAGTCCCGCCAGCCGATCTCACCCGGGTCCGGGACCAGGGGTTCCGCCACGACAGCCTCATGCACCCCAAACCACACGGGGCTAATCCCCTGCCGGCAAAGGAACTTGAACATGAAGCGCACGGGGACACGAACGCCCAGCTCTTCGGACAGTTCCCGGGCCGCGGCTCCCTCATACGACTCGCCCACGTTCACGGCGCCACCGACCATCACGTCGTAGTAGCCCGGGAACCGGGACATCGTCTCAGACCGCCGCAGCACCAAGATCCGCCCGGCCCGATCACGGCAGATCGTCGTTGCAATGCGATGCAGCCAGTTCTCGCGCACCGCCTCGTCTCGCTCGACTATCCCCAACACGCGGTCATGCTCATCGACATGCTCAACCAGTTCGCTCACGGAGGCACGATCTCAGCCCCCACTGACAACACGGCCCCACGAGCACCAGCAGCACGTGATCCGCATCACAGGAAACCCCACGGAAAGCAACACGACCGACGATCCGCGTCGCGAATGAGGCATCGACACCTGGCCTGCTCAATCGCGACACGAGGTCATCCGCACACGGCCTCTGCGGACACAAGGCATGCGTTCGCGACCGCCGTCCTGGACGCCTCGAACGGCAACCTCGTGGTCGCCAGGGATGCCGGCGGCTGGGCCTCGGTCGAGACCGTCGACGAGATCTACGCCCACGTCGACATCCACGACCCCGTCTTCGACGCGGCCCTGCGCACGGTCTGGGGTGAGGCATGAGTGCGCCCGTCCTGCTCCCTCGTCCAGTCGCCCGACCGGCGCCAGTCCCGAGACCGGCTGGAGATTCTCACCACGCTGCTTGCCGGTCCCACGGTCGCCCCGTTCTACTCCGAAGACCTTGTGAAGTTCCCAGAAGACCACTCGGTCTACGGGTGGAAGTGCCGTGTGGTCGGCTGCCAGGGCCCTGCGGTGGGCGGGGGTCGGAAGGACATGTGCTGCGCACATCTCGCGGAGTTCCGGCGGCGAGTGAAGACCGAACCGGACCTGACCCGCTACCACTTCCAGCAGACCGCGC
Organism: Streptomyces sp. NPDC048473; assembly: GCF_043200155.1. Classification (NCBI taxonomy): domain Bacteria; kingdom Bacillati; phylum Actinomycetota; class Actinomycetes; order Kitasatosporales; family Streptomycetaceae; genus Streptomyces; species Streptomyces sp. NPDC048473. The sequence goes on from NZ_JBICXE010000041.1 coordinate 11,700, forward strand.
CTGCGCGCACTCCGATGGGCAACGTGGATCCGCCGGACTGCCGGATCTGCCTGAAGCGTCCCTCCTACATGTCGACCATCGACCTCTGCAGTCGGCATTACCGGCGGTGGCTGCGGGCTCGGGACAGCATCGGCGAGGCCGCGGACTTCGATCTGTGGTGCTCGCGGGAGAAGCCGTTGCGACCCTTCGGCCACTGCCTCGTCTCTGTCTGCCACCTGCGGGCGACCACGCCGCTGGGCCTCTGCGAGACCCACGAAAGGCGCTATCGAACCGTCGGCCGACCAGGCCGGGCCCGAGTGACCATCACGAAGTGGATGCCGCTCTTCGACCTGTACGGCGGGACGGTCCCTATCACCTATGACGACGAGCCCGCATTTAAGGCCTGGTGCTCGACCGAGATCGTGCGCTACCGCCCGGGGCAGGTCAGCCTGCGTGGCCTTCCACCACTGCTGAGGGCCGAAATTCAGTGGGGTCTGTTCGCCCGCAGTCAGCGCCGCGATCACACCTACTGGTCGCTCCAGTGGGTACAGACTTTGGTCAACCAGTGCCGCCGGCGCGAGTGGACGACGCTGTTCGACATCGGCAAGGACGACTGCAACCACACCTCCCGAATGATCGTCCGGGAGTTCTGCAACGACCTCCGGCTGGTCTACTACTCTCCGCAGGACACCCGGGACGCCGGGTTCATCGAGACCGACCCCTTCGGGGTCCGATTCTCCCAGAACCGGCTGAGCCACTTCGACCTCCGCCAGGTCCCCCAGCGATGGTTGCGGGATCTCCTCTGGGACAACCTCACCCATCGTCTCCGGTCGCCGCAGGGCGCGCGCAGTGCAAATCCCTTCGACTCGTCCCGCAGGGCCATCGTCGAGCTGGGCGCCTTCCTCGCAATCGCCGCTCCCGAGGCCGGCCACAACCCGCGGCTGCTCACTCAGGGGCACATGGACGCCTGGGTTGTCGACCAGAAGCGCCGGGCTCGCGATCGCCTGCCGACCCTGGGCATCCACCGCCAGCACACCAAGGAGCCGGCGACCAGTTCGGAGTGCTCGCGCCGCAACAACTTCAACTACGCCCGCGTCGTGCTCCGGGAGGCGATGGAGAGCGGGGTCGCCGATGAGATCGGACTTGCCCTACAGTTCATCTGTGCCCTGCCTACCGGCGGGAGCCCCACCGAACGTTCCCGCAGCCCCTTCACCGATGAAATCGCTCGTGCTCTGGCCGACGAGGACAATCTGAAGCGGCTGGCCGCGGACTACGACCCCAACGACCGCGGCATCCGCGATATGTGGGAGACCCTCGTCTTCACTGGCCGCCGCGCCAGCGAAGTCGTCCGGCTCCGGCTGGACTGTGTCGGCCGCTACGGCGGGCTCCCGCTGCTCTGGCACGACCAGACCAAGGTCGGCAACCTGGACGAGGCCATTCGCATCCCCGAGAGAGTCTTCGAACTCATCCGCCGACGGCAGAAGATCACGCTGGGACTCTTCATGGACCGTCACGGCCGCCCGCCCACCCCGGCGGAGCGCAAGGGCCTGGCTCTCTTCGCCTCAGGCAACCGCAACCCGCACCTGCGCCGGTCCCTCTCCTACGGATGGTTCCAGAGCAGCTTCCGATCGTGGGTCCAGCAACTCGACCTTGGCTCGGCTGTTCCGCACCAGGCCAGGCACACACTGGCCACCAGGCTGCTGCGAAGCGGCGCGAGCATGCACCAGATCAAGAAGTACATGGGACAGATCTCGACCCGCATGGCCGAGCACTAGATATCGCAGGCTCCGAGCTGGATGACCTCCTGCCGCGCGTCTGGGTCGGCGGGCCGGGCTCCGCCACCCCAGGCGAGCCGCTCTTCAACACCGCCACGAACCCGCTCAGCCGGGAGACCGCGCTGGCCATGGCAGTGGACGTGGGACGCCGCTGCACACCAACCTTGGGTGGCCTGTGCACGGCCCAAGTCGTCGTGGACGGCGGGAAATGCCCCCGGAACCTGGACTGCGACAACTGCGACAAGCTCGTCATGACCGGTGCGGACCTTCTCTACTGGCGGCGCAGGCGTGAGCACTGGTACTCCGTCGCCGAACGAGCGCCGGACGACGCCACTGCCGAGTACCTCCACAAGATCTTCGAGCCGACCGCGCAGGCGATCGACGACCTGGAGAGGGCCCTGGCTGGACTCGGACTGCTCGACCAGGCACTCGCCATGGACCTGCGACGCCCGCAGGACTACTTCAGCCACATGTGGAACACCGGCTTCCCCGTCGCGGGCCTCGCCGCAGATTCCGACGACTTCGACGACGAGGAGGACGAGGTCGCATGAGCGGCAGCACATCGGATCAGACCGCACACGCTATCCAGGCCCGCCGACAGCACACCGAGAAGCTCCTCACCCGGGTCCGCAGCGCGCTCGCAGCGATGCGCAAGGAACGGGCCCATGTGACCGTGCGGGCCGTCGAACGACGCGCCGGTGTCTCGCGCGCCTTCCTCTACCAGAACGCCACCGCCCGCCAGCTCGTCGCCGAGGCCGTCACGCAGGCCGAGGGTCGGCAGGCCTGTGGTCGGCAGGAGGCCGCCGAGGCGGTGGAGGCGTCCTGGCGGGAGCGTGCGCTGAACGCTGAGGATGCACTGCGACAGGCGGTGGCGGAGATCCAGACACAGCGAAGGCACATCGGTGACCTCATGGGCCACATTCGGGACTTGGAACTCGACCTGCCCGCTGATGCCGTCCAGCGGCTGACTACCGAGAACACCACTCTCAAGCAGCAACTCCGCACACTGACCGCCGATCACCACACACTGACGAACCGACTCGCCGCCGCTCGGGACAACAACCGCGCCCAGGACCGGAAGATCGCCGAACTTCAGGCACTCCTCGTCGAACAGCACCCACTGGGATCCGTCCGCCACCTCCGCCCTCTTCAGGAGTGATCCCCCGCTGAAGGCTGGGCTCAGGTGAACGGGTCCGATTCACTCGTCGGCGAGCGGTGGAAAAGCGGTGGACAAAGATCGCACGAGCGGCAGACTGACCCATGTGAAACGACCTCTGGTGGATGTGGAGAGCGTCACTACGCGGTTGGTACGTCGATTCGGTCCCCAGGTTGCCGAATGGTGCGCTGACACGCCGGATCTCATCGCGCGGCTGACGTCCCAGTGGGGCCTCTCGCTCGGTGAGTTGCTCCCGGACGGTGCTTCGTCGGTCACGTTGCGGTGCCGTTGGCCCGACGGCACGCCTGCGGTGCTGAAAGTCAGTCCGGAGCGGGCCCTTCTGGCCGAGCAGGTCGGAATGCTGGGGTGGTTCGCTGCCTCGGGCCGGGTGCCCTCTGTGCTGGCCGTCGACGAGGGAGCGGGCGCAATGGTGTTGGAGGAGATCGTGCCCGGAACGCTGGCGGAGGACATGCCTGCTGCTTCGCTTCCGGGACAGTGGTCGGATCTGCTCGCCGCCTTGCACGGGGTCGCTCCGCCTCCGCTGCCGACGCGTGTGCTGCGTGGGCGGTGCGAGGAGGCCTTCGCCCGGGTCGGCAGGCGGCTGTCCGAGCCTGCGATCAGTGCACGGATGGACGTCACCGCGTGGGACAGAGCCATCCAGGGGTATCGCCGAGGTGAGCCCAGAAGCCGCCAGTAGTTGATCTTGGGGTTCGGCGATCGTCGGCCGTCACCCATTCAGCTCAGTGTCGTTGGTGGTGATGTTGACCGTCGTCTGAGCCGGGGTGGGTTGTGACCTCGATCGAACGGACCGCGTATCCGCGGTTCAAGCGGCTGATCACCGCGCATGAGCTGCATCTGTTCTTCGCGCCGACCCGGGAGGAGGCGGCGTGGGCGGCTGAGCGGATGGATTCCGACGGCCATCAGTTCGCGCTGCTGCTGGCGTTGAAGTCCTATCAGCGGATGGGTCGGTTCCCGAAGCCGGACGAGTACCCGGAGATGGTGGTCGACTTCGTCCGCCGCGCGGTGGAGCTGCCGGAGGGGACCGTGCCGTTGTGGGCGACGGGCCGGACGGCGGAGCGGCAGCGTATGGAGGTGCGCCGCCGGGTGGGGGCGACGTACGACCAGGCCGAGGCCCGCCAGATCGCCGAGGCGTCGATCCGCAAGGAGGCCGCGGCGAAGAACCGCCCGGCCGACCTGATCAACATCGCGCTGGAGAGAGTCGTCGGGGCCGGGCTGGAGCTGCCGGCGTTCTCCACCCTCGACGCGATGGCTTCAACGGTCCGCAAAGAGGTGAACGCGTCGATCTGCGCGGGTATCCACGACCGGATGAGCGCGGTCGAGCGGGCGGGCCTGCTGAGGCTGCTGGAGGAACGCGAAACCGACGGCACCACGCGGTACAACCGGCTGAAGAAGTCCGCGCAGAGCCCGACCTGGTCGCACTTCAAGCGGCTGATCACGCATCTGGACTGGGTGGACGCCTTGGGCGACACCGGGGTGTGGATGGACGGTGTCGCCTCGCGGAAGGTCACGGACTTCGCCGGGGAGGCGGACGCGGCGGACGCCTCCGAGCTCAAGGCGTACGTGCCGGTCAAGCGGGTCGCGCTGATGGCGTGTCTGGCGCACAAGGCCCGGATGCGGGTGCGTGACGAGCTGGCGCTGATGTTCTGCAAGCGCATGGGCACGAAGGTCAAGAGGGCGAAGGAGGAGCTGGAGGAGATCCGGCTCGCCGAGCGGGAGATGACCGAGGCGCTGATCGGCAACTACCGCAGTGTGCTCAAGGACATCGACGACGGCGGCCCTGCCCAGGCCGCGCTGGCGAAGGCCGCCGAGATGACCGCCGGGGCCGTGGACGCCCTTCAGGGGCTGGACGAACAGGCGTCGGTCGAGGAGGTGGCCCGGCGCCTGGACGGCGAGGTCTCCCCGGCCGTCCTCGCCCTGATGAAGGCCATGCTGGTGCAGGCTGGCGGGCTCTCCACGGTCACGAAGACCGTGGAGAGCTTCGGCGGGTTCGCGAAGCAGTACGAGCAGATCGAGAAGGTCTCCGCCCACCACGGCAACTTCTGGGAGGTGCTGCTGTACGGGCAGATCGGCCGGGACCGGGCGCTGATGTTCGACCTGGCCGAGAAACTTAAGTTCACCGCCACCTCACAGGACGGGCGGGTGCTGGACGCGCACGCGCAGCGCAACGAGGCCGCCCGCGGCGAGTACATCAGCGCGATCGGCGAGGACGGCAGGCGCATCGACATCTCCTTCGCCACGCAGAACTGGCAGAAGGCCGTGCTCGACAAGAGCAGGCCGGGGCAGTTCGTCCGCCGGCACTTCGAGGCGATGGTCTTCACCTGCCTCGCCGAGGAACTGCGCACCGGCGACGTGGCCGTGGTCGGCTCGGAGGAGTACGCCGACTGGTCGGGGCAGCTGCTGGCGTGGGAGATCGTCGAGGAGAAGCTGCCCGCCTACCTGGTGGAGGTCGGGCTCGCCGAGGAGGGCGAGGCCGACGGGTTCGACGCCGAGTCCTTCCGCCGCCAGCTGGAGGACCGGCTGCGGGCCGCCGCCGCGGCGGCGGACGCCGGGTACCCGGACAACGAGAGCCTGGTCATCGACCCGTCCACCGGCATCCCCTCGCTCAAGCAGCATCGCTCGGAGGGGCAACGCCCGTCGGCGAAGCGGCTGGAGCAGGAGATCAAGGCCCGCATGCCGGAGCGCACGCTGATCGGGATCTGCGCGCGGACCGCGTACTGGGTGGAGTGGTGGCGCCGCTTCGGCCCGCCCTCGGGCAACGACCCGAAACTCACCGACCCGTTCGGCCGGTACGTGCTCACCACCTTCGTCAAGGGCACCAACATGGGCCCGTACGAGGCGGCCCGCCACATCCCCGGGGTGAGCGGGCACGAGCTGGCGTACACGGCGAACCGGCACTTCTCCCTCGTGCTGCTGAACGAGGCCATCGCCGACCTGGTCAACGCCCACGCCCGCCTGGACATCTCGCAGGCGTGGGGTGACGGGACCGCCGTGGCCGCCGACGGCACGCACATGGACACCTACCTCGACAACCTGCTCGCCGAGACCAGCGTGCGGTACGGGAAGCCGGGAGGCATCGCCTACCACCACATCTCGGACACCTACATCGCGCTGTTCACGCACTTCATCCCGTGCGGGGTGTGGGAGGCCGTCTACATCATCGAGGGCCTGCTCAAGAACTCCTCCGAGGTCAAGCCCACCACCGTGCACGCGGACACTCAGGGCCAGTCGCTGCCTGTCTTCAGCCTCGCCCACCTGCTGGGCTTCGACCTGATGCCCAGGATCAGGAACTGGAAGGGCCTGACCTTCTACCGGCCCAGCAAGCAGAGCGAGTACGTGCACATCGACGCTCTGTTCGGCGAGGCTGGGAAAAACGTCATCGACTTCGACCTGATCGAGTCCCAGTTCCGGCACCTGATGCGGGTGGCCGTCTCCGTGCGCGAGGGCGCTATCTCCTCGGCGACGCTGCTCAAGCGGCTGCGGTCCGGGTCGCACAAGAACGCCACGTACGTAGCCTTCCGCGAGGTCGGCCGCGTCATCCGCACCGTCCAACTCCTGCGGTACCTGACGGACGCGCCGCTTCGCCGACGGGTGACGGCCGCGACGAACAAGGTCGAGTCGTTCAACCGGTTCTCCCAGTGGGTTGGGTTCGGCAACCAGGGCGTCATCGCCGACAACGACCCCGTCGAGCAGGAGAAGGCGATGAAGTTCAACTCTCTGCTCACGAACGCAGTGATCTTCCACAACGCCCTGGACATCGCCGAGATCATCCGCCAGCTGATGGAAGAAGGATGGGAGATCGACCCCGAGGACCTGGCCCACATCTCGCCGTACCTGACCGAGCACATCAAACGGTTCGGCGAGTACAGCACGCACGAACTCGGCATCCAGCCGGAGGCGTACGACCCGAAGCTCGATGTCGACTTCACCTCGCTGCGCGATCAGGACCTGACCACCGCTGGCCTCGGCCAGGCCGCCTGAGTACCGAAGGACTCCCACCAGCCCGCCCCGTACGCACGGGTCGGCGCCTCTACAGCGCCTCCTAACTGTTGAGGCTGCCCGTGCAGAACGGTGTGCCCCCGGAGCGGGTACCGATCCCGGGGACACCATGAGGAGGGACCAGTCACGCCTTGGACTTCTCCGGGCCGGCCGAGGTCGGCGCTGGCGTCACGGAGGCGGGCGCGACGGGGCGACGCGTGGTCCCCAGGTGCCATAGGAGGGTGAGGACGGTGACGCTGGCAGCCACCAGCCCAAGTTCGGCCGGGGCAAGCCCGAACCACTCCTGTGCCAGCCCGCCGAAACCGCCGCCGAGGGCGACGCCGATGTAGAGCGCGGAGGAATTGAGACCAAGCAGGACCGGCGCGGCGGCGGGGCTGAGGGCGATGAGCCGGTGCTGCTGCGGGACGACGATGACGCCGACACTCACGCCCCAGACCGCCGCCCAGACCAGGGTGGGCGCGAGAGCGCGTGTCGCCAGCGGGGTCAGTGCCAGGGCGAGAGCCGCGAGGGCGAGGGAGCCGGTGAGGACGCGGGCGGAGTCGTGACGGTCGACCAGGCGTCCGGCGGTGATGTTCCCGGCCAGGGTGCCGACGCCCCAGGCCAGCAGGATCAGGGTCAGTAGCGACTCGTTGCCGCCGGTGGCGTCCCGCAGGGCCGGGGCGATGTAGGTGTAGAGGGTGTAGGCACCGAGGAAAGCGAGGGAGGTGACCGCCAGCAGTGCCAGTACGCGGCCTTGCTTGAGCGGACGCAGGCGGTCGGGCAGCGAGGCGGCGGGGAGCGTCACGCTGGGGAGGCCGACGATGATGCCGATGATCGCCAGCAGGCCGATCCCGGCGACGGCCCACAGGGTGATGTGCCAGTCGGTGCGGCCGATCAGCGTGCCGAGCGGCAGTCCCAGCGCGGTCGCCAAGGTCAGGCCGCCCAACACGAAGGCCAGGGCCCTGCCACGGCGTTCCGGCGGAGCGATGGCCGCCGCGGTGCTGGAGGCAGCGGAGGTGATGATGCCCGCTCCCACGGCGGTAACGATCCGGGCGGCCATCACCACCTCGTAACTGGTGCCTAAGGCGGTGACAACGTTGCCGATCACGAACACACCCAATGCGATCAGCAATGCCGATCGCCGATCCAAGCCGCTGGTGAGCGCTCCCATCACCGGCGCCGACAACGCCAGTGTCAAGGCGAAGACCGTCACTAGCTGACCGGCCGCCGGGGTGGACACTGCAAGGTCGGCAGCGATGGAGGGGAGTAAACCCGCGATGACGTAGCCGTCGGTGCCGACGGCGAACGTCGCCAGGGCCAGTGGAAGGAGTCGTTTCAACAAGGATCGTTCCGCCTTTCCGGAGTGCCGCGTAGGTAGGTGATCGGCACTGTAAGCAATACATGGATACTTGTCCATGAATCAATGAGTGGATAAGCTTCGGTCCTGGCGCGGACGGAGGGAAGCGATGCGCGAGGTGTCCCAGCCGGCGACCGAGGCGATCCGGATGGTGGAGGTGCTGCGCGCGCTGGCCGATCCGGTGCGACTGGAGATCATCCAACGGCTTGCCGCGACCGGTGAGGAGAGCTGCAACGCCATCGGCGGCGACCTGGACGTTCACCAGACGACGCTGTCCCACCACTACCGGGTGCTGCGCGAGGCGGGAGTCACCTGGACAACCGTCAAGGGCCGATCCCGGCTGGTGCGGCTTCGCCGTGACGACCTGAACGCGTTGTTCCCCGGCCTGCTCGACTCCGTACTGAACGGAGCTCGCCGCACGCACTCAGCCGTAGAAGGCTGACACCCGCCCCGACGTCGCGCTCGCGGCGGCCTGGGCGAACTCTTCCACTCAACCCGCGAGGGGAAAGGGAGGGCGGTGCCATCAGGCAGCCGGATCGGCCCTGTTGCTCGTCATAAGCCGTCGCCCCCGACAAGTAGCTGTCGGTAATCACCGCTTCAATCTGTGACGTCCACCCTTCCGGAGGGCCATCGCAGTAATTACCGGATTTACTGCGGCAGGGCCTCTACCGTGATCATCGCGACCTGTGGCGGGCCGATCCGGCCGGCGGGGTGAGGTGTACGCATTTACTGCGGCAGGACCGGAAGGGCGGGACGGGCGTGGCGATCGAACCGGTGACCGAACTCGGGAGCGGGGGCGCACTCCGGCTGCCGCGCGCCCGGGTGGTGCCTCTGTCCGCCCCGCCCTCGTCGTACACCGCGGCGGTCGAGCGGTACCTGGGGTGCCGTTAACGAGCGGCGAACCAGGTGACAAGTAACCCGCCAGTAGCTTTCGGATTCGAAGGCGCCCTGCTCACTCGTCGGTGTCGTCGGACGCTTCGGCTTCGGCGAGGAGGCGGTAGACGGTGGCGACTGAGGGGTGCTCGCCCTTGTTCTTGCCCGAGGGGATGACGAGCTTGCGGGCGATCTGCGGGACAGTGGCGCCCTGGGTGCGCAGGGCACGGGCGTAGTCGGCCATATCGTCGTCGACGACCTTGGGGCGCCCTCCGTGACGGCCGCGCTCGCGGGCGGACGCCTGGCCTTCCAGGGACTTTTCCCGGATGTACTCGCGCTCGGACTCGGCCATGCCGGCGAAGAACGCGAACAGGGCGGCGCCGTGCCCAGACGGGTCGTAGACCCCCTGGAGGGGGCCGGTGAGGAGTTCGAGCTCGATGTCGTGGTGACGCAGGTCCTCCGCGATGGCCAGGAGCTCGGCGGCGCCGCGGCCCAGCCGCTTCATCTCATGCACCGTGAAAATCACCCGCTGATGAGGGACGGCCTTCTTGATGGTGCGGGCGAAGTCCATCGCCTTGACGAACTCCGGCCGGACCTTGATCCGGGTGCTGATCTTCTCCGAGAAGACCGGATCGCACCCGGCGTCGGCGAGGGCGTCGAGCTGGCTCTGGAGCTCTTGCTGGGCAGTACTGCACCTCGCGTACCCCACTCTCGTGGGCTTCGTCGCGGCCTCCGGCACTGCGGCATCGACGGCCAGGCCCCTCTCCCACGCGCGGCCGGGGCCGCGGTCGGAGGGGGTCTTCACCTCCAGCTCGGCGCGGAGCTGGGGCACCAGCATGAAGCGCGGGGTGTGGTACTTCGGGGCGACCTTGCCGCCGCGGGTGCGGCAGGTGCTTCCGGCGGGCACTTCACAGGTGGGGCAGTCGAACTGTTCGACGATGGCGGCCGGTTCGGCCAGCTCTGGCATGTCGCAGAACCTATCGCGAAGGGCTTTGTGCGAAAGCTGTTTTGCGAGAGGTTATGAGAACGAAGATCGGGGGCAAACCGGACATGGTTCGCCGGGGTCCGCGATCTCTCAGAACTACTCATTTCTGCGAACACGAAGCGTGACGGTCGCCCTGATCGACATCCTGAAAGAGGCCGCCCTGCGCACCGGGATGCTCAAGGCCCTCGCCCCGGTCGGCACCCGGGAGGCGATCGACGAGGCGAAGCTCCTGGAACGCCTGCTCCTGATCGCGTACGCCTACGGCACCAACTCAGGGATCAGCTCCGTCGCGTCCGGCGAGCACAAGCACACCGAGGAAGAGCTGCGCTACACGGCCCGCCGCTATCTGACCGCCGTCGGGCTGAAGGCCGCCGGCGTCGAGATAGCGAATGCCACCTTCGCGGCCCGCTCCGAAGCGATCTGGGGCCAGGGCACCACCACCGTGGCTTCGGACTCCACGCACTTCAAAGCCTGGGACCGCAACATCTTCACCGAGTGGCACTCCCGGTACGGAGGCCGCGGCGTGCTCGTGTACTGGCACATCGAAAAGGGTTCGATGGCCATTCACAGCCAGCTTCTGAACTGCACCGCCTCGGAGGTCGCCGCCGCGATCGAGGGCATGATGCGGCACGCCACCACCATGCAGGCCGAGGGCAACTACGTCGATTCGCACGGCCAGTCGGAAATCGGGTTCGGACTCACCCGGCTCCTGGGCTACGACCTGCTGCCGCGCATCAAGCAGATCAACAAGGTCAAGCTGTACCGGCCCGGCCGCGAGGACGAGGACAACTACGAGCGCCTGGCCGACGCGATGACCCGCCCGATCCGCTGGGACGTCATCGAGAACAACTACGACCAGCTCATCAAGTACGCCACCGCGATCCGAGTCGGCACCGCCTCCACCGAGGCGATCCTGCGGCGTTTCACCCGCACGGCCTCGCACCCCGTCTACCAGGCGATGCTCGAAGTCGGCCGCGCCCAGAAGACCATCTTCGTCGCCCGCTATCTGCGCGACCGCGACCTTCAGCGCGAGATCCAAGAAGGGCTCAACGTCGTCGAGGGCTGGAACGGCGCCAACGACATCATCTTCTTCGGCAAGAGCGGGGAGCTGAGCAGCAACCGCCGTGACCAGCAAGAACTCTCTGTTCTCGCACTCCACCTCTTGCAAACGGCGCTGGTCTTCGTTAACACCTTGATGATCCAAGACATGCTCGCCGATCCGGAGTGGGCAGACCTCCTGACCGACGAGGACAAACGCGCCCTGACCCCGCTGTTCTGGATGCACATCCAGCCCTACGGTGAGGTACGGCTAAATATGGGCCGCCGTCTTCAGCTCGCCCAGCCCGTCCCGCAGGAGCCAGACCCCGAGCCGGCCGCCGCATAGCCCGACCCCAGAACCTCATAGGACCCCGGCCACGGCCGGGGTCCTATGACATGCGCGCATACGGGGCGCCTTCGATCCGAAAGCTACTGGCAGGTTACTTGTCACCTCGTTCGCCGCTCGTTAACGGCACCTCTACCTCACCGGCGCGGGCATCGCGAAGTCTTCCGCACGGATCTACCGGATCTCGCTGACGACGTGGGGGTGGATGCTCTCCGGCGAACCGGCTCCGACCGGGCCCGCCCGCCGCGGCGCGAAGCCGCCCGTCTTCCCCGTCGCCGCGATCGACGACCCGGCGCTGCCGGAGGTCCTGGCCGAGTTGGCGGCAGCGCGGGCGGACGAGATGGACGCCGACACCGTCAACCGGGAACTGTCCATCGCACGCAAGGCGATCGGCTGGTGGCAGCGCCAGAGCTGGATCGTCGGCGACCCGACGATCGGCATCGAGCGGCGGCCGGCACCGCCGGACCGCACCAAGGCCCTGGCCGAGAACCAGATCGCCGCCCTGTGGCGCCTGGACGTCGCCCTGCGGGAGAAGACGTTCTGGAAGATGCTCTACGAGTCCGCCGCACGGGCCGACGAGGTGCTGTGCCTGAACGTGGAAGACCTGTACCCGCAGGACAAGCGCGGGAAGATCACCGCGAAGGGCGGGGCGACGGAGTGGATTCACTGGCAGTCCGGCACCGCCCAACTGCTGCCCCGCCTCATCGCCCGCCGCACCCGCGGCCCGTTGTTCCTTACCGACCGCAAGGCTCCGGCCGGGACGCCGACGCTCGACGTGTGCCCGGAGACCGGTCGCGCCCGGCTCTCCTACCGGCGGGCTGAGGAGATCTTCGAGGAGAACACACGGCTGCTGGCCAACCCCCTCGCCTCCCCTGACGACATCGAGGACCTGGACGGCTGGACACTCCACCGGCTACGCCACAGCGCCCTGACACACGACGCCGAGGACGGCACCTCCACCCCGATGCTGCTGGCCCGCTCCCGCCACGCCTCCGTCCGCTCCCTGGAACGCTACGCCCGCCCCGGCGTCGACGCAGTCGCCCGGCACGTCGCCGAACGCGACCCCGCCGCCCGCCGGAAGCGCTGACGCCTCCAAGATCAACTACTGGCGGCTTCTGGGCTCACCTCGGCGATACCCCCGAATGCCTCGATGGACTGCACGTACTTGGAGATCCGCACGAGGCTGAGATTCCGGCGAGCGGCGAGATCGGTGATCCAGTACGGGGTGCGCTCGTTGACCTTGATCTCCATCACCGACATGTGCGGCGGGATGGTGAACCGGTTCTCCGGGGTGGGGATGCCGAAGTGGAAGTCCCGGTCACGGCCGCGGATCCGCCGGTCGAACGTCACCCGCAGGCCGGTGTCCGCGTCCCGGCCGACCAGCGCCTCACGCTGGTAGCCGGTGATCGCGGTCGGCTGCAGATTCAGCCGTACGACCAGTTCGAGCACCTCCTGGATGAAGGGGCTCTCCTTCGGCGAGTGCTCCACCATCTGCCGCTCGTCGCACAGCCTCCGGGCCGTGCCGTAGGGAAGGGTGATGCGCCGCTTCTGTGTGACCCGGTTGACGCGCTGCTTGATCTCCACGCACACCGGTGACTCGTCGGTGACGCCGTCGAGGTTGCCGTAGTGGCGGATGCGCAGTTTGCGCCGGAACTTCAGGCCCTCGATCTTCTCCCAGTAGAAACGCAGCTGCGGAGTGTCGTAGTACAGGCTCCACACTCCGTAGCCGCCCACGGGGCTGTTGAGGTCCTGGTCCATCCGCTCGGCGAGCTCGTCCCGGATCTCGGCGGCCTGCTCGACCGGGACGAGATACTTCAGCTCGAACCGGTTGAACGCGTGCAGCCTGCTGGCCACATGTAGTGGCTGCTCGCCCTCCTGAGCCGAATCCCCTTGGACCGGTTGGACCGGGGCCTTCCGCAATGCGGCCACCTCGGGTCGCGACACCATGCGCCTCCTTCGTCGTACGAGCCGGACCGGCCGGCATCGATACGCAACCAACGGCGCATGAGTAACGCATGAGAATGCCAGGTTAATTGAAGGAGGATGTGAAGTGACCACGAAATGAACACTGACAACACCGACTTCTTGTCGACCGGTCCTCGGGGGGCATCATCGCGGCCCTGCGCGACCAAGCGAACCCACGCTCGCGGTCTCCCTCGCCCAAGCGACGCGCGAAGGGCTGCTTCCGTCCTGTGCTGGCACTGCTGATGTTCGTGGCCGCTGTCGCGACCGGAGCGCCTGCTGTCGTCCACGCAGGCCCGGTTCTGGGGCGCGGTATTCCTCAAGCCAGTCATCGAGGGTAGTCACGGGCTCCATCTCCAGATGATGGAAGGCAACGAGCCGCAGTCCCTGTACTTCACGGCCGCACCAGATGCGGCGCGGCCTCGCGGGGCAGTTCTTCCGAGGATCGGTGCCTTGTCGGGGACTCTGACCGAAAAAGTCGGCAGACTCACCGGGCTCGGCGTCAATCTGCTGGGATGAAACCGTCCTGTACGTGCGGGTCTGAACCCGCTGCGGGCACGTGTACCCGACGCTGAGGTCCTGGCCTTACAGCTGACCCAGAGTCCTGGCTGTGCGGACTGGCAAGGCCGACGCGCCGCTCGGCCCTGCTGGCGGACGCCACGGCCTGATCATCTGCTTCGTGACCGTCAAGGGTGTCATCGGTGTCTGAGGCATTTATGGCCGGGAGCACCCGCCGACAAGACGTTGGGACATGTAGCCGAGACGGAAGGCTATTCTGCGGCTCATTCGATCTCTCTAGGGTTGAGGGCATCAAGCAGGACGCCGAGCCAGAAATCAACCGGCCGAAACCCAGGGAGAGTTACCGTGCGCACAGTGTTCCAGAAGTCTTTCGGTGGCCCCGAGGTCCTTGAGGTCGTGGAGACCGAGCGGCCGAAGCCGCTGCCCGGCGAGGTTCTTGTCAAGGTCCACGCCAGTGCGGTCAACCCTGTGGACGTGTTCGTCAGGTCCGGCGCTTTCCCACTGCTCGGTGAGCCGCCGTTCGGCGTGGGCTGGGACATTTCCGGGGTGGTCGAAGAGGCCGGCCCCGGCGCCAGGTTCGAGGTGGGTGACGAGGTATACGGGATGCCGTTCTTCCCCCGCGCCGCCACCGGGTACGCCGAGTACGTCGCCGCACCGTCCCGCCAGGTGGCTCGCAAGCCCGCCTCGCTCGACCATGTGCACGCCGCCGCCATCCCCCTCGCGGCGCTCACGGCCTGGCAGGGCCTGGTACAGGCGGCAGGCGTCAAGGAGAGCGACCGGGTACTGATCCACCGGGCAGCCGGTGGTGTCGGCCACTTCGCGGTACAGATCGCGAAGGCACACGGCGCCCATGTGATCGCCATGGCCAGTCCGGCCCGGCACGATTTCGTCCGCGGCCTCGGCGCCAACGAGGTAATCGACTACCGGACCACCGACTTCACCGAGGCCGTCAAGGACGCCGACGTGGTTTTCGACTCCACGGCCCAAGGCGATCTCTCGCTCAGTGTGCTGCGCCCCGGCGGCGTACTCATCAGCATCGTGGAACACGCCGACCCAAAGCTCGCCGTACGCGTCGAGGCCGCCGGGCGGCGCTTCACCGGCATCTCGGTCGAGCCGGACTACGCCGCGCTCGAAGCGATCGCCGACCTGGTCGACGCGGGCCTGATCCGCCCGCACGTCGAGGAGACGTTCCCGCTGGAGGAGGCCGCTAAGGCACATGAGCTGGTCGCCTCGGGACACGTACAGGGCAAGATTGTCCTGACGGTCTGACCGCGACGGGCCGAACCAGGGAGAGCAAGGCGGATGGATATCCTCACCGAGGCGCTGGCCTCGATGCGCACCGGGTACCCGGCATCCGTACGGACCAACGGCCGCGCCCCCTGGGGCGTGCGGCTGCCGCCAGTCGCAGGCGCCGGGTTCCATGTGGTGCTGTACGGGACCTGCTGGCTGGTCCCCCTCAATGACACACCACCGCATCTGAAGCCGATCCCGCTGAGCCCCGGTGATGTGATCTTCCTGCGCAGCGGGCGGGGCCATATCCTCGCCGATCATCCCTCCACCCCGGCCGTGGAGGCCACGGCGGAGCAGTTCCAACGGGGTTCACCGATCGGCTCGCTCACGCTCGGTGGCAAAGGCCCCGAGACCAGCCTCCTGTGCGGCGACTACCAGCTGGACCAAAGCCGCCCGCACCCACTGGTGCGCCACCTGCCCGAGGTGATCCATCTGCCGACGCGGCACGGCCGCAATCCGGAGTTGAGCGCCGCCGTCCAACTGCTCGGCTCCGAGCTGGAAAACCCACGCATCGGCTCGGACGGCATCGTGCCCAGCCTGATCGACTCGCTGCTCCTCTACATCCTGCGGGCCTGGCTGGACGATCAGCCCCCGACCGCCGCCCAGGGGTGGGCTGCGGCCCTGGGCGACTCGGCGGTGGCGCCTGCCCTGTCGGCCATTCACGACGACCCCTCGGTCCAGTGGACGGTCGAATCGCTGGCCGAGCGGGCAGGGCTGTCCCGCGCCGCCTTCGCCCGACGGTTCGCCTCGCTGGTGGGCGAACCGCCGATGGCCTATCTGACCCGCTGGCGCATGACGACCGCCGCCCGTCTGCTGCGCGAGTCCAACGCCTCACTGACGACGGTCGCCGCCCGCACCGGATACGGCTCGGAGTTCTCCTTCGCCAAAGCATTCAAGCGGGAGTACGGCCTGGCCCCGGGCGGCTACCGGCGCCAGACCAGGGCTGCCTAGTGTCCTGCGCCAGTAGTTGAGCGTTGGTTGTCGTGTGACTTCTGCTACCAGACGGGGTGTTCCACTGATCGTGCGACCGCAGGGTCTGCGCACCGTCCGCCGGAGTCGGCCCTGGACTGCACCACCAGCCGCCGCGCACCGACCTGGCGCGCCGGAGCTCGGCCAGAGGAGGCAGCTTCCCTCGACGCGTAGGCACGGGATCCGCACCTGCTCCGGCACTCTTGCCGCTACGAGCAGGACGTTGAAGGCGGCCTTGTCCTCGATCCGGGCGGAGGTTGCTGTCGATCGCGGCGATCGCCGGTGGCGCGGGCAGCGTGGACAGCGGTTCGGCAGCCTCCCCACGACACTGGTCCAGCCGTGCCGTTTTCGGCCCCTCGGACACGGTCCTGGGCGGCCAGGACCGCGTGGGGGAAACCGGCCTGTTCCCAGCCGGGACAGCAGCCGATCGCTAGCGCCGGCCGCGTCAGGGTCCGCGGCCTGGGCCCGGCGTACAGGGAGCGCATGGACGGGCAGAACCGCTTGGCTGAGACCAGCGGGCTGCGCCAGGGCCTCGTCGAGGGCGGTCTGGGCCGCCTCCACGATTCCCGGATCGGGCACCTGCATCCGGCCGGTCATGCCGAACACACCAGTTCGCCGCTCGCCGCGGCCGGGGCCCTCCGGGTGACGCGGCTCTTGATCAACTTGAAAAACCGACTCGAAGGTATTTAGTATCGGGGGCATGGGAAGGCCAGTGGATCAACTGACACCGAAGGGCGCGGCGACGCGCCGGGAGATTCTGCGCGCCGCCGCCCGTGTCTTCGATGCCAAGGGGTATGCCCTGGCGCGGATGGACGACGTGGTGAGCGAGACCGGCCTCACCAAGGGTGCCGTGTACTTCCACTTCAAGAGCAAGGCCGCCCTGGCCCATGCGGTCGTCGACGATCAGAAGCAGGGGATGCTTGCGCATGTGCGCAGGCAGCTCGAGGGGCTCGGAGGGCCGGCCGCGCAGGTACGCGGACTCGTCCCCGTCCTCGTGGACCTCGTCATCGCCGAACCCGCGGGATGGTCCGTCGTGCGGCTCGACCGCGAGCTCGCCACCGAGTCACCGCAGGAACGCGCTCGGGTGTCCGTTCTCGCGGAGTGGGTCGGCCTGGTCGAAGAACTCCTCCTGGCCGGCGCCCGCGCGGGCGACCTGCACCTTCCGGCCGACGCCCACGCGCTGGCGACCGTATTCGTGGGCGCGTTCGACGGGCTGAAGGGCGTCCTCGAGGCCACGGGGCGCGCCAATCCCGAAGAGCTGCGCCGTACAGCGGGCGTTCTCGCCGAAGTCATTGAGGTGACCATCGAAGCTCGCTGACAGCGGGCAGGGCGGACATCACGCACGTCGGCCACCTCGGCCTTTTCATCGCCAAGAAAAAAACCTTTGAGTCGGTATGGAGACAGACATGAACTACTCTGACACTCTCACCTCCCAGCTGGCCGTCGTCACCGGCGCTTCGTCAGGGATCGGCGCCGAGTTCGCTCGACAGTTGGCCGCCCGCGGTGTGGATCTGGTCCTCGTCGCCCGTTCGAAAGACAAGCTGGAGGAGCTCGCCTCGACCCTGCGGACCAAGCACGGCGTGACCGTCAGACCCATCCCCCTCGACCTCTCCCGGCCCGACTCCTCCGAGATCCTCGCGCGCATGCTCGACGAGCAGGGCGTCGCCGTGGACATCCTCATCAACAACGCCGGCTTCGCTTCCCACGGCGACCTCGCCGAGGCTGACCCCGGCCACATGGCCTCCCAGGTGCAGCTCAACGTCGGCACGCTCGTCGGCAACACCACCCGGCTCCTGCCCGGCATGGTCGAGCGTGGGCGCGGCACCGTCATCAACGTCGCCAGCACGGCCGGATTCCAGGCGGTACCGCACATGGCGGTGTACTCCGCGACGAAGGCATTCGTCCTGTCCTTCACGCGTTCCCTCTGGGGCGAGACCCGCGGCACCGGTGTGACCGTCCTCGGGATCTGCCCGGGCGCCACCGACACCCCGTTCTTCGACGTGGCCGGTGACAACGCGTCGGTCGGCAACCGGCGCACACCGCAGCAGGTCGTCGCCACAGCACTCGCGGCGCTCGGCGGACGCAAGGCGACCGTCGTCGACGGCGCCGGCAATGCCCTGGTGTCACGCGTCGTCAGCCGCCTGGTACCGGAGCGCCCCCTGATCCGCATCGCCGAACGCAGCGTACGCCCCAGCGCGTGAAGGGCCCGCCGGCGAGCCGTGAACGCACCCCACCTCGCCGCGCTCGTACGCACCCGCCGTCGGCGGCCCAAGTCCGCCCGGCGCCTGCGCGGTGAACGGACCATTGGGCACATACATCGCATCCATGCGGCCTCGGGCGAGACCTACGGAGCCCGGCGGACCCACCGCCAGTTGCGGCGCAAGGGCCTTGCCGCGGCCCGGCGCGCCATCGAGCGGCTGATGCGCGAGGACGGCCTGGAAGGTGCGGTCCGCGGACAGCGGCGCCGCACCACCATTCCTGAGCCGTCCGACCCCAGACCGCCGGGCCCGGTCCACCGACGCTTCACCGCCTACCGTCCCAATCAGCTGTGGGTCGCCGACCTCACCTATATCCGCACCTGGTCGGGCTGGGTCTACATCGCCTTCGTCCCGGACGTGTACTCACGGATGATCGTCGGGTGGCAGCTCGCCACCCACATGCGCACCGATCTCCCCCTGGACGCCCTGGAGATGGCGTTTTGGCGGCGTGGAGTCAAGAAGGGCTTGGGTCTGATTCATCACAGCGACCGCGGCTCACAACCCGGACTCAATCCGCTACGGCGATCGGTTGCCGAAGGCCGGCGCGACCGCGTCCGTCGGCTCCGTCACGGACAGCTACGAAAGCAACTTGACGAACTATAGGAGCGTCAATGCCATGGCCGAGGCCCTCAACGGCTCGTTCAAGGCTGAGCTGATCGAGCACCAAGGACCCTGGCGGGGAGCTGACCAGGTAGAACGTGCCGTCGTCCCGTGGGTCGGCTGGTACAACACCGAGCGCCTGCACGCAGCACTCGACCACCTCCCGCCCGAGGAATTCGAGGCCCGGCACTACCGATCCCAGGCAACCACGAACACTGCCTGAAACCACAAAAGCCGGACGCTACGAAACTCAGAACTGCTCAGTGAGCGCATTGAGGCTCGGGCGGATCGCGGCCGCAGCCGCGGCGGCGGCAGCGGCTTCGTCTCCGGCCTCGATCGCCGCCAACAGTGCGTCGTGGGGTTCGGCGCCGCTCTCCTGGATCACGTCCTGGCTACGCAGCGCGTGCAGGCTGTCATGGAGTCGGCCGACGAAGAAGCGGTAGCACTCCAGCAGCACGCTGTTCCCCGCCGCTTCCACCACGGCCAGGTGGAAGTCTGCGTCGGCACGGGCGAACTCCTCCGGCGCAGTGGCGTGATTTCGGGCAGCGAGCAAGCTGCGCAGCCGCCGCAGGTCGACATCGGTGCGGCGCATGGCGGCGAGCTGGGCCGCCTGAACGTCGAAGCCGAGCTGGACCTCGAACACTTCGCGTACGTCGGCAGTCCCGAACCGTCGCAGCATGGGGGCTGGGTCGGTGGTGGAGACCACGTAGGTACCGGCCCCCTGTCGGGTCTCCAGTACACCCAAGTGCACCAGGGCCCGTACCGCCTCTCGGACCACGGTACGGCTCACTCCCAGCTCCTCGGTGAGCCGCTGCTCGGTCGGCAGCCGGTCCCCGATCGCCCAAGTGCCTTGCATCAGAGCTTCGTTGAGCTGGCCTACGACCTCGTCGACCGAGGACCTGCGGCCGATCATGCGCATGGGGGCTCCTTCGCCGGTTGCAATCTTCCGGCCCCACAGTATCCTGATCACCTGCCATCATTCATCAGTCATCATACAAATTTGGAGCTACGGTGAAGCAATTCATCACACCCGATTCTTTGGCCTGGGCCGCACAGCTGCGCGAAGACACCGGGGCAGACGCCATGCCGTTCGCCCCGGCGGTCGTCACACGCGGCGACACTGTGTGGCTCTCGGGTGCCACCGCCTACCCGCTCGTACATCAGCACCCCCATGACGAGGCCGAGCTCACAGTGCCCGGGGGAATCGCGGAGCAGACCCGGGCCTGCCTGGAGAACCTGCTCATCGCGTTGAAGGCGGCCGGCGGCGACCTCCAGGACATCGTCAAGGTCACCATTTTCAACACCGACATGGACGCCCAGAACGAGGTCAACCAGGTCTACGCGGAGTTCTTCGGCGAACACAGGCCGGCACGCAGCCATATCGGCGTCAACCGTCTGGTCGGCCCCGAGCTGAAGATCGAGATCGAGGCCGTAGCGGTCCTCGGCTGATGGCGTGCTCCCCGATCAGGGCGCGCCATTCGCCCTGCCGACGCCTGTGCAGGCAGCGGGCAAGCGACCTTCGCGGCCCCGGCTGACCACTGCCTGCCCAGTAGTTCCTGCCTTTCAGCGGGAAAAAATATCGCAGGAGCAAGAAATGTCTCTCTTCATTCCCGATTTCGACGGAACCGTCGTTGTGCGCTCTGCTGACGCCGAATTGATAGGCGAGGGCGGCCCGGTAACCAACCAGTTGCTCGTCGACAGCTCCGCCACGGGCGGGGCGCTCTCCAGCATGCGTGTCACCCTCGGCAAGGGTGCCAATGGCGCCCGTCCTCACCACCACGGCAAGTCCGCCGAGATGTTCTACGTCCTCGACGGCACCGCCCAGCTCCTGTCCGGCGATCAAGTGGTCACCGCGGAGCGCGGGGATGTTGTCGTCGTACCACCCGGTACACAGCATGCCTTCGCCGCCGCACCCGGCGAGATTGCGGACATGCTGGTCATCATCACGCCCGGGGTGGAGCGCTTCGAGTACTTCCGCCACCTTGAGCGCATCCGCTACGGCAAGGTACCGCCGGAGAGCCTCCTCGACGTTCAGGAACTCTACGACTCCTATTTCGGAACGAGTCCTGTCTGGAACGCCGCACGCGAACAGCAATGCTCAGCGCAACAATGCCCGTGACGTGCGGATGTCCGGGCCTTCGAGTGTGACCAAGAGTTTGCGCGGGCTCGTCTCACCCTGCATTTTTCCACGCTCGGATAAGGCGTCGCACACCCCGGGACGGTGAGACGGAGAAGCTCGGTGGTCATCCGGGGAGAACGCTTGATCCACAGGTGTTGACGACCTTGATACTGCACCGGCGACTGGTCCGCGACTACGAGGGCCGCCCGGCCCCCTCGGAGTCGCGATGAAGCTCTTGTCCTGCGGGTTCCGCTCTACGATCTCGATGCCGATCCCGTGTCTGTGGCCGTGGGCTCCGCCTCGGTCTTCGCCGGGACGGTCGCCGACGCGCGGGCAGGCGTCAGTCGGTGACGAGGTCGTCCGGGGCGGACCGGGCGAGTTCGGCCAGTGTGGCCAGCGCCTGAGAGAGAACGTCGGTCTGCGGGGAGGCAAGCCCCAGCCGGATCGCGTTGGGGGCGTGGTTATTGCCGACGGTGAACGCGGCGGCCGGCACCACTCCGATGCCGTGCCGGGCGGCGGCAGCGACGAAGGTGTCCGCGCGCCACGGGCGGGGCAGTTGCCACCAGCAGTGGTACGAGCGCGGGTCGCTCCGCACAGCGAAGCCGCCGAGGTGCCGGGCCGCGATCTCCTGCCGTACGGCGGCTTCCCGCTGCTTGGCCTGTACGAGCGCCTTCACGGTGCCGTCCTGCTGCCAGTGGTAGGCCGCCTCCAGTGCGAAGCGCATGGGGGTCCAACCCCCCGAGCGCAGCGACGTGGCGATCTCGCCCACCAGGAAGCCGGGCGCCACCACGAACCCGAGGGTCAGGCCAGGGGCGATGCGCTTGGACAGGCTGTCGACGAGGACGGTCTGCTCGGGGGCCAGAGAGGCGAGCGGCGGCACTTCGTCGTGGAGGAAGGCCCAGATGGCGTCCTCGATCGCGGGGATCCCCGACCGCAACAGGACATCGGACAGATGCTCCACCCGTTCCCGGGGCATCGTAATCGACAGCGGGTTGTGCAGAGTCGGCTGTACGTAGACGGCGTGCAGCGGGCCGCTGCGGTGGGCTTCCTCGACGGCCTCCGGGATCAGCCCTGCTGCATCCATGGCCAGGGGCACGAGGGTGATGCCGAGCCGCGTGGCGATGGCCTTGATCACGGGGTAGGTCAGTTCCTCGACGCCGAGCCGAGCGCCCGGTGGCACCAGGGCGGTGACGACGGCCGAGATGGCCTGCCGCCCGTTCCCCGCGAAGAGCACCTGCGCCGGGTCGGGGCGCCAGCCGCCACGCGCAAGCAGATCGGCGGCGGACTCGCGGACGGCCGGAACGCCGGCCGCGCCGACGGGCCGCAGCGCGTAACCGAGGACATCGGGACGCAACAGCCCGCCGAGCCCGTTGGCCAGCAGCGTGGCCTGCTCGGACACCACCGGATAGTTGAGCTCCAGGTCGATCCGGCTGCCTGCGGGTTCGGTGAGCGCGGGCGCGGATGCACGGGGGACCGCGCGAACGAAGGTGCCGCGGCCCACTTCGCCGAGAGTGAGGCCCCGTCGGGCGAGTTCCTGGTAGACGCGGGTGGCGGTGGAGTTGGCGATGCCGTGCTGCTGGGCGAACTTGCGCTGCGGGGGAAGCCTGTCGCCCGGCCGGAGGATGCCGGCCCTGATCTCCTCGGCCACCGTGTCGGCGACGCTCTGATAGTCCTTCACGGCGCTCTCCTCTCGTTCACGTGCCCCCGCCATCCAACCACACAATTGCACCGAGTGCAATAATGCATATTGCATCGAGGTCTCGCAGGCAATATGCTCGCGGCATTGCTTCGAGCCTCGCCCGTGCACCGGGCTGGGGAACCCCTGTTTGGATGCGTCACGAGAGGGCGCGCGACCGCCGGAAAGGAGTCCTGCCAGCAGTGAACACGACCGCATGGTCTCGGTCTCCGCTCGGCCGGACTCCCCTGCCGCTGCCCGACTGTGACCGGTGCGGATTCACCTCCTGCCTGGTAAGGCACGGTACGGTCGTCGGCCTGCTGCGGAAGTACGCGGCGGAGTGGCAGCGGGTCCTGACGGGGCCAGGGCTCGACGGCCGGCGCGTGGGCGTGCCTCACTGGTCACCGCTGGAACACGGCTGCCACGTCCGTGACATGTGCCTCCTGTTCCACAAGAGGCTCGACGCAATTTTCGGAACCACAACGATTGCACCGGACCACCGCACCGCGCCGGATGTCGGGCCGGCCGCGGAACGCCCGGACGTCGTCCGGCGCTACCGCGACGAGGAACCGCGACAGGTGGCGGAGGAACTGGGGTGGGCCGCCGAGGCCCTGGCCCGCCGCCTGGCCACGCTCACCGCCGACGACTGGGACCGCGACGGCACGGGCCTGGCCGACTCGCGACTCACCGTCGATTTCTTCACCCGTCATCTCCTCCACGACATCGCTCACGACCTCGCCGAGGTACGGCGCGGTGACCGCTCCGACAGGGCGCGTCCGGAGACGGCGGCGGGGCATAACAGCGAATGAGGGGTTTTCATGGTTGAACTGAGCGGAGTCCTCGGCGTGTTGATGGTGGCCCTAGGGATGGTGCTCACCCCGGGCCCGAACATGGTCTATCTCGTCTCACGCAGCATCACCCAGGGCAGGCGCGCCGGGATCATCTCCCTCGGCGGTGTGGCCCTGGGCTTCGTGGTGTATCTACTGGCCGCAAACCTCGGCCTGTCGGTCGTCTTCATCGCCGTGCCCGAGCTGTACTTCGCCGTGAAGCTGGCCGGCGCGGCATACCTCGCCTACCTCGCCTGGAACGCGCTGAAGCCGGGCGGCGTCTCCGTCTTCACCCCGCAGGACGTCCCGCACGACTCGCCGCGCAAGCTATTCATGATGGGACTGATGACGAACCTGCTCAACCCGAAGATCGCCGTCATGTACCTCTCGCTCATCCCGCAGTTCATCGACCTGGAGAAAAGCCACGTCCTCCTCCAGGGCATCACGCTCGGCTCGATCCAGATCGTGGTCAGCGTCGCGGTCAACCTCACCATCGTCCTGGCGGCCGGAACCATCGCCGTCTTCCTCTCGCGCCGCCCCTCCTGGCTCAAGGTGCAGCGCTACGCGATGGGCACGGCGCTCGGCGCGCTCGCCATCTCGCTGGCCCTCGACACCTCAGGTCCGGCCAAGTCGAGCTGACAGCACGGCACATGGAGAGCGGTCCGGTGCCGACCTGGGCTTTACCGCCCCAGGGACAGGAATTCCGTGTGTTCCTGAGAGGGGTGTTTCGCGGGTTGATGTCCGGTTCGTGATGTGGCTTGGGTGAGGTTGTGTGGTCAGGCGCTTCGGGTCACGTTACGGCCGGGCCTGGGCGAACAGGCCGGGTTCGGTCTCGGCCAGGATGCTTTTGAGTTTCGAGCGCATGCCCTCGATGCTCTTCGGTGCGAAGCCGAGATCGAGGGTCTCGCACAGGTCGCGGGCCC
The DNA here is from genome assembly GCF_043200155.1 of Streptomyces sp. NPDC048473. Classification (NCBI taxonomy): domain Bacteria; kingdom Bacillati; phylum Actinomycetota; class Actinomycetes; order Kitasatosporales; family Streptomycetaceae; genus Streptomyces; species Streptomyces sp. NPDC048473. Next base: position 36,347 of record NZ_JBICXE010000041.1, read on the forward strand.
GCAAGGGCCACACCACCTCGGCGAAGACGGCGAGCTCACTACGACCTGCTCGCGCTCGCCCCCGATTACCGCATCGAGCGCTTCGGCACGAAATTCGGCGACCTGCGCGTCACCGTCGCCGACCGCTTCGAAGACGGGGAATTCGACAGCGAGTTCGCCGACCGGGCCACTGCCCTTACCTTGCCGAAATCGTCTCCGAGTACACCTCCGTAGCCTGCGGAAGGCCCCCGCGTCTCACTGCGCGGCGACGGGCGGCGTGATGGCGCGGTCGCGAACCGGCCCGTCTCCGTCGCTCTCGCCGTCACCACCGAAGGCCGACGGGGCATCCTCGGGCTGTGGGCCGGCGACGGTGGCGAGGGCGCTGCCCTGGAACGCTTCGCGGAGTTCGCCGACGCATGGGGCAAGAAGTACCCGGCGATCGTCCGGCTCTGGGAGAACGCGTGGGAGGAGTTCACTCTCTTCCTCCGCTTCGACACCGAGATCCGCCGCATCGTCCGCACAACCAACGTGATCGAGTCCGTGAACGCGCGGATCCGCCGGGCGGTCAAGGCCCGCGGCCGCTTCCCCAACGAGCAGTCCGCATGCAAGTGCGTCTACATGGCGATCACGTCCCTGGACCCCACCGGCAAGGGCCAGGCCCGCTGGACCATGCGCTGGAAGACCGCCCTGAACGCCTTCGACATCACCTTCGACGGCCGCCTCTCAGCAGCCCGCCAGTAGCCGCAACAACCCCAGATGCACCGTTTGTTTGGTAGACCCGGTCGGCACGCCCCGCGACTACGACACCATGCTCGCCGCCGTCCACCAGCAGGCAGTGCGCCACGGGCTCGACCCCAGCGACCGGGCCACCCCGATCTGGGACCGGATCCGCGAGGCCAGCTCACTGACCGCCGCCGCGGCCCCCAAGCCCCTCTCCGTTTCGATCACACCCTGACCCGCTGATCCCGAAGACGCACACCGCCAAGCCGCCGCGCTCAACAGCGCTGGCGGCTCGGCCAGTTGAGCGCCCCCGCCGCGGGCTGCGGGTTCATGGAAACCGTGCGCGGTATGCGTAGACTGTCGCGCCTATCCCGCCTCGCCGGGCCCTGCCGGAGGACCACAGGCAGAGCCCGCACCCACCCGAAGGGCCCGCGTGAGTCGCGCCGTCATCGCCGTAGCCGGCATGGGAACCCGCTTCTTCCCCATCGCCAAATCGGTCAACAAGTGCATGCTGCCGGTACTCGACCAACCCGTCCTCGCCTACGCGGTCGCCGACTGCCTCGCCGCAGGCGTGCGCGAAATCGCGATCGTCACCTCGCAGGGCGAGGGCGGACGGCAGGTCCGCCACTACTTCACCGAAGACCACGGCATGCGGGACTACTTCGCCGCCCGCGGCTGGCAGAAGAAGTACGAGCCGATCGCACACCTCCACGACCAGGCAGACTTCCACTTCATCGAACAGCCCCGCGACGGCGACCGGTACGGAACCGCCCTGCCCGCGATCCTCGCCGCCGACTTCATCGGCGACCACGACTTCTTCCTCATCGCCGGCGATGACCTGCTCCTGCGGACCGACGGCGGATCCGACCTCGCCGCCCTCGCCGCCGCCCGCGACGCCGCCGGCACCGCGGGTGCCGTCGCCGCCGCCACCGTCCCCGGCAGCGACGCTCACCGGTACGGAATCCTGAAGCCCCGAGCCACGGAGGACGGCCAGCAGGTACTGGACGATCTGTTGGAAAAGCCGACCGCCTACAGCGCACCGACGGCCTACATCAACATCAGCCGCGCCCTACTTCCCACCGAGGCCACCGCCTACTTCGAGAAGCTCACCCCGGCCGCGAACGGCGAGTACCAGGCCACCGACGCCATCACCGCCTTCGCCCGCGACCACGACGTGCTCATCCACCCCGTCGCCGGACAGTACTTCGACTGCGGCAACCCAGCGGGCTGGCTGGCCGCCAACAACGCCGTCGCCCTCCGCTCGGGGACGGTTTCATGACCACGACCGGCGCCGTTCCGGCCATCGCGATCCGCACCTGCGCAGCCATCATCGAAAGCGACGAGATCTGCCTGATCCGCCGGGCCCGGCCCGATGGAGACCAGTACTCACTGCCGGGCGGGCTCCTCCACCCGGAAGAGGAAGTACCTGTCGCCCTCGCCCGCGAACTCAAGGAAGAGCTCGACCTCGATGTCACCGCCCTCCCCGACCGTCCCCGGTTGCGCTGGGCACAGGACCAGATCACGACGCGGCCCGGCAGGACCGGCACGTTCCGCCGTCTCCACCTCATCCATCTTCTGGCCATCCCCCGCTACGTCCGCGCTGTCCTCCCGGCAACCGAGCAAGACGCCGAAGACATCACCAGCGTGGTCTGGGTTCCCCTCGCGCAGGCCGCCGAACGCCACCTCTACCCTGCCGTTGGCAACGCACTCAGCCAGCTGACCGAGCCCGCCGACGCGCCCAGCAACGTACTGCTCCCCCCGATCACCGACCAGACGTACACCTGGCGCTGATCCAACGGCCCAGGGTGCCTACTCATCGGCCAGCAAGGTGGCGCAACATAGCGCGGGATCTCCGGTCAACCAGACCGGCGATCCCGCGCATCATTGAACTTCCACCGCCACGCCCTGCCCGTACGTCGAAAGGCACTACACGACGACCTCAGATCAAGCGCAAATCGCTCACGGCCAGAATGCCGTCGAGCCATCACGCTGCTGCGTAGCTCGCGCGGAACAGATCCTGCGCTCGCCCCACGTCCCTCGGCGTGCGGAGCTGAACCTCCAGATCGCCCGTCCCGTGGTGGCCGAGCCCGGTCACGTCTCGGGTGAACCCGGGAAGGAGGTCGACGTGCCTCGGGTCGGCCTTCAGGTAGACCAGGAGCTTGCTCCGCTGGGGCGGGCAGACACAGGCGAAGTTTCGCAGCTTCTGGAATGCCGTGTACTGCTTGCGCTCGACGCGTTTGATGCTGCCTCCGAGCCCGAGCAGCGCCTCCTCGGCCGCGTTCACCACCTCCACCATCGACGCGCCCTGGACGTCGTCTGCCGCCCGTGCCTCTCCCTGTCGGCGCACCCGACGAGCTATCTGTATGCCGCCGCTGACGGACGCCACGGTCTCAAGCCCGAGCAGGTCGCTGCCGAAGAGTCGGTAGCGGACCAGGTCGATCGACCTCCGGTGCTCGCGTACGGCGTGTACGTCGTAGCGCGTGAAGTCGCCGGCGATACAGATCAGACGCGGTCCGCTCCACAGCACCTGGGATGCGGCCGTAGCCCCGAGCCGGTCACGAACCAGGTGCTCGAACTCGGACCGGTGATCCATCAGCCACGAGAGATAGAACAGGCCCTGGTTGATGACGCCGGCATCAACGCCCCGCTTGTACTCGACATTACCGACCGCAGGAGCTCGGACACCGGCTCTGAACTGCGACGATTCATAGACTACATGTCCGTGACGGGGAGTTGGGGTCGTTGCTGTAGCTCGTCCGGGTGGTCTCGTGAGACGGCCCGTCCACCGGGGCGGTGGGCGGGCCGTGATGTCGTCAGCGGGACAGGACCACGTTGCGGATTCCGGGTTGACCTAGGCTTCCCGGGCTGCCGAGGTGAGGGACATGTCCGCGTAGCGGTCGCCCGCCACCTGGCCGGCGATCGGCTCGAGGAGCGCCAGCTCCTCGGCGGTCAGCGTGATCCGGGTGGCTGCGGCGTTCTCGAGGAGGCGGCTGCGCTTGCGCGTTCCGGGGATCGGCACGACGGTCAGGCCGTGCGCCTGCGCCCGCTGCTGCAACCAGGCCAGGGCGATCTGCGCCGTGGTGGCGCCACGATCGGCCGCGATCTTGTGCAAGGGTTCCAGGAGCGCGGCGTTCGCCTTGGCGTTGTCGCCGCTGAAGCGCGGCATCTGCTGCCGGAAGTCGCTGCTGGAGAGGTCTTTGCTCGCGTCGGTGAAGGCACCGGTCAGAAAGCCCCGGCCGAGCGGCGAGTACGGCACGAAGGCGACCCCGAGCGCGGCGGCCGCGCCCACCGCGCTGCGCTCGACGTCCCGGCTGAAGACCGACCACTCCGTCTGTAGGGCGCTGATCGGGTGCACGGCGTGCGCCTCGCGCAGCTCGGCACCGGTGACCTCACTCAGCCCGAGGTGCTTGACCTTGCCTTCCCGTACCAGTTCGGCCATGGCGCCGACAGACTCGACGAGCGGGACGGCGGGGTCGCGGCGGTGCATGTAGTAGAGGTCGATGACCTCGACGTTCAGGCGGCGCAGACTCGCCTCGACGGCCTTCTTGATGTAGGCGGGATCGTTTCGGATAGCCCGGTAGCTCGGGTCGTCGGCACGGTACTCGATGCCGAACTTGGTAGCCAGAGTGATCTCGTCGCGGTGCGCGGCGACGAACGACGCGAGGAACTTTTCGTTGGCACCAACGCCGTACATGTCGGCGGTATCGATGAGGGTGACGCCCGCCTCGACGGTGGCCTCCAGCGTGTCGCGGGCCGCCGCGTCGTCCGTCTGTCCGTAGGCGACACTGATGCCCATGGCACCGAAGCCCTGGACGCCGACGAGGGGGCCGCCGTTGCCCAGCTCGACCTTGCGGATCTGTTCGATGGCATTGCTCATGAAGGCGCTCAGTCCCTTTCCGACGCCCGGCGGGCGCCCGCAAAAAAGTCGATCTTGGAGTCGAGTACGGCGACGGTGTCCTGCAGCTCCGCGATGCGCGCCACGACCTCGCGCCGGGTCCGTTCCAGAATTTCCCGCCGTTCGTCGAAGGTGACCTCGCCCCGGCGGACCAGCTCCGCGAAGCGGACCATGTCGGCGATCGGCATCCCGGTCAGCCGCAGCTTGCCCACGAAGGAGAGCCAGTCCAGGTCCCTGTTGTCGAAGCGGCGCTGGCCGCTGTGCGACCGCTCCACCTCCGGCATCAGACCGATCTGCTCGTACCAGCGCAGGGTAGGCGCGTTGAGCCCGGTGTACGCCGCGACCTCGCTGATCGTGTAGCGGTCCTGGCCGTCGGGTCGCGGATGGGCCGGCCCCACGGGCACGCAAGCGTCCATGGGCGGGGACTTCACGGGAGTGCTGTCGGTCACCGTCATGCCGACCACGCTAGAACCTTCAAGTGCACTTGAAGCAAGTGCACTCCGCGCAGACGCCTCCTGGGCCGGGCGCCGCTACGGAGGGGCTGCGGGATTTTAATCAGGCGATGATCCCGGGGCGATGAGGGCTTCGAGGTCGGCGATGCGCCGGTCCTGGAAGCGGAGGTTGGAGCGGGCGGCCTTGAGCCGTTCGTCGAGGGTGCGGTTGTCGGCCGTAAGCTGGCGGATGCGCTGTTTGAGGGTGGTGTTCTCGGTGGTGGTCCGCTGGATGGCTTCCTCGGTCCATTCGGCCTGCAAGTCGCGCATTTGGCCGAGGAGTTCGCCAATGCGGGTGCGTTGGGTGAGGATCTCGGCGTGGGCGGCCTTGAGGGCTTCCTCGGCGTTCAGGGCGCGTTCGCGCCAGGTCGCCTCGTGTTCGTCGTCGTTGGCGAGCATTCGGATCCGGCGTTCGCCGGCCTCGGTCATCGCTGCGACGACCGCGGCCCTGGCCTCGGGGTTGTCGTAAAGGAAGGTGCGCGAGACGTCCGCGCGGCGGGCGACGGCGGCGACGCTGACCTGGGCCTTCTCGCGTCGGAGCCGGGCGATGGCCTCGTGGACGCGCTCAAGGGCGGTCTCGGTCTTGCGACGGCGGGCGGCCAGGGCCGCCACGGTGCGGGGCTCGAGAACGGTAGCGGTGTTCATGCAACTTCCTGTTCAGGGTCGTCACCGTCGGCTGTGCACGTATCGCTGTACTCGTCCTGCTCTTGTTGCCCGCGTGGGCGAGGTCGGCGGCGCGGAAGGCGGTGGACCACACGCGGTGGAAGTAGTCCTGGGGTTTGCGCAGGTCCAGGGCGAGGGCGTCGTCGAGGAGGCCGAGGCCGGCCAGGGCCTTCTCCAGGCCGTCGATGGCGCGGGCGGTGGGCTCGAAGTGGCGGTGGAGGTAGTCGGCGGTGGCGTCGTCGGGAGCGCGCTCGGCCAGGAGCCGCCATTGCTCGCGCTTGCGTCGCCAGTAGAGGAGATCGGCGCCGGACAGGACGAACTTGTCGCAGTTGTGGCAGTCGAGGCTCCAGGGGCAGGCACCGCCGTCGACAACGGGCTGGAAGGTGCAGAACCCGCCTTCGGCGGGGGTACTGCGGCGGGACAGGTCGATGGCCAGGGCCTGGGCCTGTTCGCGGGTGAGCGGGGTGGTGTTGCTGGTGAGGAGTTCGCCGGGGTTGGTGGTGCCGGGGCCGGCGACCCACACGTGCTGAAGGACGTTCTCCAGGTCCGACTGGGTCAGGTGTAATGGTGGAGTCGGGTATTGGAACTCTCGGAATGCCTGGCCGTAGGGGCCCTCCAGTCGTCCCATTGCTATACGTTTGTTCGATCTTGATAGCTCGTCTTGAGTAGGTCCCGTCGGCGCTGGCCGAGGTACCAATTGGCGGACTCGTCAAGGTCGATCGTGGTTGTGGTTATGGTGGACTCGCCAAAGTTCGCCTCGGCGAGGACCTCTCCTCTCGGTGAGATGACCATGCTGGGGCAGTGCTGGTGAGGATCTGCCACGTTGGCTGCCAGGACGAACCGTTGGTTCTCCGCTGCGCGGCTGATGAGGTGGCTCCGCCAGACCCCTGCGGGCTCGGAGGGGTTGGCTGCATGGGTGAGGTAGATGAAAGCCTGTGCTCCGCGGTCGGCTAGATGCTGCCATTGCTCGGGGAAACGGATCTCCCGGCAAATCTGGACGCCGAGCGTGATGGGTCCGCTCGCCAGGTGGATCGTGAGCGTCGAGAGCTCAGAGCCTGCATCGAGTTGACCTCGCTCATTCATCGCCAGGTTTATCTTCCGGTAGGTCCAGCGGGTGCCGTCCGGAGAGAAGTAGAGGGCGGCATTGCTCCAAGCACCACGTTCGAATAGCAAAGTGCCGCAGAACAGGTGGATGGCTCTGCGCTGAGCTAGCTCTGCGACGCGGTCCATGGCATGCGCGAGGGCCGAGGGCGGTAGGCGTTCGAGGGCTGAGAGGTCGGCGCCGTAGCCGGACAGCGCACCTTCGGGGAGTACGACGATCTCGTCTGGCTGGACGTCTGCCAGGAGCGAGGTGATGGCCGCGAGATTTTGCTCGATGTCCCAGGTGATGGGAAATTGCGCGATCGCTATGGAGGCTTTCATCAGTCCTTCTTTCGACGGCTGATCTCGTCTGCGTAAGCGGCCCAGTCGCCGCCGGATGCCTTCTGCCACTGGACCGCGACTTGGATGTGGACTCCGAGCATCCGGGCGAGGAGGGCGGCGGGGAGCTCGGCGGCGAGAGTGAACAGGACGGTAGATCGGTCCTGTTGGGGCCGAACGCCGATCTTGTGCAGCCTCAGACCGACCTGGCTGTCGCTGAGCGGACGGCCGGGCTACCCTCCGGGGAAGAGCCAGGGGGTGTCGTCCGGCGTGCCGATCTTGGCCTTGCCGCGTCGGGTTGCGACGAGCTCGCGGACCAGAGTGCCCAGCGGCATCGGAAGGACGACGGGCGACGGCAAGCGGCCGCTCGGGCGCGCCCGTCGGGATGACCGCCGGTCCCTCCCCGTCCGCGTCCGGCAGGGCCGAGGGTGGCAACGGCACCCATCCGTCGAGACCGCCCCGAGGCCCCTGCCACAAACTCAGCCACCCAGTTGTGCTGTGGCGCCCCCGGTCCGTGAGCCGTGTCTCTGCAGTTGCGTCCGTGGCGAGGCGTGCCGTCGGGTCCCCACCGGTGACCAGCGTGCGGCGCAGCGGCACATACGGTGACCAGCCTCGCAGCAGGAACCGCTCGCCGGCGCGCAACTGCACCGTGTGCGGTTGCTCTGTGCACAGCGGAAAACGGTCCAGGACACGGTTGTGGTGGTCCAAGATCTCCGCCGCGCCGACGACTGTGCCCGCTCTGGCGGCCGGAACGGTTGGGGCATGCACGACGGCCTGTTCCGTGCGGGAGTTCACAACTCCCCCAAGGCGAGGGTGTTTTGGTGGCTCGGCGGAGACAGCCACACATCGCAGCCGGTGGCGGTGAAGCGGCCGTTGACAAAGTCGGCATCGAGCCGGGCTGGGCCGCTGGGGCCTTCGCCCTGCCACGGCTCAGGTGCGGGGCCGCGCCGCTGGATGAGGTGCCCGCTGGTGCGCTCGGACAACATCCACGTTGCGGACGAGAGCGCGTCACCGGGGTTCGTATCGAAGTGAAACGGTACCGGTGGGCACTCGTCGAACGTGAACACGGTGCCGCCCTTGGTGGAACTGACAGAGGTGTCACACACCTGGCGCGGTTCGTCCTGCTCCTGCAGTCCCGGCCACCCCGTGAGCTGGCGGACGTAGGGCCCGATGGTGTCCGTGGTGACCTCCCACCTCGAGCCTTGTCGCGGCTCGCGCGGCATGCTCAGCGCATTCAGCACCGCCCTGGTGAACAGCGACGGCGACTTGCGGCGGGCGTACGCGTCGGCGGCGACGTCGGTGGATCGCAGCACCAGACGGTCTCGGCTCCTGGGATCGCGCGGCGGGGTCTTCAGCGCAGTGGCGTCGAGACTGGCCAACGCCTCTAGTGACGAGGGCATGCTGCGGCACGCGTCGACAAAGTAGAGCTGCTTCTCTGCGGCGTTCTCTTCCATGCCCAGCACGGTGGTATCCAGGTCGATGGCGTTCGTGAAATACGAGTGCATGTTCTCGCCGGTGTCCTGCAGCAACAGGCCGTGCGGTCCTCGGCCGATCTGGACGCCGTGGCCACAGAAGTGGAATAGCGCGACGTTGTCCGTGTGCCTGTCGCAGCGCTCGTACCACCGCTCGAACGCCGTTATCACCTCGCTCATCACGGCCGGCGCGATCTCCGTCGAACCGTCGTCGCCTGCCAGGCGCACCGGTGCCTCCGCGGAGATCAGCACCTCCAGACTGCCCAGCGGCAGCTCCGGGCGCTCCCCCAGCGGACCGAGCAGGGCCTCGCACATCGCCGTCGCGGACACTGGCGGGGCGGTCAACTGGGCAAAGCTGCGGCAGTGGTCGGCACTCTGGGCCTTGGTTCGCTGAAGCGGGCCGCCCTTGAACCAGTCGTACTGCCCCACACCGATCACGAACGCGTGCAGCGCCGGGCCGTGGATGGGGTGATCCCTGAGCGTGGTCACGAGTGGGTCCCCTCGGCGATGCGGCGGGCGAGGCGGCGGTGGAAGTCCGGAGAGGTCAGATAGGCGCCGTGCGGCAACAGGGCCCCGCTGTCGAAAACGAGATCCTCCGCGTCGGCGAACACGGGCCCGGCCACGAACGCCAACGGATCCCGTACATCCACAACGTTGGTTCGCCGCGTCACGTTCGGCAGCATCGGTACCCTCGCAACGTGCGGGGACGGCACGGCCGGGTCGCTCGCTGCGAACAGTTTCAACTCCTCGAAGAGGCCGACTTGCGTGCCCACGGTGACCAGCAGGTCGACGTGCGCATCGGGCCGGTACAACGAGAGGACGTCGTGGACGATGTTGCCGCCCATGCTGTGCGCCACGACGATCAGCGGATCACCGTTCTCCCGTGCCGCGTCGGCCGCGCAATGCAGCGCATTGCCCACCAATTCCATGACAGGACCGGGCCGTTCGACACTGCCACGTCCAGCGAGATACCCCGCGACATCCGCGAACAGCAGTGCGCCCTTCGGCGTGAAGCGCCGGCTCACTGCCATTACACCGCCAGCAATGGTCTTCGCGAAGGCAGCGTTCATGCGCCGCACGGCCGCCCGCGCGGACCGGGGCACGAGCATGCCACCGAACGCTTCCCACTCGTCCAGTGCATCACGCGGCCCACTGCCGTCGTCCAACTTTCCCTGCCAGAGGTTCAGTTCCTCGGCCAGGCGATCCAGAAAATCGATGTCGCCCTCGATCTCGCCGATCCACGCGAAGAACTCTACGCCGTCGCCGTGCCGACCCTCGCCGGTCTTCCACACCCAATAGGCCACGGCTCGCGCGCAAAACACCACCAGCGTGTCCCGCTCCTCTGCCGACCGCGCGTCCACCGACGCCGCCAGCAACTCCAAGGCCGCCAACAACGACTTCCGCGCGGCCGTCACCAGCACGCGCCCCTCCGCAACATCCGGCTCCGCCGCCACGACCCCGACGACCATCTCCGCGACCGAGTCGTCGATCGCTGACCTTTCATCGCCCAGAGACTCCACGCCGTCAACGCAAAGGCTCGCCCAGTTCCATGCCGGCGGCGACAACAGCGCGCCCCAGTGCGGATTGAGAATCGGGGCCTCGGGCGACCGACAGCCCGCCGCTGGCAACAACGCGAGCCGAAACCAACTGTCCCGCAAGGCTGCCCGCTCCTCGTCCTCCGCCTCGCGATTGCCGATTCCGTGCATGTGGACCAGCGCCATCGTTCCCCCTCAAGCCCGGACCGTCCATTCTGCAACACTGGACCATCCTCGCAATGTCGGGTGAACTACTCAGGCAGATCACGGCCTTCGAGGAGACCGTGTAGGTAGCAGCCATCTGCACCGTTCAGCACCTCCACACGCAGCCGCCACCCGGCCCACCAAGCCCGGCGGGTCCCACCGCCGTCGCCATCGAGGCAGACTTGCGCTCACCGCGGCAAGACGCTTCTTCCGCCGCCTGATAAAGAAGACCCGTACGGTGCCGAGGGTGGTCGTCACCGACAAGCTCCGCTCCTACAGCGCGGCGCACCGCGAGGTCATGCCCTCGGTGGGACACCGCTCCCACAAGGGCCTGAACAACCGGGCGGAGAACTCCCACCAGCCCACGCGGCAGCGTGAACGCGCAATGAAAGGATTCCGTTCCGTAGGCGGGGCCCAGCGGTTCCTGTCCGCGTTCAGCGGCATCTCGCCCCACTTCCGCCCTCACCGCCACCTGATGACAGCCTCCGACCACCGAGCCGAGATGACCGTCCGCTTCGCGATCTGGGACCAGATCACCCAAGCTGCCAGCCGGCCCACCACAGCCTGACCACAGGCCCGGACCGCAAGCCCACCATGCCCCAACACGCCGTCAGGCACCGACATACTCAACAACTTGACAGCGCCCATCGGCGACGTCAAGCGCTTCACCTTCGAGTCCGACTTCGACGAACTCGCGCTCAAGCTGCGTGACGAGGCCATCCGCCGGATCAGACGGCGCGCAGGTGGACCAGCGCCGCGCTCTGAGGTGCCCGCGCAGGACCTGGCAGCCCCAGTGCTCCCAGCGCCGCACCGGAGGCCTGGACACCCGTGACCTCCCAGGTGACCGACGGGTCGGCCGGCGTGATGAGCGAGGCGCGGTAGGTCCGGTCCGGGTCGAGTCCAGGGATGCGGAGCCGAGGCGGCACGGGCACGATCTCATCGAGCTGGGCATAGGAGAAGAGCGCCTCCGACCGGTCCCGGGCGACCACTCCATGCGCGAGCAGACCGTCGGGCAGTGCGACACGCGTCAACCGCCCCGTGTGCAGGAGCGCGCGGTGCCGCTTGTAAAGGCCGATCCAGGACGCGAGACGGTCCAGCTCGTGGGCCGGCACCTTCGTGAGGTCCCACTGGATGCCGAACTGGCCGAAGAAGGCCGTGGCCGCGCGGAGGTCCAGGACGCTGGTCCGGCCGGTCTGGTGGGAGACCGGTGCGGTGACGTGAGCGCCGAGGTACTCCAGCGGGGCGAGCTGGGCGCTCCAGTGCTGGATCGGCTGGCGGGACAGCGGATCGGTGACGTCGGAGGCCCAGGTGCTCTGGACCCGCTCGAGCACGTCCAGGTCGATCCTGCCGCCTCCCGAGGCGCAGCTCTCCCACGAGATGCCGGGATGGCGGCGGGCCAGCTCAGCGAGGAGCTCGCGGAAGGCGAGGGTCTGCCGCCGTGAAGCGGGCCGGCCGGTGCCGCGCGAGTCACCGCCGTCGACCTGGTCGCGGTTGTGGTCCCACTTGACGAAGTCGATCCGGTGCGCCGCCACCAGACGGCCGAAGGCGTCGAGCAGGTGGGTCCGCACGTCCTCCCGGCCGAGATCGAGCAGGTAGCAGTTGCGTTCCAGCACGGGCGACCGGTCGCCCGTGCGCAGAATCCAATCGGGATGATCGCGGTGGACCGCGGAGTTCGGGTTGACGGCCTCCGGCTCCCACCAGAGCCCGAACTCCATCCCCTTCTCGTGCACCCGGTCCACCAGCGGTGCCAGCCCGTGCGGCCACACCGCCGGGTCCGGGGTCCAGTCGCCCAGGCCGTCGTCAAGGGAGGTGCGGCCTGCGAACCACCCGTCGTCGAGCACGAAACGCTCGGCACCCAGCTCGGCCGAGATGTCGACCAGCGCGGTCAGCGTGTCGAGGTCGTGGTCGAGGTAGACCGCCTCCCACGGGTTGAACATGACGGGTGCGGGCCGGGACGGATGGGCCGCGAGCGACCGGACGTACTGGTGGGTCGCGTCCGCCAGTCCGTCGAGGCCGCGCGCGGACGCGGCCACGTGCACCCAGGGCATCGCGTACGTCTCGCCCTCGGCGAGAACCATCTCGCCCGGGTGCAGCAACTCGCCGGCCCGGACGACGGCGGTGCCGGAGCTGAGCTGCTCGACTGCGTACCGGTGGTTGCCACTCCAGGCGAGGTGGACACCGAGCACCTCACCCTGGCCGTATCCGAAGCCGGGGTTACCGACCACGACCAGGCCGGTGCCGTCGAGGACGCGCATGCCGCGGCGGTGCTCCCTGACCCACTGCCCGTCCGCGAGGGCACGGCGCTGGGGTTGCCGCTCGCGGGCCCATCGCCCGGTGAAGTCGAGGATCTCGCCCGCGCCGGTCGGAACGGGGACGACCACGTCGAGCGCGTCGACCACGTAGGGGCCGGCGCCGACGTTGGTCAACAGGTGCCGGAGGCGGAGCCCTCCGCCCGGGACGGCTTCGGCCTCGAAGCACAGTTCGAGTCCCGCTGCCCTGTCGGTGGCCCGGACCGCGAGTGAGTCGTCGTCACACCGCACCGAGCCGGGGCCGAACGCGGTGGACCAGTCGCTCCCGGGGCCGTCGGGGCCGACCCGGTGGCCGAGCAGCGCGGGCCGTCCGAGATAGCCGCGCGCGTGCTCCGGGAGCACGCTGACCGGTGAGCCGGTCAGCCAGGAGTTCCAGGCCGTGGTCTCGACCGAGGCCGGGACCGTCAGGGACCGGACGTCCGCCGCCGCCAGGGAAGGGCCCACCCATCCGATGTCGGGCAGGCCGTCCGCCCTCGGCAGCAGGACCATCGTCGTGGTCTCGGTCCCGCCGAGTCCGGAGAGGGACACGGGGGCGGTGGGCGCGGGCACGGCAACGCGTCCGGGCTCGATCATTCGGTGACTCCTGGTGCGGTGAGAGGAAGGTGGATCAGGCCTGCACGGCGAGCAGCCGTTCCTTGAGGTCGTCGAGCGCCAGCCGGGCGGCGCCGAGGGCGACGGACTCGTCGCCGAGCAGGGACACGCGGAACTCCGGGCTGTTGAGGGAGGTCGCGGCCAAGTGCCGCCCGAAGGGGCCGGCGAGCACCTCCCCCGCGCGGGACAGGCCACCGCCGAGCACGACGAGATCGGGGTCGACTGCGTGGACCAGGACGGAGGCGCCCAGGGCGAGGGCCTCGGCGACGCGGTCGACGGTGCGCACCGCGGTGCGGTCGCCGTTCGCGGCCGCTTCGAAGAGCGCCCGGACGTTGCCGCTGGTGGACTCCTCGGCGGCCGAGCCCGCGAGCTTGCGGCTCTCGCGGTCGAGCTGCGCCATCGCCTCGGCCCACCCCAGGATCTTCATGGAACCGACGGACGCCGCCAGGCCGTGCCGCCCGTTGTGGATCTGCCCGTTGATGACGATCGCGGCCCCGAGGCGGCGGCCGGCGTGCATGTAGACGAGGTCGCGTGCCCCGGCGCCGCCCCGCCACTGCTCGGCCGCCGCAGCGAGGTGGATGTCGTTGGAGACCAGCACGTCGCGCCCGAAGCGCTCCGAGACCTCCGACACCACGTCGATCCTGTCGAAACCCGGGAGTGAGTAGACGTCCAGGTCCTGGCCCGCGGGCACGGTGCGGATGTCCATGACCTCCGAGCCGTTGGCGCCCACACCGGTGATGCCGCAGGCCACCGAACGGACGTGTTCCGCGCTTGTCCCGGTCTGCCGGAGGGTCGCCTCGGCCAGCCGCGCCGCCGCCCCGATGCGCCCGGCCGGCCCGACGCGGGAGTCGACGCTGCGTCTGCGTACCGCCAGGACGTCTCCGCGCAGGTCGCAGACGACCACGGCCACCTTGTGGGCGCCGATATCGACTCCGACGACAGCGAAGTCCTCGGCCACGACCTCGTAGCGCCGGGCAGGCCGTCCCGCCGACCGCTCGCCGTCCGGGCGGTCGAGCGCCTCACGGACGAAGCCCTCGTCCAGCAGCGTCGCCACCAGGTCCTCGGCGGTGGGGCGGGAGACCCCGACGATCGCACGCACGTCGCTGACCGTCAGCGACGCGGTGTCGAGGAAGGCCCGCACCGTGGCCGAGAGATTGAGCCTGCGCAGGAGGTGGGCATCGCCCGCACGGCCGGCGGGTGCCGTGCTGCCCCGGGTTGCACCGATGTCTTGACTCACGGCGGCACGCTATCTAAATTGACGCCGCAACAGCAATATTGACAAGAAACTTACTTATCTAAATTCTGGCCGAGCGACCTCCCCCGGTGGGTTCGACCAGCAAGGAGGGCCTCATGATCAAGCGGGCCAACTGGGGTGCAGTAGCAGTGTCGTTGGGCCTGGTCGCGCTGACCGGCTGCGCCGTCGGCGGCGGGAGCGAAGGCGGGGACGGTTCGGGCGATGACGTGACGTTGAGCCTGCTCACCTTCGAGACACCCAACCTCACCGCCTCCTACTGGGACGACATCATCGCCCGGACCAGCGCCAAGGTGCCGGGGGTGAAGATCAAGAAACTCGTCGCGCCGAGCGCCGAACAGCGCAACGAGTACACGCGCCAGCTGGACTCGACCGGCGCACTGCCCGACATCATGGTCGCGATCGACCCGGCCGGACTGGCGGAGGGCGGCAAACTCGCCCAGTTCGGCACGGACGAGCTGGCCGACTGGACCAGCCCGACCGCTAACAGCTTCGACGGCAAGATCTACCAGCTGCCCACCAACTCGCAGACCTGGCAGATCTACTACCGCAAGGCGGACTTCGAGAAGGCGGGCATCACCACCCCTCCGAAGAAGTGGGACGACCTGCTCGCCGCGGTCGACAAGCTGAAGGCGGCGCGGATCAAGCCGTTCGTCATCGGCGGCGGTGCACCGGACGGCCTCGGCCCGCGATGGACCTTCGCCCAGCTGGTGGCCGACGAGGTCTACGCCAAGGACCCGAAGTGGCTCGACAAGCTGACCGCGGGCAAGACCGACTTCAGCGACCCGCTGTTCGTCAACGCGGCGACCAAGATGAAGGCACTGGCGGGCAAGGAGAACGTCGACAACCTGTCGGCCACCTACGCACAGGCACAGGAAGCCTTCCTCAAGGGCAAGGGCGCCATGTACCCGATGGGTTCGTGGTTCCCGGCGTCCCCGGACAAGGCACAGCAGAAGGAGTTCGGCGCCTTCCCCATGCCCACGCAGGACGGCTCGCTCGTCCTGCCCGTGTACACCGGCGGCGGACTGTCGGTGAGCGCCAAGTCCCCTGACGTCGCGAAGGCCAAGCAGTGGGCCGTCGAGTTCTCGAAGCTGAACGCCGACGGCGGGGCGCGGTACGACGGCCTGTTCGTCGCGCTCAAGGGCTACAAGCCGCCGGCCGGACTGCCGCCGCTGTACAACACCACCCTCGATCTCTACGAGAAGGCCCAGGCCGGTGGAACCGTGACACCGAGCTTCGGAAACGAGAGCGGTGTCCCGGCCCTGCCGTCGGGCTTCATCCCCAAGGTCGACGCGGCACTGAACGATCTCCTCAACGGCCGTGCGGACGTGGGCGAGTTCGTCGCGACGCTGAACACGAAGTTCAAGGAGCTCTCGAAGTGACGCGCCCCTCGCCCGCCCGGACGAGGACCGACGCCGCCGGAGGAAAGTCGCGGCCCGACCGGCCGCCGGCCACTTCGGCCCCGTCCGGGCGCGCGGGTGGGCCGCACCGGCGCCGCACCTGGACGTGGTCGTCGGCGGGAACCGGCGCCGTCTTCGTCCTGCCGACCCTCACGATCTTCACCGCGATGGTCCTGGCGCCCATCCTGTGGACCCTCTACACCGGGATGACCGATGAGCGCGCCACGCGCCCGGACACCTCGTTCGTAGGCCTGGACAACTACGGATTCCTCCTCGGGAACGAGGAGTTCCGGCACTCCCTGTGGAACACCGTGGTGATCACGGTGATCGTGGTGCTGCTGACGAACCTGCTCGGTCTCGCGATCGCCCTGCTGCTGCGCCGGCCGGGCCGGCTCTACAGCCTGCTCCGCAGCGTCTACTTCACCCCGGTGATCCTCTCCGCTGTGGTGGTGTCGGTGATCGGACGCTCGATCCTGGCGGACGACGGCCTGCTGAACAGCGCGCTCGTCTCGCTGGGGGTCGAGCACCCGCCGGGCTGGCTCACGGATCCGTCGTACGCGATCTACTCCGTCTCCGGGATCATGGTCTGGCAGCTGCTCGGCTTCGCCGTCGTGGTCTACCTCGCCGGGCTCGCGGGGATCCCCGCCGAGCTCGACGAGGCGGCGAGCCTCGACGGCGCCGGCCCCTGGCAGCAGTTCCGCGCGATCACCTGGCCGCTGCTCGCGCCCGCGCTGACGATCAACACCGTGATGCTGATGATCAGCTCGTTCAAGGTCTACGACCAGATCGCCGTGCTCACCAACGGTGGCCCCGGCACCGACGGCACAGCCACCGTGGCCTTCGCGGTGATCCGCACCGCCTTCTCCGAGCAACGTCCGGGAGTGGCGTCCGCGATGGCCGGGATCATGCTCGTCGTCGTCTCGGTCGCGAGCGTGACCGTGCTCAGGCTCCTGCAACGACGAGAGGTGAATCTGTGAACTCCCGAATGCCGTGGATGCGGCCGCTGTTGGCCACCGGCGTGGCGGCCGTCTTCTGCATGCCGCTCTACGTGGCGCTGGTCAACGTATTCAAGCCCAGCTCCGAGGTCGTGACCTCGCCGTTGGCGCTCCCGCTTCCGCCGACCCTCGACAACCTCGAACACGTACTGAGCCGGCCGGACGGGCTGTTCTGGTACGGCCTCGTCAACTCCGTCACCCTGACCGCGGCGTCGATCCTCATCACCACCGTGCTGGCCGCGATGTCCGCGTACCATCTCGTGCGGTCGGGCCGCTGGTGGAGCCGTGCCGTCCTCGGCGTCATGCTGTCCGGCCTGATGATCCCGCCCGCGGTGATCATGCTTCCGATCACGCGGATCCTCGACGCCATCGGCCTGTTGCACTCGATGCCGGGCGCCGTGCTGGTCGACGTCGGGTACTACCTGCCGTTCGCCGTGTTCGTCTTCATGGGCTTCATCCGCTCGATCCCGCGCGAACTCGAAGAGGCCGCGGCGGTCGACGGCGCCGGCCGGTTCCGGATCTTCTGGCAGGTCGTCTTCCCGCTGCTGCGGCCCGCGTCGGCCAGCGTGCTGATCTTCCTCGGGGTATGGGTCTGGAACGACTTCCTGACTCCACTGCTCGTCCTGGGCCCGGGAGCCGGGAACACCGTGACGGTCGGGATCTTCCGCTCCATCGGCCCCTACCAGCAGGACTTCGGGGCGGTGTTCGCGTTCATGCTGTTGGCCACCCTGCCCGTCCTGGCCTTCTATCTCGCCTTCCAGAAGCAGTTCGTCCGTGGTCTGACCGGGGGTGCCACGAAGGGATGACCGGCACGAGCGGCCGGTGCAGCAGTTTTCGTCGAGAGGTGACAGGAGTAATATCGTGCGGTTCTCAGAACTCATAGTCGGATCCCAGCCTCCCCGGAGGAGGCCCGAACAGCGTCGGCGGACGGCCGGTGCCCTGGCGTTCGCGGTGCTGACCGCCGGCATTCTGCCCGCGGTCGGCGCACAGCCGGCGCAAGCACGACCTGGCGGAACGACTCCGTCGATCGAGATCCAAGCCGGCTATCTGGAGCTGGAGCTCGACAGAACAGGGACGGTCGTGGGTCTGGAGGACGTCAGGACCGGGGTCGACCACCTCGCGCCCGGTCATGCGGCGTCCCTGGTCAGCCTGGTCGTCGACGGCAAGCAGCAGAGGCCGACCACGGTTGACCGTTCCGGACCCGGTGGCCAGATGCTCACGTTCCGGAACAAGGCCGCGCACTGGAAGATCCAGGTGAAGCTGGTCAGCAGTCGCGGCGGCTACACCACGTTCGAAGCGGTCGCCGTTGACGTGCCGAAGGGCGTCGATGTGCAGACCCTGCTCTGGGGTCCACTGGCCACGTCGATCTCCAAGACGGTCGGTACATCGGTGGGCGTGGTCCGCGACGACGATTTCGCCATCGGGCTCCGGCCGCTGACCGACCGTACCGAGGGCGCCTGGCCGCAGGAGGACCAGGACATGGGCTGGGAGAGCGAGGTCAACCACGATCCGGACCACGTGAGTGTGGGTTCCCTGGAGGAGTGGAGCGCGGCAGGCGTGACCCCCTGGGGTTCCGTACTGCGTGCCTTCACCTTCGACTACACCAAGGAACGCCACCGCAAGGTACGCGGCTATCCGATCCCGGTCGGACCGCTGCCCGGCCGCGACGGCAGGATCGCCGGTTCCAAGATCGCACTCTTCGGAGCCTCGCCCGAGGCGACGCCGACGATCCTTTCCAACATCGCGAAGGGTGAGAAGCTGCCCTACCCGAAGCTGAACGGGCAGTGGCAGAAGGCCTCCCAGGCGAGCAGCCAGTCATGGCTGGTGCTCGGCGACCTGGAGACCGGCAACATTCCGGCGGCGGCCCGGTTCGCCAAGGCGGCCGGCATGAACCGCATCTACTCACTCACCAGCAGCTACGGCCCATGGAAGTCCAGCGGCCACTACCAGTTCGACTCCAGCCTGGGCGGCAGCGACGCCGGGGCCGCGGCGGCCGTGGACAGCGCCCGGGCGAACGGTGTACAGCTCGGCGTACACACTCTGTCGGACTTCATCAGCACCGGCGACGAGCCCTACAACTGGGCCTGGTTCCCGCGGGACGCCTACCTCAAGCCGCCCGCCGACGACCGGCTCGCGATGGGAGGCACCGCCTTGCTCACCCGTCCACTGACGGCGGACGACACCACCGTGTACCTGGACGACGGCGCGCTGCTCACCGCGGGACCCAGCTACAGCCTCCTGCGCATCGGGGACGAGTTCGTCAGCTACGGAGCGGCCGAGCAGGTGGGGAAGGAGTGGAAGCTGACCGGCGTGCAGCGCGCGCGATGGGGATCGGTCGCGGTCGCACACCCTGAGGGCGACCACACCGCCCGGGTAATGGCCAACAGCTACGGCGGCGCCATCGGCGGCCATGCCGTCCTCGACGAGATCAGCGACCGGCTGACCACCGCCTGGAACACCACCGGCATCACCGGTATGTCGTGGGACGGCCTGGAGTCGGCATCGGAGTCCGGCTGGGGCGCCTACGGCATGGCGCACCTGGTGAACAAGACGTTCCGGCCCATCGATGCCAAGGACGGATTCATCTCCGAGACCAGCCGGATGACCTCGAACACCTGGGACGCGCTGACCCGGGCCAGCTGGGGTGAGGTCGGCAGCACCTCGATGGAGCAGGTGTTCGCCAACAACAAGTACCTCCAGGCGAACTACCTCCCCGGCATGCTCGGCTGGATCAGCCTCAACGGCTCGGACAGTCTGCTCACCATGGAGTGGAAGCTGGCCCGAGGCGCAGGCCTGAACGCCGGGACGGGTTTCCAGAGCTCGGTCTCCCGCCTCGAATCGGGCGGCGAGAACACCACGCGGCTGCTCGACGCCATTCAGCAATGGGAGACGGCACGCAACCTGGGCGCGTTCACCGCGGAGCAGCAGGCGCGGTTCCGCGACCTGAAGACGAACTGGCACCTGAGCGCGGTCGAGCCGGGCAAGCGCTGGTCCCTGCAGGAGCTGGACGCCGACGGCAAGCCGGTCGGCGCCCCCCAGGCCGTCGTCGCCCCGACCCCGGAGCTCGACGCCGGACCGCTGCCCGCGGCAGCCAAGGGAGCCCTGTACGAGGCGACCGTGAAGACCAACACGCCGGCGACCACGCGCTACGCGGTGACCTCGGGGACCTTGCCCGCGGGCCTCGTGCTCAATGCGGACACCGGCGGAATCGTGGGGACACCGGTCAGGGCGGGAGCGGCGCCGTTCACGGTCACGGCGTACCAGAGCTCCGGTCAGCCGACAGCGCGGCGCGACTACATGATCGAGGTCGGCGGTCACTGAGCTCGTAGGCGTGGTGTCGTCAGGGTGAGTCCAGTGCCGGCAAGGCATCCGTCAATAAGGTCGGGCTGGTACTGGACCTGGCGCAGTCCCGGTGGGCGCCGTCGAGCAGGCGGATGTAGTCCATCTCGCTCAGCGAGCGGCACTCGCCCTTGCGGCCGGCGTGTCGGCACAGGCGGGTGGGCAGGCCCGGCCTGATGCACAGCAGCCCGGCCACCGAGAGGCGGCCACGGCTGCACCCGGGCACACGCACCGTCGGGGTGATCCCGCGCTGGCCCCAGGTACGGCCCTTGGGCGGCCGACCGGGGTTACGCCCGATTCATCCTCGAAGCAGATGAACGCGCCGGTCGCCGTCCGGAGGTTTTTACCTCCTGCCAGGTCGCCTTCCGCCATGCAGTAATCGCGTCTTCGTCGTGTTCGGCGGCGGGCCGGGCGGGCATCTGCACGCTGTAGCCCATCCGGTGCAGCAGCCGGGTGACGCCGGAGAAGCTGTAAGAGATGTGGAACTTTCGCCCGATCAGTGTGCGTACCCGGGCGACGGTCCACACCTGATCGTCCGTCCAGCCGTGTGCGGCCGGTGCAGGCATCGGACCTGTGTTCTCCCATCCGCCGAGGCGATCTTGCCTGGCTTCAGAGTCGCTACAAAATCCGATTCAGCTCAGGCCTGATCCGGCGTATGGGTGTGCAGCTGATGCGTCAGTCTTTCGCACGGGGAGGGGCTTCTTGGAGCACGCCTGGACCGACTGCGAGGATGCTCAACTGTGCTGTTGCGACTGCCGTACCTCGCCCTGTCGACCGCCTTCAGCTTCATACGTTACCGATGGGCGATCGGGAGAAGGATCTGGAGATCCTGGCGCTGCGCCACCAACTCGTCGTGCTGCAGCGGCAGGTAGGCAAGCCACATCTGACCTGGCCCGACCGGGCGCTACTCGCCGCACTGCTGCACCGCCTCCCCCAAGTGCGGTTTCTTCAAATCCATTTGATCGTCTCCGCTGACACTGTGCTGCGCTGACACCGCGAGCTCCTGCGCCGACGCCACGCCAAGGCCTCCCGCCCCAAGCGCCGGGGCCGGCCCCGCACCGTCCGCCCCATCCGCGCCCTGGTCCTGCGCCTCGTGCGAGAGAACCCAGAATGGGGCTACAGGCGCGTGCACGGGGAACTCGCCGCGCTCGGCATCAAGGTCGCCGCTTCCACCGTGTGGACCACCCTCAAGGAACACGGCATCCCGCCCGCACCCAAACGGGGGCACACCACTTGGGCCGACTTCCCGCGTTCCCAGGCCGACGCCATCCTGGCCGCCGACTTCTTCGAGACCAAGACCCTCACCGGAACGACCCTGACCATCCTCGCGGTGATCGAACACGCCACCCGCCGCGTGCGGGTCCTTGGCGTCACCGCCCCCCGACCGCGGCATGGGTCACCCAACTCGCGAGGAACCTGGCCATGGATATCCAGGACGCCGGAACGAAGATCAAATACCTGATCCGGGACCGCGACGTGCGCTACCCGGCCGGCTTCGACGGCGTCCTGGCCGAGGAGGGAATCAAGGTCGTGCAAACCGGGGGCTCATCCACGCAATGCCGTCGGCTGTGGCGGCGCCATGTTCCACGGCGGCGACCATGCGGTGCAGGATGTCGCCGGCTCGCCCGGCGGAGAGGAAGTGCCGGGGTGTGAGCTGCCTGGTGGGCAGGTGCAGCAGCATGGCGTTCGGGCCGTCCGTCAGGTTGACAGCCGTGTTTTGGTAGCCCAGGACGTGGACGAGGCCGTGTGCGTGGTGGTGCTGGCGTCCGCAGTACAGGATCGTGCCGGAGAACGCGGCCTCACCTGTCGAGATACACATGGCGGAAAGGTACCGCCCCTGTCCGGTGGGCGCCGGGCCTGTGCCTCGATCGCCTCGTCGTCGCGCTCGATCGCCCTTCGGGCGGGCCGCTGCCAGGACCAGGTGTGCCGCTTCAGTAACCGCCAGGTGCCCTCCACGGAGTACGAGACGTGAAACAGCCGACCGGTCGACGACTTGATCCGAGCGAGGGGCCACGGAAGTGCGGTTGTCGGTCGTGTTCGACCCGGACCGCCAGGCCGTAATCCTTGTCGGTGGCGATGACTGATCACCTCAAGGACCCGCGTGGAGAAGGGCCCTGATGTGCGCCACCAGAGGCGGCGCACATGATCGAGCGGCGGCCTCCATGAGACCGCCCCTCGATCATGTGCCGGACCGCTGTACTCCAGCCGTCCAGCGGAATCCGCAGCTCAGGCAGTGAAATCCTGCCGGAGCGCTAGGAGATGGTGAACGTCTGGCTGTTGCTGCCGTCGTAGGGCCGCTGCTCGAACTGGCTGCCCTGGGTGGCGCCGGCGGTGAGGTAGAGGCCGCTGTAGCGGTTGGCGAAGTGGACGCGGCCGTTGCCGGCGTCTTCCATGCGCCATTCGTCGTTGGTGTGCGTGCCAGGGGCGTAGGAGTGCTGGATGATCTTCGCTCCGGCGGCCTGGGACGCGTCGCTCACGGCCAGGTCCTTGCCGCTGTTCTCGTTGACGATGCGCACGTAGCCCTCTTCGAGTGCCTTGAACTCGAAGCGCTGGCTAGAAACGTCGCCGATCGGCCGGCGGATGACCGGAGCGTGGTCGGCGAGGCTGCCTTCGCTCACGTCGATCACGTCGTTGGATCCGGCGACGGCCACCGTTCGGTAGCCGGTCGGTACGGGCGCCATCTGGCAGTCGACCCGGATCATGGCGGGTGCGCCGTTGGTCGGTCCGTGCTGGCTGGTGGTCACGGGGGTGATGGTGGTGCGGCCGGCGGCCTTGGCCGTGACCTTGCCGTTCTGGTCGACGGTGGCGACATCCGGGTTGCTGCTCGTGTAGGTGACCGAGGGCAGCAGCGGCAGGATCTTGTCGGCGCCGTTCGTGGTGATCTCGTCGGCGGTGACCTGGGCGGCGTCCGTGGAGCTGAGGTTGGCGCGGAGGTTCAGCCCGTTGTCGAGGTTGTTGTCCTTGATGACCGCGCCGGACGAGCCGCGGTAGGAGAACAGGGCGGTGGAGTACGGCGACGCGGTGGTGACCGTACGGACGTCGGTCGTGGCGCCCGGCTCCAGGCAGCTGTTGTCGGCCCGGGCGGTGAAGGCGGTGTTGCGGTCGAGGCGGGAGACGTTGTTGCGCTCGAAGGTGATGCCGCCGACGCTCTTGGCGTTGAGGAGCTGGACGTCGCCGACCTTGAAGTCGTTGTCCTGGATACGGATGTTGCGGTGCACGGGCTTGGCGGCGTCGACGACCTGGTTGGTGGGCTCGACGAAGATCACCGGGCTGGCCGGGCGCAGGAACGTGTTGTTGCTGATCAGGACGTCCTGCACGGGACCGGACTCGTACCACTGGTACGCGTCGGAGGAGATGAAGATGCTGGACATCTGATTGGCGTCGAACACGTTGTTCTTGATGACGACGGGCTTGCGGGTGGTGACCAGGATGCCGCGGGTGGGGATGTTGACGAAGGTGTTGCCGCTGATCTCGACCTTGGGCGTGTACGAGGTGTTCTCCACCACGAAGTTCCCGGCGGTGACCGAGGCGGGGATGGCCTGGTCGAAGGTGACCGTCATGGTGGTCAGCGACTTGTCGTGGTCCAGGCCCGTCGGACCGTCGACCGAGACGACCTCGGCGGTGATACCGGGGACCGGCACCATGGTCCGCTTGTCCACGATCTCCACGTCGTCCCCCGGGTAGAACTGGGGGAACCCGGCCGTCTGCGCATGCTTATAGGCGAGGGTGAGCGTCTTGTCCGTGGGGCGGCCGGTGACCTCGACGTACGTGCCGTGGATGTTGATCGCGTCGTCGTGGGCGCCGTCGAAGATGTTGTTCCTGACGTTCACCGTGCCCTTGACGCCGGACATCTGGACGAAGTCGGCGAAACCGGCCGTGCTGCGCCCGGTGGCGGGGTCGGTGCGGAACTCGTTGCCCTCGATGGTGATGTTCTTGCTCATCTGCCCGAGGAAGCCGAACCCGTGCAGGTAGCGGGCCTTCAGGCCCTGAACAACGACATCCTTCGCCTCGAAGATGACGGCGGAAGCGGTGTCCCGGGTGTCCTCACGCATCTGGTAGACGAGGCCTCGGTCGGCCGGCGCCGTCGCGGTCGAGTAGTCGATGCGCAGCTTGTTGCCAGCAAGACTCGTCATCGAGGCGACATTGGTGAACAGCGGATTGCCGCCGCGCCAGGTGCGGTTCGCCACCGGGTCGTGAACCTGTGTGTAGCGCAGGCCGTTGACGCCGGACCAGTACGGCTGACCGGTCTCCGGGCTCTTCTCCCCGAGCCACGTCACCCGGTTGTTCGCCACGGTGAAGCCGTTGCCGGGCGGGATGTCCAGCACCCGGTACCCACGGCCGTTCGACACAGCCCGTCTCACTGACGGCGGCATCGATGACCTTGGGGGCGGTGACGTCGAAGCTGAAATCGCGGACGGAGACGTTCTTGGAGCGGATGGCCGCGAACGTGGTCATCAGCCCGTGGAACTGCAGATGCGAGCCGCCGCCGTCGATCGTGACGTCACGCATGTCCTCGACGAGGATGCCGATCCGCTTGTCCCGGTACCTCTGGTCGGCGCCGACGGTGTTGGAGAGGTACAGCTCCCGCTTCTCCGCCTGCTCCGGGTAGATCTGGTAGGTCCCGCGCGGGAACAGCACCCGCACCGGCCCCTTCACGGTCTTCGCCTGGCGCAGGGCCTTCGCCACGGCTGCGGCGCTGTCGCTGTCGCCAGTCGGGTCGGCACCGAACGTCGTGACATCGACGACTGTCTCGGTGGGCTGGGCCTGTGCGGGCAGCGGCACGGCGAGCAAGGCGCCCACGGCCGCTGCCAGGAGCGCCATCCACACCTTGCCGCGAACGCCCTTCCTGGGCGGAAATGATCTGGCGGAGGCTGGTGTTGGTGGCACGTCGCTGTCGGGCGACATGGGACTGGTCTGCACGAAGATCTCCTATGAAGGTGAGAGTCGTGATCACGGAAGGGGCCGGGGCACGCAGCCGTTCCGGCCGGACAGCGCGTTCACGGAAGCGGCCGTTGGGGACCGTTCCGTGGGGCTGTGCCCGTCGGCACCTGCCCCGCCCCTCCGCACGGGCCGGGTGCGGTCCGTGCGGAGGCGTGTGGGTGTCACGCCACAGGACGTGGCTGGCGCGAGTGTGGACGGGCCTTGCCCGTCCGGGGCGAGGGACGGGGCCTTGCCCGTCCGGGGGGAATGCCGTGATCGGGTGTCAGTGGGGGAGTCCGACTGGGCGTTCGCCGCTGCGGCGCTGCTGGATTACGACGGCGACGACGAGGAGGGCGCCCTGGGCGACGTTCTGCCAGAAGGTGTTGATGCCCTGGACGGTGAGACCGTTCTCGAGGCAGCCGAGCAGGGCCACGGCGAGCAGGGTGCCGCCGATGCCTCCCTTGCCACCCTTGAGGGCTGCGCCGCCCAGGGCGGCGGCGGTGATGGCCTTGAGTTCGAGGCCCTCGCTGCCGGAGACGGGCTGGCCGGAGCCGGTGCGGGCGGTCAGCAGGATGCCGGCGATGGCGGCGACGATGCCGATGAGGGCGTAGACGCTGATCAGGTATTTGTTGATGTTGATGCCGGCGAGGCGGGCGGCGGTGTCGTTGCCGCCGATGGCGTACAGATTGCGGCCGATGTCCGTGTACTTGAGCAGCAGGTGGACGGTGACGGCGACGACGATCAGGATCCAGACCATGACCGGCAGACCGGCAATCTTGCCGCGCCCGAGGAAGATGAAGAAGTCGTTGTTGAGGACGTAGCCCTGGGCCCGGCCGTCGGACAGGAGTTGGGCGAGTCCCTTGTACGCGGCGAGGCCGGCGAGGGTGGCGATGGTGGGGTTGACCCGGCCGTAGACGATCACGAGGCCGTTGAGGACGCCGATGAGGACGCCGGCGCCGATGGCGGCTGCCATGCCGAGGAAGGCGTTGGAGCCGGTGGTCGTGAAGACCATGGCACTGATGACGGAGGCGACGCCGACCTGCGAGCCGACGGAGATGTCGAGGCCGCCGCAGATGATGACGACGGTCTGCACGATCGCGAGCAGACCGGTGATGGTCGCCGCCTCGG
The DNA here is from genome assembly GCF_043200155.1 of Streptomyces sp. NPDC048473. Lineage (NCBI taxonomy): Bacteria > Bacillati > Actinomycetota > Actinomycetes > Kitasatosporales > Streptomycetaceae > Streptomyces > Streptomyces sp. NPDC048473. The sequence continues at coordinate 62,659 of NZ_JBICXE010000041.1, forward strand.
CGATGACCTGCATGTTCGACAGGCTGAGGTAGTTGTCGTTGAGGATGCCGAACAGGACGAGGACGAGGACGAGAGCGCCGACGAGGCTGATGTTCTGCCCGCTGATGCGGGAGAGCAGCTTGGGCCGGGAGGATCCGGCGCCGTTCGAGGATTCCTTCACGGCCGGGTCGGGGGTGCTGGTGAGGGTCATGAGGAGGCTCCGGAGGAACTGGCGCCGGCGATGTCGTCGGCCATGGCAAGGGCGAGGATGGATTCTTCGGTGGCTTCGTGGTGGGCGAGTTCGCCGGTGATCCGGCCGCCCTGCATCACGACGACGCGGTCGGCGAGGCCGAGGAGTTCGGGGAGCTCGGAGGAGATGACCAGCACGGCCACGCCTTCGGCGGCGAGGTCGGCGATGATCTGGTAGATCTCGGCCTTCGCGCCCACGTCGATGCCGCGGGTCGGCTCGTCCAGGATGAGCACCTTGGGCTTGCGGGCCAGCCAGCGGGCGAGGACGACCTTCTGCTGGTTGCCGCCGGAGAGTTTGCGGACCTCGTGGTCGACGGAGGGGGTGCGCACGCGCAGCCGGTCGGTGAACTCCTGGGCGAGGGCACGTTCGGCGCCCCGCTTGACGAATCGGAAGCGGCGCAGGCGGTCGAGTACGACGAGTGAGGTGTTCTCGCGGATGGTCTGCTGGAGGAACAGGGCCTGGGCCTTGCGTTCCTCGGGGGCGAGTCCGAGACCGGCCCGGATGACGGCGCCGGGCTTGCCCGAGGGCAGCGGGATGCCGTCGAGGGTGACGGATCCGCTGCGGAAGGGCAGGTCACCGGCGAGAGCGAGGGCGAGTTCGGAGCGGCCGGCGCCGATCAGGCCCGCCAGGCCCACCACTTCACCGGCGTGCACCTGCAACGAGATGTCCCGCACGTCGTCGGTGGTGAGGTCCTTCACGTCGAGGACGAGGCGGTCGGTGGCCACACGGCCGCGTACGAACATGCCGGCCAGATCGCGTCCGACCATCAGGCGCACGAGTTCGCCCTCGTTCGTCGTGCTCGCCTGCTGGACTCCGGCGAGGGCGCCGTCGCGCAGGACGGCGATGCGGTCGGCGAGCTGGAAGATCTCCTGCATGCGGTGGGAGACGTAGATGACGGCGATGCCCTGGTCCCGCAGTCGGCGGATCAGGGCGAACAGCGCGTCGACCTCGTGCTCGGACAGCGAGGAGGTCGGTTCGTCGAACGCGATCGCCTTCGGCGTCACCGAACCGGTCAGGGCCCGCATGATCTCGACCAACTGGCGCTGGGCGGGGGTGAGGCGGGAGCCGATCAGGTCGGGATCGAGGACACCTGCGAAGCCGAGCCGCTCCAGGTCGGCCCCGATCCTGCGGCGCAGTTCGGCACGGTCCAGCATCCGGCCGGCCTTGCGGGGCAGGGCACCGGCGTAGACGTTCTCGGCGACGGAGATGTGCGGGATGATCTCCGGTTCCTGCGGGATGATCCGGATGCCCGCCGCCCGCGCTTCGGCCGGAGAGGAGAGCGTGACCTCTTCGCCCCCGATCAGGACGTGCCCGTCGGTCGGCTGGTGGTCCCCGGCGAGGATCTTCAGCAGGGTGGACTTGCCCGCACCGTTCTCGCCCATCAGCGCGGTGACCTGTCCGGCCGGGAAGTCCAGGGTGACGCCGCCGAGCGCCTGCACCGCACCGAAACGCTTGGTGATGCCCGAGACCCCGACGGAGTTGGCGGCCGCATCGGCAACTTGGGGCGGCGGAGGGCCGGGATCGGCGGCCGGACTGGGGTCTGTGCTCATGATGGAGTCACCTCGAGGCGCGTCGTACAGGGCGGAGAAGAGCGGTGCCGGCCCCCACGGGCGGGTGCGGGCCGGAACTGCTGTGGTTCCCGCCGACCGCCTGTCGGCCGTCGGCGGGAGAGGGGTCAGTTGCAGGTGACGCCGCTGGACTTCCAGTTGGCGCGGTCGACCATGGTGGTGGGGGCGAAGGCTTCGGCGGGGAAGTCCTTGCCGTTCTTGAGCTTGTCGTACATGGTCTGGACGGCCAGGGCGCCGACGTCCTTGCCGTTGATGAACAGGGCCGCCTTCATGCCCGACGGCTTGTTCGTCTGCCACTCCTTGCAGGCGAGGTAGGCGCCGAGGCCGACGCCGACGACGTTGGCGGGCTTGATGCCGGCGTTCTGGAGCGCGGTCACACCGCCCATGACGTTCTCGTCGTTGCAGCCCCAGACCACCCAGTTCTTGACGCCGGGGTTGGCGGTGACGGTCGCGGCGATCTTGTCCTGTGCACCGGTGGGCGTGTTGTCGGTGGGCACGTCGATCGTCTTCACACCCGGCACGGCCGCGTCGAAGGTCTTCTTCGCCGCGTTGACCCGGTCGCCGCAGACCGTGACGTCCTGCTTCCAGGCCGAGATGACACGCGTGTCGGCCGCGGAGAAGCCGGACTTCTCGAACTCCGCCGCCGCCCGCTTGCCGACCTCGGTGCCCATCTGCTCACCGCTGAAGCCGATCCGCGGCACCAGGTCCTTGGCATCGCACTTGGTGGGGTCGGGTCCGGTGGTGCAGATCTGGTCGTCGGAAGTCAGCAGGGCGACCTTGCCGTCCATCGTCGTCTGCGCGACCTGCGGCCCCACGGCCGGGTCCGGGACGACGATGATGACGCCGTTCGTCTTCTGCGCGATGGCGGACTGGACCTCGCTGACCGTCTTGTTGGCGTCGTTGCCCAGGTTGACCACCTTCAGGTCGATCCCGAGCTCGTCGGCCTTCTCCTTCGCGCCGGCTGCCTCGCCGACGAAGTACTCCTGGTCGCCCTGCTTCTGCAGGTACGTGATCGAGATCTTGCCGTCGACCTTGGCGGCGGTGCCCTCCTTGACTTCCTCCTTGCCGGAGGAACACGCCGTGCTGAGCCCGAGGGTGAGGAGCAGGCCGATCGAGGCGGCGACGGTACGGCGGTGTGGGGTGCTGAGCATTGCGGCTCCAGAGGGATGAGCGGATGGTTCGTGGGAGCAGATGAAGGCGAGCGGTACCGGCAGCACGGCGCTGTTTTCCGCAGGCGCGGCCGGTACCTCAGGCAGTTCGGACACGGCGTCGCTCCGACCGTTTCCGAGGACCTGGAGGCTCGACGGGTGGCTGCACTGTGCTGCCCTGCTCCGTGGCGACCCTCTGTGGTCCCTGGGCGATGATCCTGCGATCGAGAAAGCCTTCTGTCAAGATTTTTGCATAATTAATGTCCACGGGTACGGTGTGGGCCATGACAGAGCAGACAAGCCGCAGGTTCCATGGCCGCGTGGCGGTGATCACCGGCGCAGCCGCAGGTATTGGAGCGGCGGCGGCAAGGCGTCTCGCCGCGGAAGGCGCGTCAGTGATCGTCGTCGACATCGCCGACGAAGCGGGCCGGGAGACGGTCGCGGCCATTACGCAGTCGGGCGGCCGGGCCGAGTACTGGCACGGGAACGTGGCGTCCGCGTCCATGTGGGCCGACCTGGCCCAGCACGTCGATTCCCGGTACGGGCAGCTGGACGTTCTCCTCAGCAACGCCTACGCGGTGGTCGTCAAACCGGCAGACGAACTGACCGAGGCGGAATGGGACACTCAGCTGGACGTCACGCTGAAGGCATCCTGGCTGGGTGTACGAGCCTTCGCCGGGGCGCTGCGCGACAGCGGCGGCTCCGTGGTCCTCACCTCCTCGGTGCACGCGCTGGTCGGCCTGCCGGGCCACACCGCTTACGCGGCCGCCAAGGGAGCGCTCTGCTCGATGGGCCGTCAGCTTGCGGTCGAGTACGGACCACAGGTCCGGGTCAACACCATCCTGCCCGGGCCGATCATGACGGCCGCCTGGGACCGCGTGGACGACGAGGGACGGTCGGCCAGCGTGGCCGAGACGGTGGCCAAGCGATTCGGCACACCCGACGAGGTCGCGTCCGCAGTCGCGTTCCTCGCCTCCCCCGAGGCCTCGTACGTCACCGGTGCCACCCTCGTGGTGGACGGCGGCTGGTCCGTCGTCAAGGCTTCCTCATAACGCGCACGAAGACCGCCCGGCCGTCGTTCGGGCAGGGAATCAGAAGGGGAGGCCGTTCGTGAATCCTCCGACACGTAACCTGCACCATCAGATTGTCGACATCATCGGTGAGCGCATCGTCAGCGGTACGCACGAGCCGGGGTCGTCGCTCTACCCGGACCGGATGGAGCAGGAACTCGGCGTCAGCAAGACCGTGCTCCGCGAAGCGCTGCGCGTGCTCGCCTCGAAGGGCCTGATCGAGTCCCGGCAGAAGCGCGGAACGTTCGTCCGGCCCCGCTCCGACTGGAATCTGCTCGACAGCGACCTGCTGCGATGGCAGGGAGCGGGCGCGGTGGACGAGAACTTCCTGACGAACCTCGGCGAGGTCCGCTCCATCGTGGAGCCCGCCGCCGCGCGACTCGCCGCCCGCCGCCGGGACGACGCCGATCTCGCGACCCTGACCGAGGCGCTGAAGCTCATGGCGGAAGCCGGCGGCGACACCCAGGCCTCCGTGGAGGCCGACCTGGCGTTCCACCGGGCGCTGCTGAGCGCGGCGCACAACGAGCTGCTGACACGCATGGAAGTGGTGATCGAAGCCGGACTGCGGGTCCGCGACCACCTCGTGCACAGCGGGGAGGGGTGGGGCGACCCCGTACCCGCACACCGGAGCGTGTTGGACGCCGTACGCGACCGCGACCCGGAGGCGGCCGAGCGTGCCGTGCAGCACCTGCTCGACCAGGCAACCGCCGATCTCGACGGCCTGACACACGACGTAAAAGATCCGCACCGAGGGGGCACCGGATGAAGATCACATCCCTGGAGACGTTTCTCGTCGCACCGCGCTGGCTCTTCCTGCGCATAGCCACCGACGAGGGCATCATCGGCTGGGGCGAACCCGTCGTCGAGGGCCGCGCGGAAACAGTCCGCGCCGCCGTCAACGAACTGGCCGATCTCCTGATCGGTGAGGACCCGCTGCGCATCGAGCACCACTGGCAGGTCCTCACCAAGGGCGGCTTCTACCGCGGTGGCCCGGTCCTCTCCAGCGCCGTCGCCGGCATCGACCAGGCCCTGTGGGACATCGCGGGCAAGACGTACGGCGTTCCCGTGCACCAACTGCTCGGCGGCCATGTCCGCGACCGGCTGCGGGTGTACGCGTGGATCGGCGGCGACAGCCCCGAGCACGTCGCCGAACTCGCCCGCGAACAGGTCGAGGCCGGATTCACCGCCGTCAAGATGAACGGCTCGGCCCAGATGCGCGCCATCGACACCCCCGCGCAGACCCAGGCCGTCATCGACCGCGTAGCCGCCGTACGCGACGTACTCGGACCCGACCGCGACGTGGCCGTCGACTTCCACGGCCGGATGTCGACGGCCATGTCCCGGCGGCTCCTGCCGCTGCTGGAGCCGCTGCACCCGCTGTTCGTCGAGGAACCCGTTCTCCCCGAACACGCCCGCGATCTCCGCCGGCTCGTCGACTCCACCTCGGTACCGCTCGCGGTCGGTGAACGGCTCTATTCACGCTGGGACTTCCGCGACGTGCTGAATACCGGCATCGCCGTCGCCCAGCCCGACCTGTCGCACGCCGGCGGCATCTCCGAGGTCCGGCGCATCGCCGCCGTCGCCGAGATGCACGACGTGGCCATGGCGCCCCACTGCCCGCTCGGCCCGATCGCCCTCGCCGCCAGCATGCAAGTCGGCTTCGCGACACCGAACTTCCTCATCCAGGAGCAGAGCCTGGGCATCCACTACAACCAGGGCAACGACCTCCTCGACTACCTGATCGATCCGGCGCCGTTCCGTTTCACCGACGGTCACGCCGACCGGCCCACCGGACCGGGCCTGGGCATCAACATCGACGAGGACGCCGTCCGCCGCGCCGCCGAGACCGGGCACCGCTGGCGCAACCCCGTCTGGCACCACAGCGACGGATCGTTCGCCGAATGGTGAACCACATCCCCCTCACCGCCGGGACCGACCCCGACCACGGCGGCCGGTGGACCTCTCTCGCTGGCGCCGGCCGCGAGTGGCTCTGGCACCGCCCGGACCCCGCTCGCCACACCGTGCGTCCCGGTGACGGGTTCGTCGACGCCGGTGGTCTGGAGGAGTGCATCCCCACCATCCGGGGCGTCCCCGACCACGGCGACGCCTGGTCACGCCGCTGGCGGCGGGTGGGCGACGCCGACGTGGTGGAATGCGGCGACTTCGTCCTGCACCGGAGCGTCGTGCACCGCGCGGGTGCCGTGCGGGCCCGGTACCGGCTGTCCGCGGACCCCGGATACCGCCTGCTGTGGGCCGCCCACGCACTGCTCGACCTCGGCCCCGGCGCCCGGCTCCACGCACCGGCCGGCACGGCCACCCGGATCTTCCCCGAGGCCGCCCGCCTGCTCGACGAACCGTGGCCCGGCAACGCCCCGTACCTCACCGGCGTATGGCCCGCACCGCTCGGACTGGCACTGGACCGCTTCGGGCCCGCCGACGGCACCGCCGTCGGCGCCGTCCTCACGGACTGCTCGGATGTGACGGTCACCGACGGGCCGGATGCTCTCCGTCTGACCCTCCACACCGACGCCGACGTCCCCCTCTCGGTCGCCCTGTGGCGCAACCTCGGCGGCTACCCGGACACCGCGCCCTACCGCAGCATCGGCGTCGAACCCATGCTCGGATCAGTCTTCGATCTCACGGAGGCGGGAAGGGACGATGCCGCCGTCGTTCCCGCCGACGGCGAACTGCGCTGGGAACTCGAGATCACCATGACCCGCACGACTCCTCAGGAAAGCGCCCCATGAAACTGACCGAACTGCCGTACCGCACCCTCGCCATCGTGCGTGGAAGCGACCGCGTCGCCGCACTGCGCACCGTGCTCACCCTCGCGGAGGAGGGCATCACCGCGGCCGAGGTGTCCCTCACGACCACCGACGCCCTCTGGGTGATCGAACAGGCCCGCCGCGAACTCGACCCGCAGGCCCTCCTCGGCGCGGGCACCGTCCTGACCTCCGACGACGCCGCCCGCGCGACCGACGCGGGCGCCGGCTTCCTCGTCACCCCGGGCGTCGTCGAAGACCTCAGCACCGCACTGCCCGTCCTGATGGGCGTCCTGACGCCCACCGAGATCATGACCGCCACCCGACGCGGAGCCCTCGCCGTCAAGCTCTTCCCCGCCTCCATCGGCGGGCCCGCGTACCTGTCCTCGCTGCGTGCCCCGTTCCCCGACGTCCCGTTCGTGCCCGTCGGCGGCGTCGACGCCCCCACAGCCCTCGCCTACCTGTCCGCCGGAGCCGTCGCCGTCGGTGTCGGCTCGCCCCTGATCGGCGACGCCGCCGACGGCGGGGACCTGAACGCCCTGCGCACCCGCGCGGCTCAGTGGCGCACCGCGCTGGCCGAGGCGGTGACCGCATGACCGCCCCTGCCGGGCCCGAGGTGGTCACCGTCGGCGAAGCCATGGCCGCGCTCCGGGCCACCGGCTCGATCAAGCTCGCCGCGCCCATGGAACTGTCGGTCGCCGGAGCCGAGGCCAACGTCGCCATCGGCCTGTCCCGGCTCGGGCACCGCGTCGCCTGGGCCGGGTGTGCGGGCGACGACGAGTTCGGCACGCTCATTCTGCGGACACTGCGCGCCGAACAGGTCGACGTCAGCCATGTCCGTACCGACACCGACGGACGGCCCACCGGCCTGCTGGTACGCGAGGACGGCATCGGCGACCTCGCCACGGTCCGCTACTACCGCACCGGTTCCGCCGGATCGGCGATCCGCCCCGAGGACATCCTCCCCGCCCTCGACCGCGGTGTGCGCGTCCTGCACCTCACCGGCATCACCCCCGCCCTCGGCTCGTCGGCCGCCCAGGCGGTCCAGTCCGCGGCCACCCGCGCCCGGGAACTCGGCGTCACGGTCTGCCTGGACGTCAACTACCGCGCCCGGCTGTGGTCGGCCCAGCAGGCGCGCGACACACTGCTCCCGCTGTCCCGCACGGCGGACATCCTCGTCGCCTCCGCCGACGAACTGCACCTGATCAGCGACGACCCGTCGCTTGACGAGGACGACGCCGTCGCGGCACTGCTCGCGCACGGCATACGCGAGGTGGTGATCACCCGCGGCGGCGACGGCGCGAGCGTCGCCACCACCGGCGGAACCGTCACCGCCCCCGCCCGGCGCGTACCCGTCAAGGACGTGATCGGCGCGGGCGACGCGTTCGTCGCCGGCTACCTCTCCGCCCTCCTCGACGGCCTCGGCGTCGAGGACCGGCTGCACCGCGCCGCGACCACCGGAGCCTTCGCCGTCGCCACGCGGGGCGACTGGGAAGGCTTGCCCACCCGTGCCGACCTCGCACTCCTCGACAGCCCCGCCGGAACCACCCTGCGCTGACCCACGAAGGAATCACCATGCACCACGACCACTCCCCGGCCGGCATCTGGGCCCAGGGCGACTACGAACTGGGAGAGGGCGCCCGCTGGGTGGACGGCCGGCTGGTCTTCGTGGACATCCTCACCGGACGCCTCTTCGAAGCCCCCGGCTCGGCCCCCTCCTCCGGCCCGGCGCGGGAACTGCTGCGCCTCGACGTCCCGCTCGGCGCCGTCGCCCCCGTCCAAGGGCGTCCTGGCCACTGGATCGCCGCGGCCGGCACGGGCATCGCCCTGCTCGACCCCGACGGACGTACGGAGTGGCTGGCCCGCCCCGAGGACCACACCCGTGTCCACACCCGGATGAACGACGGCGTGTGGCCAGTCCTTCGACGCCGTCTTCGAGGCCGAGGAGATGGAGATCCTCAAGAGTGCACCGCGAGCTCCTCGGATGAACGCCCACTGTGAGCGGGTGATCGGCAGCATCCGGCGTGAGGCCCTCGACCATGTCCTCATCATGAACGAGGCCCACGCCCGGCACGTCCTGGCCGCCTACGAGCGGCACTACAACGAGCACCGCCCCCACCGAGCACGCAACCAACTACCTCCGGGCGCCGACCAGCAGCCCATCGGCTTGCGGCCGGCACCGATGCGGCTGCCTTCACCGGTTGTGCGTCGATGACGCCCGTGGTCGGCTCCGGATCCCTGCCCGCCGCCTGGCGGACCCGCATCCGCAACCGGTCGTGGAACTCGGCGGCCTGGCCCGTGCCCCGCCGGCACCGGAAGAAGGCGTAGATGTGGTCCCACGCGGGGAAGCCCGCGGGCATCGCCCGCCAGGTGATGCCGCTCGCGACCAGGTAGCGCACCGCGTCGGCCATCTGCCGGTAGCAGTGAGGAGGTTTCATCGTGATTCGTGCAGGTCACCGGGCCTGGTGTGATGAGGCGTTGGGGTGCTCGGGCCGCTCATCACGGTGATCGTGGCGAGGAGATCGTCCGT
>NZ_JBICXE010000042.1:0-53354 GCF_043200155.1 Streptomyces sp. NPDC048473
CGTCCGATCCGAGAGCGTCACCCTTCACCCCTACCAAACCTGACCGGACCACCACCAGGTTCTCGGCCTCCCTTGACTACCAATAGGAGCATCAGACGATCCACTTTCGCAACAGGCCCTAGCTGGGGCTGACGAGGGCCGTGCACGTCGGCGCAGCACCCTTGTCCCGAAGCATGAGGTGCAGAGACCATGAACCTGCCATGATCTGGCCATGCCATTGACGCGACCCCGGCTCATCGCCGCCCTGCCCCTGGTTCTGCTCGCCGTCATGGCTGCAGGGTGCGCCGATCCAGCGGCCGATCCCCGTGTGGGCGGTCCGGGCATGGCGAAGTCCTCGGCCGAACCCAAGGGCTACTGCCCGCTTCCCGAGGAGCGGCGGGCGACGCCGTCCCCGTGCATCACGCTCGACTGGAACCAGCGTGTGGCGGAGAACCACGCCTACCGCAGTCCGCTGCCGATCACCACCGAGCAGAAGCAGCAGGCTGCACCGCGGGCGAAGGCGCTGGCCGCAGCCCTGAGGAAGCTCGAGGACACCGGGACCACGGAAGCCGGCCTGCGCGCCGCAGCCGGCGATGCCCTGGGGCTGCGGCCGGAACAGATCGAGATACAGGGACACCGCTTCGCCCCACTGCGCGAGGTGCTGGTTGGCGGGGGCGAAGGCCGGGTGTGTGTCAACGGCACAGTCGACAGCATCGGGCAAGCCGAGGCGGAAGCCGTCGGCCGCACCGCCGACGGCACCTGCCTGCCGGGCCTGGGCGGACACTGACAGCTGAAACCGGCGGGGCGGATACCGAGGGCCGGGGCCGGCCCTCACGAGACTTGTTGGCCCATCTGCGGCGGGAACGGGTGGTCCCACTCCGGGGGCACCCGAGCAAGATTCGCTGTCACAGGACGACATGACACTGCGTGACCGACCGACAAGAATTGGATCAGAGCCGTATCTACTGGCCGCCGTCACTGCCACGGCACTGCCGTCATTTCTCCTCACATTCGCGGGCCAGTTGATCACCAACTGCACGCACGGTTTGAAGCGGCGGGGACTGGAGACGGAGCATCAGCCACCGCGCCGGTCGCGACCCTACTCAGGGGCAAGTGCTAGGGGGTCTCTGCTCGCGGCGGGTGTGCCTGGCCACTCAGGGGCGGCACGGTGTAGCTGAAGAACCGGAACTGCTGGTTGTACAGGCCGTGGCAACGCCATTGCCAGACGTCGGCGCCGTCGTCGACGGAGTACTCGGCGACGTCCACGCACTTCTCGCTGTTCTGGTTCTGCAGGGAGAACCAGCCATCGCCGCGGTCGATGAAGCGCCAGCGCTGGTTGCTTGTCGGACCGCACTGCCACTGCCAGATGTTGCCGCCATCGGCGGTGGAGAACTCGGCGACGTCGAGGCACAGGCGGCTGCCCTCGTTGACGACGATCCACCAGCCGTCGCCGACGTCCTGGAACTGCCAGAGCTGGTTGTCGTTGCCGTCCAGGCGGCAGGCCCACTGGTGGACGTCGGCGCCGTTGGCGTGGGAGCGCCCTTCAACGTCGACGCACTTCTTGGAACGCCTGTTGATCAGCTGGACGTAGCCGTCGGGCGGCACCACCGCACCTGCTGCGGGGGCTGTCCTGGCCGGTGCTGCGGCCGACGCCTGCGGCGCCGCGACGGCGCCCGCCAGGGTCAGGACGGCGGTGGCCGCCAGTGTCGTGAGCTTGCGCGTACGGTACATGTGGTCACTCGCCCGTCGTCCGCAGGACCTCGGTGTCGGTTGCTATGTCAAGATCCATCGGCCTTCGAACGCCCGTTTAAACCGGGCGAATCGGGTGAGTCGCGGCGAGCGGCTCTGACACGTTGGTACGCGCTGCCGCGTTCGGCGGTTGCGGCAGCCGCGGCTACGTCGTCGGCTGGGGGACGCTGTGGGTGGTTGCGCCTGATCACCTGCGGCAACACCGCACCCGACGGAAGCAGCGTCCGCCGCCCGCCCGCCGGCAGCCCGTACGCCACAGAGGAGACGCGCTACCTCCGCGTGCCCTGGATGTGGAAGTCCCACCACCGCATCCCCCGCGAGCTCACCGCCCTCCAGGTCCTCCACCTCGAATCCGACGATCCCGTCCCCCTGCCCGGGTACGCCGCCCCGCTCGTCGTCGCCCACCTCGCCTACCGCCGCAGCCAGGGCGCCACCGACACCGACCCGCTGTTCATCCACGACAAGCCCCCCGGCCACAGAAGCACCGAGCCCCACCTGCGCGAAGCCGTCATCCGGACCTGCCACCGCATCCACTTCAACCCGGCCTGGCTCCACCGCTCCCACTGCCCCCACGGCGACGAGACCGCCCACGACGCCGCGGCCGCCGGGAGGATGCACTACCGCGGCCTCGACCTCATCGCCCTCAGCGATGACGTACGCAGCCGCCTGTGAGTAGGCGGCAGTGGTCCACGCCGTGGCCGCGCGAGTTCAAAAGCGAAGGCCCCCGCCGACGCCGGGACGCAACCCAGACTTCCCACCTGATCAAGCGGCGCCTCCTGGCCGCCGGGATGACCGGCTGGCAGCTCGCCGACCTCCTCGGCGTCCAGGAGCACCAGATCGACCTCGAAGAACTCCCCGACCTGCCCGTCCGCGTCCTGCTCGAACTCGCCCGCCGCCTCGACATCCACCCAGCCGACCTGATGCCCGGCTCCGACGAACTCTTCGAGCGCCCCCGCCGGCGTCAGGTCAGCGACCGCCGCCCGGCCGGCGCCGAACACGACGCCCTCACCGTCATTACCGCACTCGCGTACGCGGACGGGCCCCTCATCACCGACGACCTCGCGCTCGCCCTCTCCTGGTCCCGGCCCCGGCCCGACGCCGCCCTCGCCTACGTCCGTACCCACCCCGGCACCGGCGGTGCGTTCGTCCTGCGGCACGTCCCGCCCGAGGCGTACACCGTCACCCCGAGCCCGGACGTCCTTGCCCCGCATCAGGGCGAGGCCGTCGCCGAGCGGAAGAACCCCTGGGCTGGTGTTGATGAGTTTGGGAGGCACCGGGCCTCTTGCCGGGGCAGCATCGGGCTGCTTTTGGTGAAAGGTGCTGGTCATGCCGCAGATGCCGAAGGTCGGGCTGTACGCGGCGATCGGGCGTGACCATCGAGGCGGCATGTCGATGCGGGAGCTTGAGCGCAAGCACGAAGTGATGTGGCGGACAGTGCGGAAGGCACGGGATTCGGCCTGGCCGGAGCCACGCGAGAAGCTGCCGCCCCGGGCTACCGCTCTGGATCCGTACAAGCTGGTGATCGACGGTTTCAGGGGGCGGGGGAGGGCCGGGTCCCCTGCCGTGGCTACCGTTGCCCCAGCACCCCACCGAACCGACCCCGGAGAATGCCCATGTCCATACCCCTCGGCGAGGACGTGGTGGCGCTGCTGCGCCGCCCCAGCACCTGCTACATCGCTACAACGATGCCCGACGGCTCGCCCCAGCTCACCCAGACATGGGTCGACACCGACGGCGAGCACATCCTGATCAACAGCGTTGAGTCGCATCAAAAGACCCGAAACATCGCGCGCGACCCGCGGGTAGCCATCGCGGTCGCCGACCCCTCGGAACCGGCCTCCTACGTCCAGATCCGCGGCCGTGTGGTGCGTGTGACCACCGAGGGAGCGGTCGACCACATCGAGGCGCTCGCGCAGAAGTATCTCGGCGGGCCCTACCCATGGTTCGGCGGCCGCGACCAAGTCCGGGTGATCTATGTCATCCAACCCGAACGGATCAGCAGTCCCCGCGGCTAATGATCGTGATGTCTAGGTCTTCCATCCCCGCCCCACACCTTTGAACAGGCAACGAAATGTTCGACGGGACAACCTACCGATCGGCAGGTTCAGCGACATCGATCAGCCCTCATTGAGACCGGACACGTGCCTTCTCCTCGTACATTCACGAGCCGGTTGATCACCAACTGCCTCTTGGGCGTTTTGACCCGGTTGACGTGGCCTTCGACGATGCCTGAGCTCCAGTGAAGGGTGAGTCCGGCGGCAACGGCGTCGAGGTCCTGGCGGAGGAAGCCAGCAGACCCGCTCATTGGTCTGGGGGCGTCCTTCTCGGCCTGTCGGATCCAGTCGAGCAGGAAGGGACCGCGACGGTTGCGGACCAGGTCGGTGAAGGCTCGGGCCAGGTCGCAGGCTCGGGTGATGTCCGGGCAGGCGAGACGGACTTCGAGGAGCCGTTCCTGGTGCTGGTCCCTGAGGGTTTCGCCGGGCCTCATGATCCAGCCGGTGATCTTGCGGGGGCTGGGGATGTCAGCTCGCACGGGTTCGGCGTTGCCGGTGCGGAGGGCGGCGAGGTGTCTGCGGACGACCTGGCGGCTGCCACGGTAGCCGCGTTCTCGGATTTCGAGGAAGAGGCGGCTGCCGCTGACTTGGCCGAGGGCCTCGGTGAACCGGGTGTTGAGGTAGGGCTTGAACGGCTCCAGTACGCCTGCCGGGCGGCGTTCGTGGGAGGAGGCGAGACTGGTCGAGGTCGGTGTCGCGGAAGTGCCTCACGGTCTTGCGATCGAGGTTCAGGCGCCGGGCGATGGCACTGATGGTTCAGCCGGCTGCCACGAGGCGGTGGACGTCCGCGTGCCGGTAACGGGTCCGCTCGATGATCTGCGTCCGGGGCAGTTCATACAGGGGAAGCTCCACCAGCGGTGGCGCGGCAGGTATGCGGGCGGTGTCCTCGTCGGCGTGTTTGCGCAGGCAGGCGCGGTGCTGGTGGCAGGTCTTCTCCACCGCTGCGGCCAGGTTTTGGAGCAGGTGCCAGCGGTCCGCGACTTCGAGGGCGTGCGGTGCGGCTTCTTTGACCGCGCGGGTGTAGGCGCTGGCCCGGTCGCGGCAGATGATCTCGGCGCCGGGATGGTCGCGCAGCCAGTCGGCGAAGGTCTCCGAGGTGCGGTCGGGGGACATCGACGACTTGGCCGGCTTCCACGTCGACGAGGAGGGTTCCGTAGGTGCGGCCCTTGCGGAAGGCGAACTCGTCGACGCCGAGGACTCGCGGGGATCGTTCCGGCACCGGTGGAGATTGCAGCAGTTCAAGGAGCCGGCTGCGGCCCGCGGTGAGAGACATCTTGCGGCACAGCCGATCACCGGGGCGGCCGCCGAGCTCGACTGCAACCGCGTGAAGCCACTGCTTCAAGCCGAGGCTGGAGCGGCGATAGCGTTCGCTCAGCCCACCGACCTGCTCGACGAACGTCTTCCTCCGACAGGAGGAGCGGTTGCAGAAGAATCGCCGCACTCGCAGTCTGACCTGCAACTTCTTCCCCGTCAGCGGCCGCCCGGCCAGGCCGCGTTCATGCGAAGAGTGCACGCGGTGGGTGCGAGCTCGGCAGCTGGGACATCCCGGTGCCGGCCCGCATGCCACCGCCACCACGACCAGAGTCTCCGCGGTGAAGTCCACCCGCTCCAACCGCACATCGATTTCCGGGAACAGCACATCTTCCAGCGAACAGACCCCCACAGCTGAGAGATCCCCCGACGAAACGTTCCTGCACACATCTCGCTGACCTGGGGATTCACGGAACTCCGGACAGAACCAATTTCAAAGAGTCTCATCAGGGACCGTGCTGGACGGGCGCTACCCGGCTCGTTGAGCCGATAGGAGCGGGCGGGTTCGGCCAGGTCTGGAAGGCGCACGATCCCAAGGTCGACCGCCTGGCCGCGGTCAAGGTCCTCGCCGTCGACGGCAGCGCGGATACCAGTCGTCAGGTCGCCCGGTTCGCGCGCGAGGCCGCGGTCGCCGTCGGCCTGTCCCACCCCCGTGTTGTCACCGTCCACGACTTCGGCTCCACAACGCACGACGGGCAGCTACTCGCCTACTTGGTGATGGAACTCTTGCCCTGGCAGACCGCTGAGCGCCGCGGTGGAAGAGGGCCGGCTGGCTCTGCCCAGAGCCTTGTACATCGCGGCCTGTGTCACGGACGCCCTGGAGGCTGCGCACGACGCGGGGTTGACGCACCGGGACATCAAGCCGTCCACACGGTCAAGAAGGCCCGCGTCGAGCACCTCTACGCCATCGCCGACGACGAGGTCCTGCCAGAGCCCGGCGAACCCGAGGTCGTGTTCTGCCTCGACGAGTTCGGCCCGCTCAACCTCCAGCCCCACCCCGGCCGTCAGTGGGCCGAATGCGGCGGCAAGGGCAAGGACCCCGACCGCGAACCGCGCCCGCGCCGCCGCGCGACCTACACCCGCCCGCACGGGGTCCGGCACCTGTTCGCCGCCTACGACCTGGGCAAGGACCAGCCCTACGGCCACATCAAGAAGACCAAGAACCGCTCCCAGTTCCTGGAGTTCGGCCGCTACCTGCGCTCCCTCCACCCCGCCGACAAGCGCATCGCGATCGTCTGCGACAACTACTCCCCGTACCTGGCCACCAAGCGCTGCCGCCGGGGCGCGGACTGGGCCGAGGCCAACAACGTCGAGATCGTCTACACCCCGACCAACAGCTCCTGGCTCAACCGGATCAAAGCCCAGTTCACCGCCCTGCGCTACTTCACCCTCGACGGCACCGACCACGCCAGCCACAAGGAGCAGGGCAGCATGATCCGCCGCTACATCATCGGGCGAAACCGCCACGCCGACGACACCCTCCCCCAAGCTCTCGGCTTCGCTCGAGCAGGGGGTGCCCCCTTCGTCGGGTCGTCGCCCGCGCCGGCGTGGCTTGACCAGCGACTGCCCGAACGACCAGCCCTTACGACGTGGTCCGCGATTGAGGCCCCGACGTGTTGGCCGGTGAGCGGAGCGGTCCGATACCAGCGAGGCGATCGCGCGGTGGGTTTCGGCGTAGTCCTCGCGTCGGGTGGTGTAGCGCTGGAGCGGGCGCCACTGCCGCAGTTCGGCGTTGGTGTGCTCGACGCAGATCCGGGCCGAGGACTGCCGGCGGCGCATTTCTTGCCATGCGTAGTGCTCGCCGGGCGGCGCGTCGTCTTTCGGCTTCTTCGGTGGGGCGCTGACCTGATCGGGGAATGCGTTGGCCAGGCCCCGATAGCCCTCGTCGACCTCGGCTTTCACCACCGGGTGGAGCCGGAACTGCTCCGTGATGCCCTCGGTGCGCGCGGCAGTCTGGTCGTGCATGCGACCGGGCCGGTTCGCGCCCGACCACAGCAGACGGCCCTGTCCATCGCTGACGGTGGTGGTCTTGATTGTGTTCTGTTTCCTCTTGCCTGATACGAAGGCTCGTCGTCCTTGCTGACCGGCCTTCGGGCGGCGAACCTGGGTCTCGGCGCCGTCGATTCGTAGACGGATCCCCTCGGCCTCGGCGTAGGCGAATGCATCCGCCAGGGTGCGCAGCCTGACGCCGGGGCGGTCGGGGACGGCGAAGCCACGTGCGGCCAGCAGCGGGCGGATCTCGCTGATGGCCCGGGAGATCGTGGAGCGGGCTGTGCCGTACAGCTCGGCCAGCGCGACGTGCGGGAGCCCGGTGCGCAGATGCACCAGCGTGACCAGCACGCGGTCGGTGAAGACCAGGTCGTGCTTCGGTCCGGCACCAGCGTCCCGCTGCCTCTCGGCACCACGTCGCTCACGTAGTGCAGACTCACACCGGGCGAGCCACGGGCCTGCCAACTCCTCAATCAAATCCCCGAGATGCGCACGGGAGACGCCGCTGAAGGCAGGATGAGACAAGGCCGCACGAACCCATGGAGACGACACATTCGATGAACTCGTACGGTCCGTTTCAGGTCACGGGTGCGTCCGCCCGGTCTTCGGTCGGCAGAGGTAGAACAGCTCGGGATCACCCTCATCGAGGCCGTGGAGAAGGCCGGCCGGGCTCCATCCGGCTCTTTGGAGCAGTCGCTGCATCGGCTGGTTGGAGATGTTGGCCGAGGTGAAGAGCTTCGAGGTCGTGCACGAGGCAGCCACGGCGTCCAACAACCGATGACCAACGCCTCTGCCGCGGGCCGATGGGGCCACCATGAGCATTGTGACGAAGCCCTGCTCGAAGAACGTGTACTCAACCACGCAGTAGCCAAGCAGGCCAGACACGTCCTCTGCTACGACCACCAGGCCCTGCTGGCACCATCTTCGGATGCTCGCCTTTCGCCCGACGTCACCTTCGACCGCGACCGAGTCGATCTCAACCAGCGCGTCCGACTCTGACTCACTCGCGCTGCGCACAACGAACTCGCCGAGGTCTACTGCATCGTCCATGAGCCCATGCTCTCAGTTCGCCCTGTAGGCCCGCCCTGCTCCCGGTCCTCTATCGCGGGCCAGGTCGTTAGCCCGCGGTCTTGGTTTTGATCAGCGGCGCGTCCCGCGAGAGCTCCCGGAACCCGAGGCCGTAGTACAGCCCGCGCGCCTCGGGATGCCCTGGCGCACCCAGGCAGACGACCGTCGCATGAGTGGCCCCGGCCGCCCGCGCCAGATGCATCCCGTGCAGCATCATCGCCCTTGCCAACCCGAGCCGCCGGTAGTCCGGATGCGTTCCGACCGGCTCGAACTCGACGGTCTTGTTCGCCTTGTCGAGCCACATGATCGTCGAGGATGCCATTGTTCCGTCCGGCGCCTCCACCAGGACGTGAAGGTCGCCGCGATAGGCCGCCGTCTGCCGGACATCCTTGTAGCTTTGGGCCCTGTACGCCGAGGGAGTCCAGGCGTCCACATGGGCCCGGACCGCGGCCTCCGGTCCGGCCTCGTCGGCGGTGCGGAACCGGAATCCGGCCGGCAGCACCGGCCGCTCCACATCGGTGAGGTCCCGCTCGTTGAGCTGGGTCCAGTCGCCGGTGTCACCGAGCGCCTCCACGTCGGTCTCATAGCCGTGCGCCGCCCATCGCTTCAGGGCGAACTCCTCGGCGGCCGTCGGCAACACCGTGCGCTCGAGGCCGGCCGCCACACCGTCGTACCACTCGATCACTTCGTCGACCAGTTCGGTGTGGTCGGGATGGACCTGATAACTCAGAGAGGCGCCGGTGACGTCCGTGACCGACCCGTCATTGCGCCTCACCTGGCGCGGAAGAAAGGCCCAGCCCCACGCCACCAATTCGTCACCGAAGAACCACAGCCGACGCGGCCAGGTTGCGCCGTAGGGGGTGTGCCCCTGGCCCCAGATCCAGGCCAGCTCCCCGTACGAAGCGCCGGCGCTGATCAGGTCCGGGCGGGTGGCGGTGACGCGCTGTGTCAGACCCTGCATGAGTGGTATGTCCGCGGCGGTCAAGAGCTCGACGTCCGTCATGGTGCGCCACTGTGCCAGGGCTCTGCAAAGCCGTCGAACCGTTTTCCGGGGCCGCCGACCGCAGCAGCCAACAGTGCAACGCGCGAAGTGCGTCGTCGCGGCGGCCGAGCCGATGGCAGGCCGGGCAGCCGTGTTCCTCAATTAAGCCGACCTACCGCGGACATCAACCGACGCGCGTCACGACCTACAGGGCAAACGTTGCCTGATACGGCATTAGTACTCCAGCCGGATTTCTTCATTAGTACTGGTCAACGGCTTGGGTGTGGGGAGTGTAGCGGGCTGGGACGGGGGTGGGGCGGTCTTTGCGGGGTCGTCCCACGAACGTGTGGCCGCGCTGCTTGTAGTGGCAGTGGCGGGCGCGTGCTTGGTGGCGGCGACGCCAGCGGGACCACGTCATCGCGTGATTGCGGTCCGGAGCGTGGCGGCGGGGTCCAACTGCCAGCAGACGTCGAATCTCAGCCGGTGTGAGGTCCACGAGGTCGGGCGTGTCCCGCTCGGTGCCCCCTTTTCTCGTTCCTGGCCGGCCAGGACTGCGAGGAAGGCATGCGCGAGCATCGCGAGTGTGATGTGCCTGTACCAGCCCACGTAACGGCGGACTTCGTACTGGTCCAGGCCGCATTCGTTCTTCGCGCTCTGGAAGCATTCCTCGACCTTCCAGCGGCAGCCGGCGACGCGTACGAGGTCGGCGACGGTGGCTTCCAGGGGTGCGCTGGCGAGGTAGTAGGCGATCTGGTCGGGCTTGGCGATGCTTCGGCGGGCCAGCATCCAGCGCTGCCGGGTGGGTTCGTCGTCGTCGAACTCCCACACGGCCGGCAGGCGGGCTGCGGCCCAGTCGTAGATACGCTCGCCCTTCGCACCGCTTCCTGCGGACAGCCGCTGCCATGCTTCGGGCGGGGCCTGGCCGATGAGGTGGTCGATGCGTGGGCCGTGGACCTGCTGGGACTTCGGGACGGCCACGACGTAGGAAAGGTGGTGGCCTTCGAGGAAGCGGCGGAAGTGGGAGTCCTGGCCGTAGGCGGAGTCCGCGGTGACCCAGCCGATAGGCAGGGGCGAGGCGAGGGCCCGCAGGATGATGGCCCTCGCCAGTTCGCCCTTGGTGGCGAAGACGCGGTCGTCGGGGACACGGGCGGCCCGACAGCGTTCGCGGTCCTCGGTCCAGGACTTGGGCAGGTAGAGCTCACGGTCGACCAGGGTGTGGCCGCGGCCAGTTGCGTAGGCAGCGAAGACCCCGATCTGGCAATTCTCGGTGCGGCCTGCGGTGCCGGAATACTGGCGCTGGACACCGGCGGAGGTGGCGCCCTTCTTCACGAAGCCTGTGTCGTCGATGATCAGCACGCCGTTGTTCGCGCCGAGGTGCTCGGCGACGTAGGCGTGCAGGTCGTCGCGGACCTCGTCGGCCTCCCAGCGGCTCCGGGACAGGAGGTGCTGCAGCCCGTCGGGGGTGGCGTGGCGGCGTATTCGGCGAGCTGCCAGCCGTTCTTGCGGCCCACCGGGCCAAGAAGCCCACGGACGTAGTCTCGCATCCGTCGCCGGGATTCCACGCGGGCAAAACGTCCTCCGATCCGCAAGAGCAACTCAGCAAGTCCCTCGTCCCACAGGCCCGTTGGTGCATCACTCATGCGAGCGGGCTGCCCGGAACGTTGCCACGGCAAGCAGCACGGCCACACGTTCGTGGGACGACCCCGCAAAGACCGCCCCACCCCCGTCCCAGCCCGCTACACTCCCCACACCCAAGCCGTTGACCAGTACTAATGAAGAAATCCGGCTGGAGTATTAGTACTCCAGCCGTAGATGTGATCTTCATGGTTAGAGGGTTGCCCGGTGGCGGCGTCAGGCTGATCGTAGGGTGCCTGGGTGATCGAGATACCAGAGGCGTTCGTGCGGAGCACCATCGATTGCGAGGGAGAGCGCGGGGCGGTGTGGCTCGCCGAACTGCCCCGGACTGTGGACGACCTGCTGAGGCGCTGGGGGTGTGTGCCAGACGGCGAGGTCATGCACGGGGGTGTCGGGGTCATAATCCTGGTGCGGCGCAGGGCTGAGGGGCCCGCGGTGCTGAAGGTGTCGTTCCCGCATTCGGGTAACGTCCATGAGCCGGATGCGTTCTCGGCATGGGGTGGGCGCGGAGCTGTCCGACTGCTCGATCGCGACGACGAGCGGTTCGCGATGCTGCTGGAGCGGGCCCGAATGTCGACCCTGGCGGAGGTCGAGGACTGCGACGAGGTGGTGACGGTCGCTGGGCGGATCAATCGTCGCCTGGCCATCCCCGCGCCGCCCGGACTGCCCGGGCTACGGGATCAGGCCGATGCCTGGGAAGAGCAGTTGCACAAGGATGCCGGGAAACTGACGCACACAATGTCGCGTGACGTGGTGGAGGCCGCCGTGGCGACCGTCGGTGAGCTGGCTCGCGTCCAACCGGACATCCTCATCCACAGGGATCTCCATCCCAGGAACATCCTGCGTGCGGACCGTGAGCAGTGGCTGGCTGTCGACCCCAAGGGGTACGTGGGAGACCCCGCTTACGATGGCGGCACGCTGCTCAGGTCCCTCGCGTTGAGGCTCCTCGAATCGAACAATCTGCTCAAGGCAGTCCGCCGCACCCTGGACATCTTCGCCGAGGTCGCGGAACTCGATCGAACGCGTCCGGCGTTGGGCCCAGTTCCACGCTGTCCAGGCAGCGTTCTGGGGCTGTCGCCACGGCCGTATGGCCCGCAGCGGATCGCGCTTGGATTGGCGCACCGAATTCGCAGACCGCCTCGCGGAGTTGCTGGCGACGCGCTGATCCGTGATCTTGGTGCGGCATGACATGGGAAGGGGTGCGGCACCGGTGATCATCGGTGTGTGAATACCGAAGATCCCACGGCGGCCGTGGGTGACTGCGTAGTACCCAAGCGCTGGCAGACGATGTTCGAGGGCGTGATGGACCGGATCGCGGGCCGTTTCGCCCGCGTCGAGCCGCGTCTTCGAGCGCGGCAGATGGTGCTCGGGCTGCTGGCGAACCTGCCACGCAAGAACTGCTGGACGATTGCCGAGCGCACCGGGGACGCCACCCCGGACGGGCTGCAGCACCTGCTCGGCCGGGCCAAATGGGACGCCGACCTCGTGCGCGACGACCTGCGCACGTTTGTGCTGAGCACGTGGCTGACGACCAGGCCATCCTGGTGGTCGACGAGACAGGTGACCTGAAGAAGGGCACCCGCACTGTCGGCGTGCAGCGCCAGTACGCGGGTACCGCCGGCAGGGTCGAGAAAGCGCAGGTCGCCGTCTACCTCACCTACACCTCCCGCCACGGCCACGCTGCCATCGACCGTGCGCTGTACCTGCCCAAGTCCTGGACCAGCGATCCGCAGCGCTGCTGACAAGCCGCCATCCCTGACAAGGTCGGCTTCGCGACCAAGCCACAGCTCGTTCTGCAAATGATCGAACGCGCCCTGAACGCGGGAGTCCCGGCCGCATGGACGGCCGGCGACGAGGTCTACGGTGACAACCCCAAGCTCCGCGCCGCTCTGGAGAGCGTGGGAGGCGCCGGGCGCTGGACGGGGTGCTTCGCCTCTTCCAGGTCGGCCGGGGAGCGGAGCATGCCTGCGAGGTGGCGCATCGCTGAGTCGAGCCGGTACCGGTCGTCGGACAGGTTGGCGAGGAACCCCTTGCGCTCGAGTTCGGGCGTGGCGGCGCGGCAGCCCTCGGGTAGATGGGAAGGTATCTGCCCGTGGAGCTTGGAGGAGCTGTGGGTGGCCAGGAACAGGGCGGCGAGCCGGGTGCGGTCTGTGGGGCCAGGGAAGTATTTCCCACGACAAGGCCGCCCGGGATGGATCCGGAGGTGCGGCGTGTGGAGGCAAGCCATGGCCCGTAAGGGGTGGCCGTCGGCATGTCGGCACGCTCTTGTGCGCTGTCGAAGCAGGATCAGTGTCCGCGGACGGCTGTTCCAGCGCCGCCGCCAGGCAGGCCGCACGCGTTCACGAGACCGAGGAGTAGTTGTGTCCCAACAGGGCAACATTGCCGCCCAGACCGCGTTCGGTGAGGCGGTCAGTACCGGAAATCTCGACGCCCTCACCAACCTGGTTGCTCCCGGATCGATCGACCATGACCCCGCCCCTGGGCAGGTGCCCGGCCCGGAGGGGTACCAGACCATGTTCCGCGAACTCAGGGGTGCCTTCCCGGATCTGAGAGTCGAGGTCGAGCACCTGGTGGCCACTGATGATGAACTCGCCTTCGCCTACACCATCAAGGGCACACACCGCGGCCCCCTGCACGACCACGCTCCGACCGGGAAGACGGTCAGCTACCGCGGCATGCAGATCAGCCGCTTCGAGAACGGCAGGCTCGTCGAACGCTGGGGAAGCAGCGACGAACTCCGCATGATGCAGCAACTCGGCCTCGCCTGAAACCGGGCGACACCGGTCAAGGAGGACACCTTCAAGCGCCTTGCTCTCGCCGCCGAGGGCTACTGTCTACTGGCAGGTTGCAAGCACCGCGCAGCGCACGGTGCTCCCCCGGGGTGTATCGGTCTTTCGAGGTCCGGACGACGCACCATCGAACTCTCCGCCTTCGTGCGCGCGCTGCTCACGATCGAGCTTGGCGACTTCGGGCCGGTTACCCGACTTGCAGCGGAGACCGCAGCGACCCTCGGCGACCGGCATCCAACATAGGACGGGCACGGGCGCCTGCGCGGGGAGACTGTCGAGAAGGGCGATTCCTTAAGGGACGTGAGAACGCGCTGCAGGCAGGCTTTGGCGCCCGCTCCACGCTCGTGTCGTTCAGCGTCAGGTCATGCGGGCGACAGGCCGGTGGTGTCCAGGTCCAGGTTGAAAGGGTCCGGCAAGCGCAGCACCGTGCCGAACGGGTGGGGGCCGTCTGCGCGGGTGTAGCCGGAAACCAGCGGGTTCGCGGAATCTGAACGCTGGTGTGTGCCGAACCTGCGGGTGGCGGTGGCTCCGCGAGGGGAAGGGCGCTCGGGTTCAGCCCGATGAGGGAGGCCCGAGTGCCTGTTTTCGAAGCCCTGGCAAGTCTAAGCTCGGCGGATGACCTTGGAATGGGAACAGGTAATTGTTCACTAGGTAGATCCGGTGGCCTTGGGGCAGTGGTGGGCTACGGCTCTTGGTTGGGTTGTGGTCCACTCCTCTGATGAGGAGTTCGAGATCCGCCCGGAGCCGGATCGCCTGCCGGGGTTGGACTTCGTCCGGCTTGATGAGAGCAAGAAGGTTAAGAGCCGACTGCATCTCGACTTCAGGCCTGATGGGTCTGCTGCAGGGTTGGGTGACAGGTTTGGTCACGCGGCCAGGAGGGCCGGTGTGGTCATGACGGTTTCGTATTCGACGGGGGTCAGCCGACCGAGTGAGGCTTGTCTGCGGCGTCGGTGGTAGGTCCGCTCGATCCAGGTCACGATCGCGATCCGTAGTTCCTGGCGGTTGGCCCACTTCCGTCGGTCGAGGACATTCTTCTGCAGCAGACTGAAGAAGGACTCCATGGCCGCGTTGTCGCCTGCCACCCCGACCCTCCCTGTCGAGCTGGCGATCTGGTGCCGGCCGAGCGCTCGGACGAACTTCCGGGACCGAAACTGCGACCCGCGATCGCTGTGCAGAACACAGCCGGCGACGTTCTCACGTCGGGCAACAGCGTTGTCCAGGGCCGCGACGGCCAGAGGGGACTTCATCCGCGAGTCGATGGAGCAGCCCACGATCCGCTTGCTGAAGACGTCCTTGACCGCACAGAGATACAGCTTCCCTTCTCCCGTGACGTGTTCGGTGATGTCGGTGAGCCACAGCCGGTTCGGTCCGTCGGCGGTGAAGTCCCGGCGGACGAGGTCGTCGTGCACCGGCGGGCCGGCCTTCTTGATCCTGCCGCGCTTCTTGCCGAACACGCTCCACCAGCTGTTGTCCCGGCAGATCCGCCACGCGGTCCGGTCGGCCATGCCGGCTCCCACGCTGCGGGCTTCGTCGGCCAGGAAGCGGTAGCCGAACTCCGGGTCCTCGCGGTGGGCGTCGAACAACGCGTTCGCGCGAGCGGCCTGCTCGAACTCGGCATCGGTCACCGGCCGTTCGAGCCGGCGGTAGTAGGGCTGGCGGGCGAGCTTGAGGACCCGGCACGTGACCGTGACGGAGATTCCGTCCGTGGCCAGCTCTTTCACGAGCGGGTAGATCCTTTTCCCGGCAGGTTCGCCCGGGACAGGTAGGCCGCGGCCCGGCGCAGGACCTCGTTCTCCTGCTCCAGCAGCTTGATCCGCCGACGCGCATCCCGTAGCTCCGTGCTCTCCTGACTGGTCGTTGCGGGCTTTGTGCCGTCGTCGATGTCCGCCCGGCGCATCCACTTCCACAGCGTCATCGCGTGGACTCCGAAGTCGGCGGCCACCTGCTCGATCGTCACGCCCGGGCCGCGGTTCCTCGCGACCCGTACGACATCCTCGCGGAACTCTTGCGGATAAGGCTTGGGCACAGCGACATCCTTCCCACCCGCCCCACAGGGCAAGCCAGATCAGATGTCACCCGATCGTGCGGCAGACCCACAAGTCCGGGTAATCGCGGACAGTTTCACCGCATGGGTTGAAGGGCTGCCCAAAACACTGGCGAGCTGAGTGCCAACCCCGACCGCAAAGGGCTCAGAACCTGTTTTCAGTCCGTCCTGCCCGGCCACGTGGGGAGGCCCATCAGCTGGCGAGGGGCGGACTGTCAGACGTGAGCACTAGCGTGTGCCGCTATGGCTGACATCTTTGAGCTCATGCTCACGCTGGACCTGCGCGACGAATTGTCGGAGGAGGAGCTCGCCGAGCTCCGATGGCACCTCGGACTGGGCCCCCAGCCGGAGGTCCTCTGTATCGTGACCGAGTTTCCGTTCGTGGTGGAGGATGATCGCGGGGAACTCATCATCGAGGATCGTCCCGAGTCTCTTCTGGGCCGCCACGGCGAGGCGTTCACGGTGGAAGGGGCACTTGTGTCGGTCCTGCTGCGCAGGCAGGACACCCGGCATGATGCCTGGGCTCTGACCAGCCGGCAGGAGATTCACCCCGACGACTTCGAGCGCACTGGCGAACTCCTCAGCTGGCTCGCTGCCAAGGCTGGCGATTTTCACCGACGCCCCGATGGCAGCGTCAACCTGGGATGGACCCGGTTCTATGAAGGGCGCCAGTGCGAGCCGCTGGTGGTGCGTGACGGTGTGGTCATCTGGCCGTCGTAGCTGGGTACGCTCTGCTGAGGTGCCGGTCCCGACGTAGCGTGGAGGCATGAGCGACGGTGGTGGGGGCGCGGTGGCCCATGCGTCGCTCCACAAGGGCTGTAGGTGCCGGTGCCTGAACCGACTCGGCTCAGCGCCGGGCCGTTACGCCGACAACTCGTCGGGTTCGGCGGTCGAGAGGACTGATCAGGCGGCTTCTGGCACCACGTAGCCGTGGGCGACGTCAAGGCGTTCGGCTGGACAGGTCTTGCGGCGGGTGAGCCGTCGGGTCATGAGCGTGATCGCGGCCCATGTGATGAGTGATTCGCTCATCTCTGGCAGGCGTTCATGGTCGCGGCAATGACGGCGGGCCGCATGATCCACGACCATGAACGCTCGACTACCCAGCGCCGCGGGAGCACGACGAAGCCCTTGACGTCCGGCGGGCGCCGCACCGTCTTGATGGTGATGTCGAGGTACTTCTTCGCCCAGGTCACCAGCTTCCCGCCGTAGGCGGAATCCGCCCAGACGATGGTGATCTCGGGGTGCATGAGGGCGAGCCGGAACAGCAGCTCCTTGGCGGGGGCGCTGTCGTGAAGACCCGCGGGGGTGACCATGACCAGCAGCACGAGCCCGCGGTGGTCGCAGACCATGTGCCGTTTCATGCCGTTGATCTGCTTCCCGCCGTCGTACCCTCTCGTGTCCTTGCTGACGGTCTCGGATGCTATGACGCTCTGCGAGTCGATGATGACCGACGCCGCGCGGGGCGTTTTGCCAGCGGCGAGGCGGATCTGCCGGCGGAGCTGGTCGCGGATGTGGCCGACGATCCCGGCTGCTGCCCAGCGCCGGGCGTATCCGTAGTTCGTCCGCCAGGGAGGGTAGCCCGCCGGCATCGCGCGCCACTTGATGCTGTTATCGACCAGGTAGCGGATGCCATCGACGATCTCCCGGCGGGGCCACTTCTCCGGAGCCCCGCCGCGCGGGGTGGTGCAGGCCGCAGGCGGCAGCAGGGGTTCGAGTAGGGCCTATTCGGCGTCGGTCATGTCGGAGGGATAGCGGGGCTGACGCATCAGATGGGTGGGGCCCGGCCCGGGCGGGTGGGGGCTCGGGGCAGGGCCCCCGGCCTCCTCCACCGGTGGCCGAGCCCCCGGCGGGTATCAGCGCGGTGGCCGGGCGGCCATCGCGAGGTTCGACTCGATCGCCTTCATCTGGTCGCCGAGGTAGGCGGCCCAGGCGCTCTTGGGGAACAGGGCAAGGTGCGGGCCGATCGTGCCCGTGATCATCCGGCGGAACTGGGTCAGCTTCTCGCTGATCCAGGCCCGCCCCCATTCCTCCAGCTCGTCCTCGCTCGCGCAGAAGTGATAGTCGAGGTCCCTGGTCCAGATCACCGGCGGGCCAGCCGCACTCCGCGCACAGATCACGCAGCGCGCCCAGCCCCGCCGCGTCTGCCAGCGGCTCAGCTCGCACGAGCCCATATCCGCACACCATCGAGGACAAGCCCTCCTCCATCATGTCGATCCCCGCCAGGGCCTGACCGACGCTGACCACGTCGCTCTCAACGAGTGGTTGCGCAGGACTCACGGGACGCCCCCGTCGCTTGGCGCAGCTTGAAAAAGCCCAAGAAGCAGGCCGTCCGCGACACGCCGATCACCCGAGCATCAGCAAAATCTTCGCGGTCACCTTCAGTCAACTGACCGGCGCTCGATGCCGGAGAACTGCTTCAAGATCAGTTCGGTCAAGCTTGCATCCGATGCTCACTCCTGCGACCCGATCCGTCCCAGCGAGACCGGCTGATCAAGCCCAGGCTGCGACGGATTTCGGGTGGGGCTCGAGGGCGGTGGCCTGTTGATGGAACGCCGCCAGAGCCAGCGGATCCCGGCAGTCGAGCGTTATCGCGCGACTTCATCTGCAGGGGCATAGCACCTCCGGGGGCCGATCGGTGGATCTTCACGATGCACACCCTGGAGGCGGCCACGCGCTCGCCGACCCGCAGGCCGTGGACGACGGCAACGGTCCACGTCCAGGACCCAGCACGCTCTCTCGGGCACATGCACTTCATGCCGGGCCAGTAGTTCGGAGAAGGCCTGCTGTGCACCCTGTGCAACGACGCCGAGGGGACTGAGCCACCGAGACATCCTGGGTGGTTCCGGTACTGGACCCTCCCGCCTGCGGTGATCCTCGGCTTGCACCTCCAGTACGGGAAACCGGTGCGCAAGCGCCTCGACCAGGTACTTGCCGACGCCCGGAACCCGGCAGCCCAGGGATAGGCGCGCCGGCGCTTGCGCGTGCGCAACCCTCCCCGACGGCCCTCAGCCGTCACTCATGCGCGGGCGCCCCACAGCAGTTGAGCCAGAGTCAGTCAGGCTCTGGCTCAGGTTCTGTGGAGTGGGCTAGGAGCGCCCGTACACGGCTGCTGGTCGCCCGCGTGACCTGCGATGTTTTGGTCCGTCTCCAGTTCGTTCCGCACCATCACCGCCGATTCCGCTGAGTAGGCCCGGAGCGCGGTGCCGGGATTGCTCCCGGTCCGTTTCTCCGGGCCTCTCGCCGAACCCGCCGTGCGCCTCTCAACGCAACGGGCTCTCCACGGTCTCTGTCGTCAGACGGGGTTCGCAGGGTGCCATGGGTTGGGGATCGTGCTGGCCCGGTATCGGTAACGGCTGACCGTGACCGATGCGATCTGGAACAGCTCGATCCCGTCCGCCGCGATCGGTAGCCACCGCCCGGTGGGGGTGGTGAATCGGCGGCGGAAGTCGCCCCAACTCCAGTGGTGACGTTCCCGCAGCATGCGGATGAGACGCCACCACACGAAGGCGTCAAGCTTGGTGAAGACATGCTTGGCGACAGCGTGCTTGAAGTAGTTGGCCCAACCGCGCATGATCTGTGTGAGTCTGATCAGCACGGTGGCAAGATCCTGCTGCGATGTCCTGCCTGTCAGAGCACGGACCTTCGCCTTCAGGGACCGGATGGGCCGGTCTGCGATGAAGGTGTAGACGTGCCATTTGTTCGTGCCTCCTTTGCGTTTCCACTGGATGCGGAAGCCCAGGAAGTCGAACCCATCACTCATGTGCGCGATCCGGGTCTTCGCCTGTGACAGGCGCAATCCCAGAGGTTCGAGCACGTCAGCGATTTCTTCGCGCAGTGCCGCGGTGTCGGCCTCGGTGCCGTGCACCAGGACGACGAAGTCGTCCGCGTAGCGGACGACCCGCCACGTCGGCCGACCCTTGCGGCTCCGGTAGGCGCGTTTACCTTCGGTGGCCATCGTCCCACCCGGCTCCCACGACTCGTGCAGGTGCTCATCGAGCGCCGACAGAGCAATGTTCGCCAGCAGCGGGGAGAGGATGCCGCCTTGCGGGGTGGCGGTCAACGTCTCCTTCTTCTCACCGAGTTCAGTAAGAATCCCGGCCTTGAGGAAGGCTTTGACCAGCATCAGGACACGCTTGTCCACCGCTGGGGAGCCGTGCCTCCGCCTGGCAGGTGATTGACTACGCCGCATGGACCTCGCGCGAGCGTTCCCTATACGTACGGACATGCTGAAGGGCTGTTCCGGTCGGGATACCGGCCGGTATTCCCTCGCCCGACGGGATGGCCTTTCATGAGTGTCGGTGGCATGCCGTCGGAACCCGGCCCTGTCTCGATGGCTTGGGATGCGCCCCCTTTCGACCCCGAACTGAGTGTGGCGCTGGCAGCTGTGGGGGACGAGGCGAGGGAGCCGTTCACCCCGGAGAACCTTGCGGCCCGGCAGGAGCGGGATGCTGCGGCCCGGCCCAGGCCGACGGTCCGGGACCTCCAGGCCGACGGCCGCTTCGAGGTGGAGGAGCTGCGTGTGCCGGTAGCGTCGGGCGGGCAGAACGTCACGCTCGTGAGCGCACGGCCCGCCGGGATCACCGGGCCGCTGCCGCTGCTGTACTACATGCACGGCGGCGGAATGATCATGGGCAATGCGTGGTCCGTACTTCCGCAGCTGCTTCGCGAATGGGCTCTCACGATGGAGTTGGCCGTCGTCTCTGTCGAGTACCGGTTGGCACCACAGGCGCAGTACCCCGGACCGGTGGAGGACTGTTATGCCGGATTCGTCTGGGTGGCTGTGCACGCGGCCGGACTGGGCATCGACGCGGACCGCATCATTATCGGAGGAAAGAGTGCCGGCGGCGGACTCGCCGCGGCGCTCGCCCTGCTCGCCCGTGACCGAGGCGGGCCCACACCGATCGGGCAACTGCTCCTGTGCCCGATGCTCGACGACCGCAACAACACCTTCTCCAGCCACCAGATGGCCGACCTCGACACCTGGGACCGAACCTCCAACGCAACCGCGTGGCAGGCGCTGCTGGGTGACCAGTACGGCGCTGCGGACCTGCCACCCTATGCGGCTCCCGCCCGCGCTACGGATCTGTCCAAGCTACCCCCGGCCTACATCGAGGTCGGGTCGGCCGAGACCTTCAGGGACGAGGATGTGGCCTATGCCAATGCGATCTGGCAGGCCGGTGGCCAAGCCGAACTGCACGTATGGCCCGGAGCCTTCCACGGCTTCGACACCTTCGCGCCACGGGCAGCTCTCAGCCAGGACGCCCGCAACGCCCGTTCCCGCTGGCTTCGGCGCATCCTCACACCACCACACTGAGAATCTGCCAGCACGAACGAGACCGAGTGGGAATTAGCCCCAACGACGAGATGCGATTCGTGAATGAACTTGCGGAACACCTTAAGGAGCGGGATCCCTATGCCTTTCGTGAACCCAATGCTTGGTGGTCCATGGTGATTTCGGCGATCGTTCAATATTCTAGGGCTGAATAAAATTCATTCTCTCGATATGGATAATGAGCGCAGGCTTGCGTGAAGCCGGGGGTCTGGATTTCGTGGATGACGGCTCGACGTTCCTCGGGGGTGAGGGTGTAGTAGGCGCGTCGGCGTCCGGGGCCTCGTCCGGCTGGGGCGCGGCTGCGCCAGGAGGCGTCGTCTTCGGGGCGGCGGGTCAGCCACCCGGCTTGCTGGAGACGCCTGAGCTGGTCGGAGACGGTTCCTTGCGGAGGCCGGTTCGAGCGTGGATCTGTGCTCCGTAGCTTTCCTCGTCGGCGTGGGCGAGGAGGTCGTTCAGGAGCGTGAGGGTTTCCTGGCGGATGCGTTGGGCGGAGATGTCGTCGAAGGGCTTCAGCGGGCCGGGCTTGCGCCGGTGGCGGGCGGCGACCGCGGCTTCGGGAATGGTGGTGGCGTCGGGCAGGGGAGTATCTGGTCGGGGGCGAGGGCATCGCGCATCAGCTCCTGGGCGTGGGCTTGTCGGAGCTGGCGCAGTAGTGACTGGCCGCGGGTGGTGGGGCGTTGAGGTGTTGTCTGGACGGACCGGTGGAAGAGCTGGTGGCCGATGTCGGCTTCCAGCCGATTGAACTGCGTGGTGAGGGCGTTCTGCTCGGTGCCGCGGTAGGTGCCGGGGGTGGTCATATTCGGGAATGCAATGGCGATCTGGAAGCGGTGCAGCCGGAGCCAGCCGTGCAGAGTGCCTTTGACGGCTGCGCGAACGTCGCGCGAGACGGAATTGTCGAGCTTCGCGGTCATGACGGTCCGGCTGTGAACACCCTGCGGGCGTAGGGGGATGCTCAGTTGCTGGAGCCGGCGGCGAATGGTCTCGTCCTCGGTACCGATCTGTTGGGCGATGGTGTAGGTGAAGTGCTTGCGGGTGAGGTATTGCTCGCGCAGCCAGTCCTTGTCGATCGGTAGGGCACGGCGGGAGCGGTAGATGGTCAGTCCGACCGCGTTGGCGTGTTCGACCACGATGTGCCGGGGCAGGTCGTTTTCCTGTGCGATCTGGGTGAGGGTCTTCTCTTGCCGGGTGTATTTGCGGTCGAGGAACTCGGGCGTGAGGATGGTGCGGGCTCGTTCGCGCAGTCGCCAGGCGGCTAGCGGCGAGTGCCGACTCGTCCATTCCTGGGGTTCGGGGGCGATCCGCTCGAGCGCGAAGCGGACGTGGGTGACGGTGGTGCCCAGTTCCCGGGCGGCTTCGCTGGGGGGCGTCGTTCGGTGAGGACGACGCGCTCGAGAGCGTCCAGGTCGATGTCGCTGAGCGGTCGGCCGGGCAGTGACAGGTCGGCTGCGCAGTCCTCTGGCGGTTCCCAGGTGAGGAGTTCGGCGATGTCCAGCTTTGCGAGGAGGGCGCGGGCGTGGTCGTGCAGGGCATGGCGTTGGTCGAGGGTGAGGGTGGGCAGGAAGGCTAGGTAGCGGCTGCGGTCGGCGGCTGACTGCCAGGCCGGTGGGTGAGCGGCGTCGGCGAGATAGGAGCCGGTCAGCAGCTGGTGCAGGTAGCGCTGTGCCTGGACGAAGCGCGGGGACTGGGAGGAGCTGCGGCGGGATTCGCCGGGCTGCGTGCCGGTAGCGAAGCGCAGCTGCTTCCATGCGTCGTAGCTGATCGGTTTATTGGGGATGAGGTTGCGGCGTCGTTGGTACTCGACGGGACCAATCTGGCCTCGTGCCACGAGTTCGTCCAGTTCCTCCGGCTCAAGGAAATCGGCAAGGTCCGGGCCCAGGCCGTGATACGTCATGCAGGTCGCCCTTCGGCCACCTGCCCCGGCTCGCTGTCACCGGCACAACTCTGGCGACAGCCAGAATCCGCTGAGAGCCGGGACAGGTATCACCGCCCGCATCAGAGCTCACGCTCCAGCAAGGCGAAGACCTCAGCGCTCTCGTCGGCGAAGGCGCAAAGCTGGTGCACGAACTGCCGATAGTTTTGCGGGTCTCGGTCCCTCCTGGGCGGGCCTTCGACCCATCGGTGCCAGGGACCGCTCGGGGCAACGAACCGGGATGCGGACTCGGAGCCGAGAGCGTCATCGAGGTGCAGAAGCGCCCCAAGCGCGAATCCCTGGTCGTAGCCGAGGTCAGGGCGTGACAAGTAGTGATCAAGGTATCCGCAAAGGGGTTGGTTGAGGTCGCGGCGGGCCCGGTCGAGGGTTCCGGGATGGTCATGGCGCAAGCCTCCCAACGGGCCTGGAACGGATGGACAGATGTGAACAGCGGGTTCGCTTTACCGGCCCGGACCTGACCGTCTGCTGCTCTCGGAGTCGGTCTCCCCCGGCTACCTCTGCGCAGGACAGGACGGTCCACCCCGCACCGGTGCCTGCGGTACCGTCTGGGACACTCCCATCATGGACACCACACCCGAGCAAGCAGGCTTGCGGATAGAGGCCGGATGGACCGTCGCACTCGCGGGCCTCGGAGCCGTCACCGGTTTCGTCTGGGACGGGCCGTTTCTCGCCGTCGCCTGCGCCCTCTCCCTGGGAGGCGGCGCTGCCCTGGGCACGGTCCTGTCCCACCGTCGCGTGATCGCAACCATTCGGGAAGGCAGCGGGAAGGCCGCCGCGCTCGGGTATGCCGACGGAATCGGGGACATGGTGGTGCTGGGGATATCCGCGTACAGGGTCTCCGTCTTTCCTCTGTCCGGCCCCGACGCAGTGGCCCCCGACGAGCGCACGGCGCGCCGTAAGGCCGCCTACCAGCTCACGGCCGCCGACGGGCTTCCCCACCACATTCGTGAGGCCGCGGCCGCCGCTCTCGAAGCGATCGATGACGTGCGTGACCGCGACACCCAGTCCGCCATCGAGGACCTCATGAAGGCCGTCCACGAGCAGCGCCGCACGTGACCGCTGCCGCTCCCCGGCGGCCCCGGCGGTCTGGCGTTCGAGGCGAAGTCCGACGGTTCTCCAGACACTTGGGATGTGTCTCATACGAGTGAGTCTCGCGGGCTGCCCGTGGCCGGTTGAGCGATGATCCGGTTGGCCGAGTGGAAGGTTCCCCGGAACGTCGCTGTCAGCCCCCGGAGACGCGGTGCGCCTGTTCTTCACGGACACGCGGAGGGTCCGGAAGGTCGGGGAGGTCGCTGGCCTGGGTTATGCCGAACTCGCCGAACTCTTTGAGCGACGTCCCCTCCCGCGAAGTACGCCGATCCTCCTGGATGAAGCGATGCGCCCGGTGGAGCCGGTGTCGTCGTGGTTCCGGTCGCTGGCCTTGGACCGTAAGGACGCGAAGACGATGCGATCGTACGCCTGCAGTGTGCTGATGCTGCTGCATTTCCTTCTGGCCCGTGGTGCGGATCTTCGGTCGGCGACGGAGTCGGACATCCGTGAGTTCCGTCTGTGGCGGCAGGGCCATGCCGAGGAGGTGGTCGATGACGTCTCGTAGGACCGGGACCGGGCGGCCATCGAGTCCCTCTACCGGCATCTGATCCGGGCCGGTGAGGTTGCTGACAAGCCGTGGCGGTCAGTGCCCCGGGGTTCCTCGCTCGCCAGCGGGACTCGCCCTGATCTGCGGGTCCGTCACATGGAGCTTGATCAGTATCTCTACCTGCGGGATGTGGGGTTCGGGGGGCTGGCTTCGGATGCCGGGCTGGACGTGTCGTTCTGCGGTTGGTGTCCTCACTTTTGCGGCACTGCACGGACCCCGAGATCGAGTCGAACTACGTCGACACGCATGGCGCATCGGTCGTGGGGTTCGCCTTTGCCGAGCTGCCCAACTTCCGCCTGCTGCCCCGGCTGAAGAACATCGGCAGCATCCGCCCGTACCGCCCGGACGACGACCCGCCGGGCTGGCCCGCGCTCGGCGGCTCACTGACCCGCGCGATCCGGCTCGACATGGACAAGCGCCTCGACCTGGGGCTTGCGGTCCATCCTCCCCGGCCGGCGCGCTCCACCAAGTCCGCTGCGGCAGCACCCATCTGAGCGCGTCGGTGCACTCGACGAGGGGGGCCCAAGCCACCATCTGGGAAACATCCGGCGGCGCAGCCGCTTGGCGCACGGCCGTCAACGGCGCACCGTTGGAACTCCATGACGACTGGGGCGAGGCTTGTGGTGGCCCGGCAGTGCATCTGCCGGGCCACATTCCGGTCAGCGAGTGTCGGTGCGCTTTTCGAGGCGGGTGCCGTGGCGAAGGGTTATCGACATCAGGTCGCTGGGGGCGTTCAGCTCGAGGCGGTGCCAGCGGCCGCGGGGGACGACCACGGCGGTGCCTGCCTGCAACTGCACCATGTCCTCGGCGCCGCCGGGCGTGGTGGGACGGAAGTAGAGGCGGACGCCGCCGGTGAGGCAGCACACCGCCTCTTCGGCCTCCGGGTGCATCTCCCAATGGTCGGCGTGGACGTCGGCGTCGGTCTCCACGTGGAAGGTCGCGATCTGCCAGGCGCCGGAGTCGCTGCTCGTCATCCGCCGTTCGGCGACTCGGACATCGCCGTCGGGGTGGATGCGCAGCGCCGAGGCGAACAGGTCGATGGATGAGATGGGTGTCGTCGTCATGACGGTTTTCCTTCCAATCGGTTCTCTGCAGGGGCGGAGGGTCGCAGGTCAGGTGTTTCGGCCCGGCGGTGGGGCAACACACCGATCGCCACGACCGCCGCGAGAACGAAGAGAGCGGCGGCGACGGCCAGACCCAGGGCGTAGCCGTCGTTGAGCGCGGCGGGTTCGGTGGCCGTGCCGGTGCGGTGTGCTGCGATGGCGGCCAGGGCGGCCAGGCCGATGCAGCCGCCGAGTTGACGGGAGCTGTTCATGAGGCCGGAGGCCATGCCGGCCTCGCGGGGGGCGACGCCGGTGGTCGCGGCGGCGACGATCGGGGCTATGACCGGTCCGACGCCGACGCCGACGCCGTCTGCATGTACAGGGACACGAAGTAGAACGCCGCGAACTGCCCGGCCGTGAAAATGAACACCAGCACGTTGGCGCCGGCGACCCAGCGAATGCGCAGCAGGCCGAGGCGCAACAGCGGTGCGGGAGCCCTGGATTCGGCGAAGACCAAGGCGGCCAGGAACGTGGCCGCGGCGACAAGCATCGCCAACGTGGCCGGTGATCCCCACCCTTGGGCGTCGGTGCGCACGACACCGAGCACCAGCAGCCCGACTGCGCCGGTCACCAGGACTGCGCCGAGCACGTCCAGCCTCTCGCGCCGGGCGGGGCGTGCTTCGGCAGGCATGCCTACGGGAACCAGCGCGAGAGCCACCGCCACGATGGGCAGATTGATCAGCATCACCCAGCGCCAACCCGCGTACTCGGTCAGCAGCCCACCCGCCAGCAGGCCCAGCGCTCCTCCCGCGGCGTTCACCCCGCTCCACACCCCGAGCGCGCGCACGCGCTGCGGGCCCTCGGTGAACGTAGTGGTGAGCATCGCCAGCGCGGCCGGGGTGGCCGCGGCGGCACCCAGGCCCTGACCGGCGCGGGCGGCCATCAGTTGCCAGGGTGCCTGGGCCAGCCCGCCCGCCAGCGAGCACAGCCCGAAGACGGCCAAGCCCAGCACGAACAGCCGATGCCGACCGTACAGGTCGCATGCGCGGCCCCCCAGCAGCAGAAATCCGCCGAGTGTGAGCGCGTATACGTGCACGACCCACGACAGTCCGAGCGGTGCGGATCGCGGGCAGTGCGACGTTGACCACCGACAAGTCCAGGGCGACGGCGAACTGAGCGACGGCCGCCGCCGCCAGCACCACTCCGGGGCGCCCTCGTAAGTTTTTATACACGTAAGAAAAATACTCTTAGGGGATCGCCACTGTCGACACCTGGGGGATGGTGAGGGCATGCCGCAACCGTCCGCGCCGCGCAAGACCCTCGGCCGACCTCCCCGCATCTCCCGCGAGGAGGTCGTAGAGACGGCCCACCGGATCGTGGCCGCGGAAGGCATGGACCGGCTGACGATGCGGCGGCTGGCCACAGAGATGGGCAGTACGCCGATGGCGCTCTACCGCCACGTCCGCAACAAGTAAGAACTGCTCGTCCTGCTGCTGGACGACTACGCCGCGCGGACGCTGAACCGACGGGTGTATGCCCGTCAGTTCTACATCGTCGACCCGGACCTCGGTACCGACCGCCCCGGCGGCATCGGTATCCCGGGCGGTTGCCGGTGCACGACCGTGCCGCCATGCGAGGCATCGTTTACGTTCTGCGCAAGAGCGTGAGCTGGCGGGACGTTCCCGCAGAGCGGGTCGGCTGCAGCGGGGTGACGGCCCGGCGGCGCCTGCGGGACTGGACCGAGGCCGGGGTATGGCCCCGCCTGCACGAGGTCCTTCTGGCAGAACTATGCAGAGAGGGCCTGCTGAGGATGGATGACGCCGCGATCGACGGCTCGCACGTCAGGGCGCTCAAGGGGGGCTCACACCGGACCTTCGCCGGTCGACCGGGGCCGGCCGGGCAGCAAGCGCCACTTCATCATCGACCGGCACGGCACTCCGCTCGCCGTCTCCTCGCACGGCCGACTCTGCGAGATCGACAACGGCACCATGTCCCAGGCCCGGCTCGCCAAAGAGGTCTGGGACTACGAGCGTTACGCCGGACACCGGGTCTGGGAGGGAGTGCGCGGCACCAACGGCAGCACGTTCCCCTTCTGGTCGCACCGCTGCACCCGCAGCGAGCGCTTCCCGACGCTGCACGTCGTCCTGGGCGGGCAAGGCGCGGCGTAGAGGTCCGGCGTGGTTGCCGAGGCGTAGATCTTCTTGCGTTCGTTGTCCGGTCCGCCGGTCGCGGCCCTGGATGAAGACTGTGGTGCCCTTCTTGGGGTCGGGCGCCCATCCGTCGTAGAGCATGCCCCAGAAGTGTGGCGGGGCCGCGTTCTCCTTGCTCAGGGCTAGATCGATCATGAGGAGTTTCGGCCGTTCCCCCCACGTACTCGCCGCTCGAGAGGTACTGCACCACGGCACGCTCGATGTGGTCCGGCTCGAAGGTCGGCAGCAGCAGCCCGACCCATTCCTTCGGCGTGATCATGTTGATTCCCTCCGATCGCCGTGACGGCGTTGGGCAGCCAAGTGGCGCTGTGGTGCGCCCGAAGCCCTGTTGCAAGGCCGGGCTTGACAGCGCTATCGGTGGAATTGGTTCGAGGCCACCAAGACCTACCCAAAGGTGGTGTTCCGGGGCCAATGGCTCTCGCGTGGTCTGCGTCTAACGTCGGAGTCACCGACACGATCCGGTCTTCCGGAACGGAAGGAGCGGGAGATGAACGCGATAGGCCAGGACACGCTGACGCCCGTCGACCTCACCACTGTGGGCCCCGGGAACGGGCACCCGGTCGTCCAGCCCCCCGTGCTGGGCGGATCCGAGCACACGGACTACTACCTGCTGAGCGACCTGCTCACCGATGAGCAGAAGGCGCTCCGCCAGAAGGTCCGGGACTTCATGGACCAGGAGGTCACCCCGATCATCAACCCCTACTGGGAGCGGGCGGAATTCCCCTTCGAGCTGGTCCCCAAGCTCGCGGAACTCGGTATCACGGGCTTCCAGATCTCCGGCTACGGCTGTCCGGGGATGAGCAATGTGACGGCCGGCCTGGTGATCCTCGAACTGGCCCGCGGCGATCTGAGCATCTCCACCTTCGCCGGCGTCCACTCGGCGCTGGCCATGACGTCGATCGCGCTGCTGGGCTCGGAGGAGCAGAAGCAGCGCTTCCTGCCGCCGATGGCGCGCCTGGAGAAGATCGGCGCCTTCGGCCTGACCGAGCCGGCCCACGGCACGGACGTGGTCAAGCTGGAGACGACCGCGCGCCGGGACGGGGACTTCTACGTCCTCAACGGTCACAAGCGGTGGATCGGCAACACGACCATCGCCGACTACGTGATCATCTGGGCGCGCGGTGAGGACGGGCACGTGGGCGGCTACGTGGTCGAGAAGGGCACGCCCGGGTTCGACGCCCAGGTCATCACGGGCAAGACGGCGCTGCGCTGCGTACAGAACGCGCAGATCTCCCTCACCGACGTCCGGGTGCCCGCCGAGAACCGGCTGGCGAACGTCAACACCTTCCGCGACACCGAGAAGGTGCTGCTGGCCTCGCGGTTCTGCGTGGCCTGGGAGGCGATCGGCGCCGCCGTGGCGGGCTACGAGACGGCCCTGGCCTACGCCAAGCAGCGCAAGCAGTTCGGGATGCCGCTGGCGGCCTTCCAGCTCGTCCAGTACCGGCTGTCGCGGATGCTGGCGGACATCACCGACATGCTGTGTATGCAGTTCCGGCTCAGCCAGCTCCTGGACGAGGGCAAGTACTCGATGCCGCGGGTGGCTCTGGCCAAGATGCACTACACCGAGCGCGCCCGGGCCATCCTCGCCGACGCCCGCGACATGCTCGGCGGCAACGGCATCCTCCTCGACTACCACGTGGCCCGGCATCTGTGCGACATCGAGGCCATCGACACCTACGAGGGGACGGACACGGTGCAGGCACTGATCGTGGGCCGCGACATCACCGGCTACAACGCCTTCGTGCCCACGGCCCCGGCCCACTGACCTGGTACGCGACACGTCCGAAGAAGAGGACCAGCCATGGAGAACACGCCCCTCCTGCAGGGACTGCATGTCGTCGATCTCGCGAGCTTCATCGCCGGACCGGCCGCGGCCACCGTGCTCGGAGACTTCGGCGCCGACGTCATCAAGGTGGAACCACCGCACATCGGGGACGCGTACCGGTCGCTCGACCGGCTTCCGCCCAACCCTCATGTCGAAGGCATCAACTACCCCTGGCAGCTGGACAACCGGAACAAGCGCAGCATTGCGCTCAACCTGAAGTCGCCCGCGTCCCGGCCGGTGCTCGACCGGCTGGTGCGGTGGGCCGACGTACTGATCACCAACTTCCCGCCGCCGACGCGCGAGAGGCTGGGCCTGGAGTACGACACTCTGGCCCCCCTCAATCCGCGGCTGATCTACGCCGATGTCACCGGCTTCGGCGAGGACGGCCCGGATGCGCATCTGCCAGGCTTCGACGTGACGGCGTACTGGGCGCGCAGCGGCCTGATGGACGTGACACGCCAGCACGGCGTGCCGCCGGCGATGAACGTGTTCGGATCGGGCGATCACTCCACGGCGATCACCCTGTTCGCCGGGATCATGACCGCGCTGTACCGGCGGGAGAAGACAGGACAGGGTGCACGGGTCACGGCGTCGCTGCTCGCCGAGGGTGCCTGGGCGGCGGGCATGTGGCTGCAGGCCGTACTGGTCGGGGCGAAGACCCCTCGCCCGGTCGACCGGTCCGATCCGCCGAATGCGCTGGCGAACATGTACCGCACGGCCGACGACCGCTGGCTGATACTCGTCTTCGCCAACGAGGACAAGCAGGTTCCCCTCTTCCTCAAGGCCATCGGCCATCCTGAGGCGGCGGAGGACCCGCGCTACGCCGACACCCGCAGCCGCCGCGCGCATGCGCCGGAGATCGCCGCCCTGCTGGACAAGACCTTCGCGACCCGGCCGCTGGCCGAGTGGCGCGAGCTGCTGGACACGGCGGGCCTCACCTACGGAGTCGTCCAGACGCTCGAGGAATGCGCCCACGACCCCCAGCTCACCGCCAACAAGGTCCTCGTGCCGATCGACGACGGCAGCGACGAGCCGCACCTGACCGTCGACAGCCCCGTGCGAGTGGACCAGGAGCACAAGGTCCGCCCGGGCCCGGCCCCCGACCTGGGCGAACACACCGTGGACGTGCTCCGCGACCTCGGCTTCGACGTCGACGGGATCGAGGACCTGCGCAAGGCGGAAGCGATCACCTGAAAGCCCTGCCGGGCAGGGCCGGGGGAGAGGGGAAACACCACCATGACCATCGCCAGGAACGCTCCGACCGTGCGGACCGAGGAACATGACGGCACGTTGGTGATCACCATCGACCGGCCGGAGGCCCGCAACGCCATCGACGGCGCCACCGCCCGGGCACTGGCCGACGCCATCGACCACCTCGACGCCCGTGACGACCTCACGGTCGGCATCCTCACCGGGGCCGGCGGCGTCTTCAGCGCGGGCATGGACCTCAAGGCATTCGCGGCCGGAGACACCCCTATCGTCCCCGGCCGCGGCTTCGCGGGCGTCACCCGCGCCGAGATCAAGACGCCTCTCATCGCGGCCGTCGAGGGCTACGCGCTGGGCGGCGGAACCGAGATGGCACTCGCCTGCGACATCATCGTGGCCGCCCGGGACGCCACCTTCGGCCAGACCGAGGTCCACTACGGCATCGTGCCCCCCGAAGGGGGCATCGTGCGCCTTCCCGAACGCATCCCCCGCAACATCGCCCTGGAACTCCTGCTCACCGGCGATCCCCTGCCCGCCGAACGCGCTGAGCGGTTCGGCCTCGTCAACCACCTCACCGAACCGGGTGAGGCACTGACGAGGGCCCTGGAGCTCGCGGCCCGCATCGCGCACAACGCCCCCCTGGCCGTGGCAGCCGTCCATCGCGTCGTCAACGAACGCACCGCCTTCGGCGACCAGGAGGCCTTCCACGAGCAGGACCGGATCGTCGCACCGGTCCTTGCATCCGAGGACGCCAAGGAGGGCGCCCGCGCCTTCGCCGAGAAGCGCCCGCCTCGCTGGCAGGGCCGCTGACACGCGTCCCCGCCCCGCAGTCCGCTTACGGCCCGCGCCACGAGCCCACGGCCTACAGGCGCAGCCTTGTCTCACCGTACGAAGTCGGTGGCCCATGATGACTGAGCAATCCACCGTGCGCAGCGTGACCTACGATCTGCTGCGGACCCTCCAACTCACCACGGTTTTCGGCAATCCCGGCTCCACCGAGCAGCCGTTCCTGCAAGATTTCCCCGAGGACTTCACCTACATCCTGGCGCTGCAGGAGGCCTCCGTCATAGCGATGGCCGACGCCTTCGCCCAGGTCACCCGCCGCCCAGCCCTGGTCAACGTCCATTCCTCGGCAGGGCTGGGCAACGCCGTGGGGAACCTGGTGGCGGCCTACCACGGAGACACCCCCCTGATCGTCACCTCGGGCCAGCAGCACCGGGAACTCGTGATCGGCGACCCCTACCTGGGCAACCGCGAGGCCACCACGCTGCCGAAGCCGTGGGTGAAGTGGTCCTACGAACCCGCGCGCGCCGAGGACGTACCCGAGGCGTTCATGCGGGCCTACGCGATGGCCCTGCAGCCCCCGGCAGGGCCGGTCTACCTGTCGATTCCCATGGACGACTGGAAGCAGCCGCTGTCCGGCCCCGCCCGTGTGCGGACGGTGAGCGACCGGGTTGCCCCCGACGCGGAGCGTCTGCGGGGCTTCGCTGACCGTATTTCCGCCAGCCGTCGTCCTGCGCTGGTCTTCGGACCGGAGGTGGACCGCGGCGGCGGATGGGATGCGGCCGTAGCCCTGGCGGAGAGGCTGCGTGCGGCCGTCTACGGGGCGCCGCTGCTGGACCGTGCCTCCTTCCCGGAGGACCATTCCCTCTTCCGCGGGCCACTCGGGATGTCCGTGAAGACCATCAGCGACCGGCTGGCCGGGCACGATCTGGTCGTCGTGATCGGCGCGGAGGTATTCCGGTACTACCCCTACGTTCCCGGCGACTACCTCCCGGCGGGCACGGAACTGCTGCAGATCACCGCCGACCCCGCGGTCGCCGCGGCGGCACGGGTGGGCGACAGCCTCCTGGGCGATCCCACGACGGCGATCGAGCTGCTGCAGAACATGGTCGCGGTGGGATCCGCACGGACCGCGCCGGAACCGATGCCCCGGCCCCGTCACCTTCCACAGGTGCCCAACAGTCCCCTGACCCCGCCGGAGGTCTATGCGGCCCTCAGCCGGGTCAGGCCTCCCGACGCGGTCATCGTCAACGAATCGACATCCACCATGGCCCAGCAGGTCGAGTGGCTCCCCACCGTCAGGACCGGATCGTTCTTCGCCACGGCCAGCGGGGGCATCGGCTGGGGCACGCCGGCAGCGGTGGGGGTCGCGCTGGGTGACCGGGACAGGGGCGTCGACCGGCCGGTGGTCGGCATGATCGGCGACGGCTCCTTCCAGTACTCCGTGCAGGCCATCTGGACAGCGGCCCAGCACAAGCTGCCGATCGTCTACGTGGTCATGCGCAACCAGGAATACTCCATCCTCAAGTCGTTCGCCGTGCTGGAGGAGACGCCGGGCGTTCCGGGACTCGACCTGCCGGGGCTCGGCATCACCTCCGTGGCCCGCGGGTTCGGTTGCCGCGCGGTCGACGTGGAGACCACCGAGGACCTGGAACGGGAATTCAAGGCGGCCCTGTCCGCCGACGCCACCACGGTCATCGTGGTGCCCACACAACCCCAGAAGGCGATGCTCTGACCCCCCGGCTCGCACCATCCTGTCACCCGCCGCGTCGCACTTCATGGGCACCGAGCGAGCGTCTCATGCGGGGCTGGTGCGAAGGAGTGTCGAGCCGAGGTACTGAACCGCAAGCAACGCGACTTCCAGGTCGGTGTGCCCTTGCTGGACAGGGTGTCCCAGCGTTTCCTCGACTTTCCGGATGCGGTATTGGACGGTGTTCTTGTGCAGAATTTGGGCGCTGCCAGTTGCGGTGTAACTGCAACCGGTGTCCAGGAAAATCTGCACGGTCTCCCGCAGCCGTGCGCAGTTCTCGTCGTCGACGGCCAAGGGGCCCAGGACGCTCCACACCCAAGCGCGCATGTCCTGGATGTTCGAGGACATCAGGGCGATCGGAGCCACACTGGAGTACTCGGTGAACCGGGGTGCCAGACTCGCCACCGCCGCGAGTTCCTGCGTACGCAGTGCCTGCCGGTGCGTGCTGCGGAATCCCTCGATTCCGATCTCCACGCGCCCAAAGGATGTGTGCACGGAAGGGTCACTGCTTTCGATCACATCCGACAACCGTTCCCAGGGAACGTCGCTGTGCGAGCCGAACGGCAGCCAGGCCCAGGACAGAATTTCGTCGCGGGGGACGAACAGCGGCCTGGCGGGGCATTGGAGTTCCTTGGCGATCACGCGGGTCATCCGGTCGAGTCGGGCCAGTCCGGAGTCCCCACTGGTCAGCGGGGGCAGCCAGGCCACCATTCCGAGGTGATGCTGCCGGAGTCGGTAACCGAGGGCTGATTCTGCCCAGTTGAGGTCGACCTCCTGCTCGGCGAGGATGTCCCGTACGCGCGCGGCGCGCACGGCGGTCCGGCTGAGCAGCCAGTGATCGCGTTCGAATTGGTAGACGTCGATGACGTGCTCGGTCACCCGGTCGATGTAGCCGAAGCTCACCTGCTGCATGTGCCGGTTGGTGGCGGCCCAGAGGTCCTTGTCGGTACCCTGCCGGTCGAGTTCGTCGAGACACCATTGCAGGAAACGCCAATGGCCGATCCTGTAGGCCCTGACCAACGCGCTGACGGAAACATTCCTCTGGGCGAGCCTTCTGGCGTACTCCGAGGCGGCCACGGGCCCCTCGATATTGTCCAGGGGTATGTCGTTCTCGAAAATGTGCAGCAAGGTGGCGACATTTTCCGTGACACTCGCCTGCAGCATTTTGACGACAGTCTCGTCGCCCCTGAGATCCGGGATCTCCGCAATCAGGTACTCGCCTATGTCGCGGCTTACCTCCGAGAGGTGTGACCCTACGTTATCCGCGACCACGGAAAGTTGTTTTGCGGCACCGGGATACTCCGCAGCCATGCTCCTGATTCTACAGCGGGCGTCGTGATCTCCTTGCTTCTCCGTAGGTGTGAGGGGCCTGCACCGGAAACGCGGGCGCGGGGCGAGC
Organism: Streptomyces sp. NPDC048473; assembly: GCF_043200155.1. Lineage (NCBI taxonomy): Bacteria > Bacillati > Actinomycetota > Actinomycetes > Kitasatosporales > Streptomycetaceae > Streptomyces > Streptomyces sp. NPDC048473. Next base: position 34,715 of record NZ_JBICXE010000042.1, read on the forward strand.
CCTCGGGTGGATTGGTTCAGCGGCACCAATTTCTGCACGAAGGTCGTATTGCGCGCCCAGTGGCTGTCGTGCCGCCCACCCCTAGCGTCGTGCCTGGGCGGGATCGCCCCGCGCTGAGCAGGCATAAGAGACTTCGAAGGGAACGCTGTCCGCACTCCGTACCGAGGCCGGACACGGCCGACACTCCCACTCCGACGCCGTCTCCCGCCTTGAGCTTCGAGAGTAACCGGGGAGACGGATCGCCCCGCAGGACGGCACTGTCAGCACCAGTCGGGGAGACACCATTCAGGTCGACCGCGCGCTGCTACGGTCGCCGCTGTCCTGTACGACGCGGTGGTGCTGCCCGGCGGGGGCGTTTCACCGACGATCCGGTCCGGAGATTCGTCCGCGACGCGTGTGGCACGGCGAGCCCATCGTCGGATACCGGTGGAGGCGTCGGCCCCCCTGGGCGATCTCCTGCCCGCTGGGGTCACCGACCGGGCTGCGGCGGGAGGCGAACCCGCCGCTCGGGACGGACTGATGAGCGCGGCCGGCGGTGACGACGCTTCCAGTGATGCGTTCGCCGTAGCGGTTGCCGAACGCCGTCACTGGGGCAGGCCGGACCTGACCTGACGATGCGAGGAGCCGGGAGTTCGTGCGGCCTCGTCGGAGGCGTGCTCGGAACGTGCGCCGTACGGCAGCTCGGGTGGACACAGCCACGCGCACCGGGCGAACTTCGGGGCACGGTGGAAGCATGGTGGGGGAGGGCGCTTTCGACGCCTGTGACGAAGACCGACGCATGCAGTCGTTGATGGGCAGCTCTTTCAAAGTGACGCAATTCCGCGGCGCCCTGCTTTCGCTGCCGCGCCGGGACATTCCCGCCACCGCGCAGAACGAAGGGGCGAGCAGCGAGGATCATCACCGGTGTTCCTTGCCACGGTGCATCCCTCGGCCGCGCTGCGGGCGAGGGACCGGACCGCCGCCGTGCGCGGGCTGACGGTCTCTATACCCGTGTGAGATGCCGACTGCGGCGCCAGGACCCTGCCCCCGTTGCCGCGGACCACTTCCGAGGAGACCTCGCTCACTTGCGGTTGGTCCGCTGGGATGGTGCGAAGCAGCGACGTGAGAAGGGACGAGAGTGATGACCACTGAACCTTCCCCTGAGGGCCCGGGGCCAGTCCCCAGTGGGCCGGATCCGGTGCCACGCGACCCGCAGCCGCCGTCCGAGCCAGGTCCCAGTGAACCCGAGCCCCAGCCAGACGCGGAGCCGCCCCCGGCGCCGGGTCCCGGTTCCCGCCCGGTCCCCGAGCCGCCCGACTGACCGGAGAGTGCCGCTCCCGCGGCCCTTTCTCCCGGTTGCCCGTGAGCGCGACACCTCACCGATTGCGGCCTCAGAGTGATCGACGCAAGGTGGGTACGTCAGCTCCCCCACAGTGAAGGACAGAATCGTCATGGGTAAGGCAAAGGCGAAGGCCAAGCAGGTCAAGGGCAAGCTGAAGGAAACCGCCGGCGGTGCCATGGACAACAAGGGCATGCAGGCAGAGGGCCGCGGCGAGCAAATGACGGGCAAGGCCCAGGAGACCGCGGCAAAGGCGGCTGAGCGGCTGAAGAAGTCCGGACGGTAGGACCTGCATTGTGGGCCGCGCACCCGGGGCGACCGCATCCGGGTTTCACGGCCGCCGGGGCGCGGCCTGGTGGCGGCCGCGCGGCCGGCACCAGGCGTCAAGTTTCGTCGTTCGGTGAAAGTTCGCTGACGTTCGGCGAATGCGAGTCCCGGGCGATTACAACGCTGGGTCGCCGAGGCTGATTGCCCCACCCGGTTTTCATCCTGCCTCCCGTTGAGGAAAGCGCCGCCGTATCGACTCGGGGTTACCTACTTGAGCTGAGTGGCGTCGTCGACCTCACGAGCGTGGGCCGCCACCCGACCTAAGGAGCCGCGATGTTGCTCCCGGACAAGTCCCTGGTCGTTTCGCTGCTGCGGTGCTATCGCGCGTGGGAGGTCGTCGTCCTGGCAGAGCCGCACGATCTGGCTAGCCGCCGACACCTCGAGGATGTCGCGTACACCTTGTGTGTGCTCATGGGGCAGCGCACCACCCGCGATGCGATTACCGAAGCCGAGTTCTACCTCGGGTGGGCCCGATCGGTGATGCCGGCTGTCGATGTGATGTCGCGGGACGGCGGAAATCAGTCTCGTGAGTCCTCGGGCCCGAGGCGAGCGGCCTCGTCACATGACCCGGGTGCCCCGGATTCGGACAGCTCGTGTTCGGAGCCGAAGGCTCGGCAAGGAGTGTTCCATGGTGCTGGTCGGATACACGATGATGACCGAGCAGGCCGGTCCGCGTGAGCTCGTCGAGCATGTGGTGGGCGCCGAGCGCGCCGGCTTCGACTTCTCTGTCACTTCGGACCACTTCTTTCCGTGGCTGGACTCCCAGGGGCACGCTCCCTACGCATGGAGCGTGCTCGGCGCGGCCGCACAAGCCACGTCGCGGATCCCGTTGATGACGTACGTGACGTGCCCCACCGTGCGATACCACCCTGCGGTGGTCGCTCAGAAGGCCGCGACGATGCAGCTGCTCTGCCAGGGGCGGTTCCGACTCGGTCTCGGCTCCGGCGAGAACCTCAACGAGCATGTGGTGGGCGGCAGGCCAGCCTGCGCCCACGTTCGCTTGGAGATGTTGGAAGAGGCTGTAGAAGTCATTCGCGCACTCTTCGGCGGCCGTGAGGTGAGTCATCACGGCACACATTTCGACGTGGAGAACGCCAAGCTCTGGGATCTGCCGGAGGGGCTGCCTGCGATCGGGATCGCGGTATCGGGAGAACGGTCGTGCGAGATCGCCGGCCGGCTGGGCGATCTCGTCATTGCCACCGAGCCCAGAAGCGACCTGCTGGACGCTTTCGACCGGCACGGCGGTACGGGCAAGCCGCGGGTCGGCCAGCTACCCGTCTGCTACGACACCGACCGGGACGCGGCGGTCGCACGGGCGCACGACCAGTTCCGCTGGGCGGTCGGCAGCTGGAAGGTCAACGCAGAGCTGCCCGGGCCGGCCGGATTCGCCGGGGCCTCCCAGTTCGTACGCCCGGACCACATCGCGGAATCCATCCCGTGCGGTGACGACGTCGACACCTTCGTCGAGGTGGTGCGTCCCTACGCCGAGGCGGGCTTCACAGAGATCGCCCTCGTCCAGGTCGGCGGTGACCATCAGCCGACCTTCCTCGACTGGGCGGAGAAGACCTTGCTGCCCGCCCTGCGTGATCTCTGAGAGCCGGACGCGACATTGAAGCTTCTCAAGCCTCCGGGTGTCTACGCGCCGCAGGAAGACACAGCCATGCTGATATCTGCCCTGCGGCGCGAACATCTGTCACCCCAAGCCGAGGTGCTCGACGTGGGTACCGGTACCGGCGCAGTGGCGACCGCCGCCGCCCGCTACGGCGCTGCCCGCGTAATCGCCGTCGATACGTCGGCCGCAGCAGTGCTCACGACACGGCTGAACGCACTGCTGTCCGGGCACGCACGGGCCATCCGGGCCAGCCGCGGCGACTCGACGGAGCCTGTGACCGGCCTGAGGTTCGACCTGGTGCTGGCGAACCCGCCGTACGTCCCGTCCGTGAACGTCCGCATGCCGCGGCGCGGTACTGCTCGCGCCTGGGAGGCGGGGATCGACGGCCGGGCGGTGATCGATCGGCTCTGTGCCCAGGTCCCCGCTCTGCTGCGCCCTTCCCCAGCCTTCCGATGACGAAAACGGTACGGCTCAGAGCCCGACCACGATCGCGAAGCGGGGGCCCGCTCGTTCGCGATCGTCTTTTCGGGGGATCAATGCCCTGCGACAGCACGGGGTGCAGGGCGCATGGCCCGAGGCGTGGTCGACTGTGATCCAGAGTCAGGAATGAACGAGAGGCATGGTCATGATGAGGATCTTGGAGAGGCGCGCTCGGCGTATCGCCGCGGGTTCGGGCGCTGCCGCAGTCATTGTGCTCGGCGCTCCGCTGCTTGCCGTAGCGGCTCCAGCTCAGGCCGCGACTCCCGTGGAGCCCTACGCCACAGTGATCGGTCAGAGTGGGGTGAACGAGCGTCAGTACCCCAGCACCGACTCGTCGATGCTGGGCACTCTTGAGTACCTCGATCAAGTGGGCCTGCGATGCAAGGTCCGTGCGCAGAACATCGCCGACAACAACGTCTGGTTCCTGCTGCGTGACGAGCAGGCATGGATCTCGGCCAGGTACGTAGTCCAGACCGGGACCGTCCCCTACTGCAAGGACGCCCAGCCGAACGGGCTCACTGACAGCCCGCGGGCGGCCGACGCCATGGGCTGATCGCACCTGTTCCTTAGAACATGCGAACCGTTCCCGGATGAGCGGGCTGTCTGATGGGCCGGCTCCCGGGAAATTTCGGTCCCTCTCGCTGGGCAGCTAGCCTCGCCGATTCAGCCGGGGTGTGGCTAATGAAGGGGTAGAAACGCGAAGGTACCTTCCTGAACTGGGACGATGAACTTTGTCGAGCGGTTCTGTCGTCGCTGGAGGAAGTCACTTCCTACGTGCAGAGGGGTCGGGGGTGGTGGGGCGTGTGGGACCGGCTGTGCTCGGCCCGCGCGCGCCCTGGCCCCCGATCCGGCGCCTGGGGGGACGATGAACTTTGTCGAGCGGGTTCTGTCGTCGCCGGAGGAAGGCACTTTCTGCGTGCGGGCTTTTGGTTTGCGTCCCAGGCTCGTCATATCCGCCGATGGGACGGGGGTGGTCGGACATGCTGGGGCGCGGTTGCTGGCGGACCTCGCCGATGCCACCGGGCTGACCACCGTGTACTCTGCCGCGTTGCGGCCACTTCGGCCGCGCGGTACCGGACACGACTTTGGCCGCGTCGTTACTGATCTTGCGGTGATGCTCGCCGACGGCGATGAGGCCATCGCGGACCTGGCCGTGCTACGAGATCAGGGCGAGGTGTTCGGCCCGGTGGCCTTCACGCCCACGGCCCGGCGGCTGTTGGCCGCAGTCGACGAGACTGTGCTCGACCGGCTGCGCCCGGCCCGTGCTTCGGCGCGGGAGACCGCCCGGCTGCAGGCTGCCGAGTACGGCGGGGGCATCCCTGCTGTGAGAGCCGGCGGACGTGAACTGCCCGGCCTGGTCCCGCTGCTGTGCTTCTTGGCCAACACCGCCGAAGCCCTGACGGGGCAGCTGCGGCCCGGCAACGCCTGAGCCCGACGAGGGTCTTCGGCGTCAGGCGTTCCTCACCGACACCCTGTTCGCCGACGGCTCCTGTTTTCCAAGCTGAGGGCACTTGCTGCAGGCGGCGATGACTGCGCCACCTCCGCCCGACGACGCATCGCCGGTCACCCGCCAGGGAGGGACGTGTGGCGTTTGCGGCCGAGATGTCCGCCCTCAAGCAACTACTCCGACGCTTCGAGGCTTCCAGCAGTTCCGATGACCAGTAAGCGGGAGTTTCACGCTGTGGGCGTGAAGGGCTGCGTCCGGGCGATGAGCAGGGCGACGTCATCGGGGTCGCCGGGACGCCGCAGCTCTTGAAGGAGCCGGTCGCAGGTTTCCTCCAGGGAGCGGTCGGGCGCGTCCAGCACGCGGAGGAGAGTCTCGAGGCGTTCGTCGATGGGGTCGTGGCGGGTTTCGACCAGTCCGTCGGTATACAGGACCAGCTGGTCGCCGGGGCCGAGGTCGAAGGTGGTGGTCTCGAAGGAGACGCCGCCCACTCCCAACGGGATGCCGGTGGGCAGGTCGAGCAGTTCCGGATGCTCGCCGCTGCGCACGAGGACGGGGGGCAGGTGGCCGGCGGTGGCGATGTGGCACTCGGCGCGGTGTGGGTCGTAGACGGCGTACACGCAGGTGGCGATGGGGTGCTCCAGTCCCGAGGTGATCTTGTCCAGGTGCTGGAGGACCTCGGCGGGGTCGAGGTCGAGGTCGGCGAAGGCGCTGGTGGCGGCACGCAGGCGGCCCATGGTGGCGGCGGCGGCAATGCCGCTGCCCATGACGTCGCCCACGACGAGTGCGGTCCTGTCGCCGTCGAGCGGCAGGACGTCGTACCAGTCGCCGCCGACCTCGTAGGCGGCCTGTGCGGGCCGGTACCGGGAGGCAACCTCCAGGCCGGGAAGGCGGGGCGGGTGTTCCGGAAGGAGGCTGCGCTGCAAGGTCTCGGCGGCGTTGCGCATCCTCTGGTGCGAGCAGGCGTTGTCGATGCAGATGGCGGCGCGGGAGGCCAGCTCACCGGCGAGGGCGAGGTCGTCCTCGTCGAAGGGCAGCGGGTTGCCCGCACGGGTGAGACCCAGGATGCCGAGGATCTGGCCGCGCGCGGTGAGCGGGACTGCCATGTAGGAGTGCACGCCGGCGCGGGCCAGCATGGCAGCGGCATCGTCGTCGCGCGCGATGCGCGCCAGGTCGTTGTCATCCGCTTGGGTGATCAGGATCGGGCGGCCGGTGCGTACGCATTGGGTGGCCAGCCGGTCGGTGCCGTAAGCGGCGAGGTGGCCGGGTGGGTCGGCGGCCTCAGCGGCTTCGGTTGGGTACGCGGCCTTGACCGCGAGGGCGCGAAAGAGCGCGGGGCCGTCGCGGGCTGCTGGGTGGCAGTCTTTCAGGACCGAGTCGAGGACGTCGACCGCGACCACGTCGGCGAGCTCGGGAACGGTGACCTCGGCCAGTTCCCGGGCGGTCTTTTCCACCTCCAAGGTGGTGCCGATGCGAACGGAGCTGTCGGCGATCAGGGCCAGGCGTCGCCGGGCCTTGGCAGTCTCCATGGCCGCCTGATGGCGGTCGGTGACATCCACCACCAGTTCGGTCACCCCGAGGACACGCCCCTGGGGGTCCTCCAGCCGGTACAACGAGATCGACCAGGCATGCTCGTGCCCCGGGTCGGCGGGGGTGCGGCCGACGATGGTGGACTGGTCGACCATGGGGATCCCGGTCTTCAGGACCTGCCGCATCGCGGCCTCGACCACCTCGAACTTCGCGGCGGTCATGATCTCGCGGTAATGCCGGCCGAGGTGGTCATCCGCGGGTATGCCGTGCATCCGCTCCAAGGCGGGGTTGACGGACACGTACCGCAGGTCGGTGTGGAGGATCGCCAGCCCCATGGGGGACTGGGAGATCAGCCGGGTCGACAATGCGACGTCCCGCTCCACCTCACGCAACGTCGACTCGTCGGTAGCGAGCCCGAGGGCGTAGAAGTCGCCGCGGTCGTCCAGCAGCCGCGTGTTGCGGAATTCCACCAGGCGGGTGCTGCCGTCCTTGTGCCGGATGGGGAACGCTCCGGCCCAGCTCTCACCGGTCCCCATGACCTGGGCGAACAGCTTGATCATCAGCTCCCAGCGCGGTTTGTGAACGAGCATCGGCGCGGCGTACTGCCCGAGCGCCTCATCAGCGGTATAGCCGAACAGTGTCTCGGCCTGAGGGCTCCACAGGACGATCCGCCCATCGGCGTCCAGCAACAGCGTGGCGACACCGAGGAGGTCCATCAGCCCGCTCGGCTGCGATGACCTTGCCTTCGGCTGACCGGCGTCAGCCAAGCCCCCTTCGACCGCGCTCACTCGGGCACTCCTTCCATCTGCCGGGCCGTGTGGGCCGTCCCGCGCCCCGGTCCGTGGCCTGTCCACTTACCTGCGGCTTTCCTCTATCCAGTGGATGCTGCAGCTTCCATGGTCTCCCGGATCGGCCGACCACACATCCGTCCGCACGGGGGCGTCGAGCCAGGCCCCGCCAATGCCCGCACTGGGAACCGGCGCGTATATCCCACTCATCGCCATCCTCTGGACTGCGCCCCCAAGGCTGCGGCGGCTCGGCGTGAAGCCCAGGGGTTAAAGACGGTGTTCCGATTGGTGAGCGCAGACCGGGATTTCACTTCTCGGCGGCTGGCTCCAACCACGGTTGGTTACGTCCTCGGAGACATGGGATGACGGGCCGGGTTGTTGGGGCCCCTCGTTCCATGCTGTTCCCATGGCAGAGGAGCACTTCAAGGACGGAGCCCTGTCGGGTCCGGTAGCGCGAGGGCGGCGGCGGCCTCTTACAACAGGGCGCCTTCGTGGACGGTCAGCAGCATGGCCCGTGGCGCCGGTGGCATGACAACGGCAACCTGCTGGACGAGGGGACATACAACCTCGGCAAGAAGACCAGGGCATCATCCGCTCCACGACCCCTCGGTGCCGGCCCAGCCGTCCGGAACTCTCGATGCCGCGACGGGGTGATCCGCGGCACGATGTTCCGGCTCCGCAGCCAACGCCGCAGGTGGCGCCTGTCAGGCACCGGGAATGACACCAGACGTTGAAACAACACATTGAGCTTTTCAGGGCAATGGCTCCGGTCAGGCGGTGGCGAGGTTGGGCGTGGCGATGGTGGTGGGGGCGTCGTCGAGGTCCTGGTCCGGCTCGAGCGTGTCCCACGGTGCGTTGAGGAGTTGTTCGGTCCAGATGGTCTTGCCGGTGGCGGTGTAGCGCGTGCCCCAGCGGTGGGAGCACTGGGCGACGAGGAACAGCCCTCGCCCGCCTTCGTCGGTGCTGGCGGCCCGGCGGATGTGCGGGGACGTGCTGCTGGCGTCGCTGACCTCGCAGATCAGCGCCCGGTCGTGGATCAGGCGGAGCTGGAGGGGCGCGGAGCCGTAGCGGATCGCGTTGGTGATGAGTTCGCTGACGATCAGTTCGGTGGTGAAGGCCAGGTGGCCGAGGTCCCACCGGTCGAGTTGCCGCAGGACGAGCGAGCGGGTGTCGGCCACTACGGCAGGGTCCTGCGGCAGGTCCCAGGTGGCGACCTGATCGGCGCCGAGCGAGCATGTTCGGGCGAGCAGCACCGCCAGGTCGTCCTCGGCAGCCAGGTGCGGCAGGACACAGTCGGCAATGGCCTGGCATCTCTCGTCGAGCAGGTGGCCGCCCTGTGCCATGACCGCGCGGAGACGGACGGGCACGGCTGTATCCGAATGGCAGGCGCGCGCCAGGCCCTCGGTGTAGAAGAACAAGGTTTTACCTTCGGCGAGTTCGATGTCCAGCGGCTCGAAGACGCCGTCGCCGAGGCCGAGGGCTTTGTTGGACGGCAGCTCGGGGATGCGGACCTGCCCGGTCGGATCGGCGATGGCGGGTGGGGGGTGTCCGGCGCCGGCCATGACGCAGCGACGCGAGACGGGGTCGTAGATCGCGAACAGGCAAGTCGCGCCGACCAGCCGGTCCACCACGGGTGCGGAGCCGGTGGAGTGTTCGCGTTCGACCAGTCGCGGCACCATGTCGTCGAGCCGGGCCAGCAGCTCGTCGGGGGAGAGGTCCAGCTGTGCGAGGGTTCGTACGGCGGAGCAGATCCGTCCCATGTCTGCGGCGGCCTGGACACCGGTGCCGGGGGTGTCGCCGACGGCGAGGGCGACGCGGGCGCCGGAGAGTGGGATCACGTCGAACCAGGCGCCGCTCACCCCGGCGTGGGCACGGGCGGCGATGAAGCGGTGTGCGACGTCGACGGCGCTCTGGTCTGGAACATTGCGTGGGAGCAGGCTCTCGTGGAGGGTGACGGCTGCGGTGTGTTCGCGGGTGTAGCGCCTGGCGTTGTCCACGCAGACCGCGGCGCGGGCGACGAGTTCCTGGGTGAGGACGAGGTCGTCAGGCTCGAAGGCGTCCGCGTGAGCCGAGCGGTACATGTGGACGAAGCCCAAGGTGACCTCTCGGGCCCGCAGCGGCACGAGCATCAGGGAGTGAGTTCCCCGCTTCAGCATGACCTGGACCCGGGGGTCGGGGGAGTTCCGGATCCAGTCGGCGTTCGGGTCGATGACCGGCAGCAGTCTGGGCTGCCCGTCGGCGAGGCTCTGGGCGTGCGGCGAGTCGGCGGGGAAGCCCTGGAGATCTCCGACCCGTCTGAGGCCCTCGGTCATCGCCGGGTTCGACGCCTTGCGCGCTGCGAGGCGAAGAATGCCGCCGCTCGCTGCGGGGGGTCCGGGCTCCTCACCGGCGGCCACCCCTTCCAGGAGGCCCACCACGGCGAAGTCGGCGAGGCGCGGGACGAGAATGTCGAGGAGTTCCTCGGCGGTGCGTGTCACGTCGAGTGTGGTCCCGATGCGGGCGGCGGCCTCGTCCAGGAAGGCAAGGCGCTCACGGGCCCGGTAACGGTCGGTGATGTCGATGATGGCATCGGTGACCCCGAGGGTGCGGCCGTCCGGGCCGGTCAGGGCGAAGGAGGACACGTTCCAGACATGGTCCTTGCCCGGGTCGGCAGGGGTACGGCCTCGGTGCTCGGCGCTCATGATGGGCCGACCCGTGTCCAGGACGCTCTGGAGCCGGTTCTCCATCGCCGCGGTGTCGAGTTCGGGCAGGAACTCGGTGATCCTTCGGCCCAGCACTGCTTGCGGGGGCAGTCCCTGGATGCGTTCCAGGGCGGCGTTCATCCGGACGAGGCGCAGCTGGGTGTCGTACACGGCCACGCCGATCGGTGACTGGGTGAACAGCCCGTCCAGGATGGCCTGGTCCTCCCGGTGCCGCGGAAGTGGCCTGGCCGTGGCCAGAATCACGGTCCCTTCGCCACCTGGCTTGCCCGACGCCAGGGAGGATGCCATGAGCGCGACGTCCAGGTGGTGGCCCCGCCGGTGGGTGAGGGCCACACTGCGACCCAGGCTGCGGTCGGCCTCCTCGCCTCCGGACGACTCCTGGAGGAGGTCGGGGAACGCCTCGGGCCACAGCTCGGCCGCCGAACGGCCTACGACTTCGGTCGTCCTGTAGCCGAAGAGCTGTTCTGCGGCAGGGCTCCACGCGATCACCACACCGTGGCGATCCAGCAGAATCGTGGCCGCCTGACCGGCGTCGGTAGATTCTACGCAAGATCGTGTTGCGGATGCGTTGAGCGGCATGCCCATCCAACTGATCCCGTCATAGCGTGACAGATCGACGCATAACGTCACGATACAGGACGCCTGGATCCCGGTGCCCTTCAAGTGCGGGACTGTAAATCGTTCGGCTCTGTTCCGTAATCGGTGGTAGCTGTACGTCACCTCGTGTCAGGCTGAGGCGTGCCTGAGGTCAACGCCCTTGTGGGTGTGGTGTTTTCGGGGCTGTCCGCGCTGGTCGTCGAGAGTGTGGTGGCTGAGGGTGATCTGGTCCGGGTGGTGGCGCGTACCCGGGGTGATCCGGTGCAGTGTCCGGTGTGCGGGATGCCGACCGGGCGGGTGCACGGCTTCCATCGCCGGACGGTGGCGGACGTGCCGATGGACGGCAGGCGGGTGGTGGTGTCGGTGAGGCGCGGCGCCTGGTGCTGGGCTGCCTGCGGCAGACGTTCCGTGAGCAGGTGCACGGCCTGCTGGGGCGCTACCGGCGCCCGGACGAACCGGCTTACCGACCAACTCCGCTCCGTGGTCAAGGAGTTAGGGCATGCAGATCTCTGACCCGTGGCTTTCCGCTCGGTGGTTCGTTGGTCTGGCACGGTGGGTTGGAAGAGCAACGGGCCGTGTTGTCAGCCAAGTTCGGGGCGATTCTGCCGCATCTCGACGAGCGGCAGTGTCGTCCGTTGATAGGGGCGGAGGACCGGTCGCTCGGCCACGGCGGGATCAGGGCGGTCGCCCGTGCCGTCGGTGTCCGTGAGGCCACTGTGTCGCTCGGGGCGCGGGAACTCGACTCCGGAGAGTCGCCGTTGGGGCGGGTCCGCCGGCCCGGCGCCTCCGGCCACGGCACCTGGCCCTGGCGGTCGGGGATGAAGGTGGCCCGGTGCGGCTGTCTGCCCGGCTGGAGCCGGTCCTCGCCGTACACATCGGGGCCGCCCTGGCTGATGCCGAGGTGGTAGGTGACCGGCGGGTGCAGGGGAGACGTATACGCGTATCGAGACCGACTGGAGGTGGAGGTGCTTGCCGGGTCTGGCAGGCAAGGGAGGCTGAGCGTGATCCGGACGCGGTGAGGCCCCGCGCTACCCCTTGTCCCCTCGCCAGTCCCACTTGTCCAAGGTCCCAGGCCTGGGTTGGTCCTCGGCGCGCCCGCCCGGCCCGTAGGCCCCACCCTCTGTTATCAGCAGGGCCCCGGCCGCGCTCTTCGGCGGTCGTCCAGTGGGTGGCCCAGGGGGCGATCGTTTTGGTCAGCTGCTTCTCGTCGGCGGCCTCGACGAGTTCGTTGACCAGCTTCGTCGCCAGCACGTACTTGACCCGGTAGCCGGCCATCGCCGCCTCAGTTCCCAGCGCGATCAGCATGCGGGGCTTGCCGGTCCCGGAGTCGCCGATCAGGCAGAGCGGCTGGCCCTTCTTGACCCACTCGCAGCTGGCGAGGGTATGGATGGTGGCCGCGTCGATGTTCGGGTTTGCGTCGAAGTCGAAGGTCCGCAGGGACTTGTCCCGGGGGAAGCCGGCCGCCTTGATCCGCCGTTTCTCGCCTGTCACAGGCGCAGGATGACCAGGGCGGTGTCATCAGTGATGCCTGCGGGCGGGAGGAGGTCGCCCAACAGGGCGGCGGCGAGGGTTTCCGGGTCGGCGGTGTGGTGACGGGCGAGGGAGTCGGCGAGGCGGTGGAGGCCAGCATCGATGTCCTCACCACGGCGTTCGATGAGTCCGTCGGTGTAGAGGACGAGCGCGGAGCCGTCGGTGAAGGCGGTTTGGGCCTGGGGGCGGGAAACGTGAACGGGACGGGCGCCGAGCGGGGGGTCGGTGGCCTGATCGAGGAAGGTGACGGTGCCGTCGGAGGCCAGGACGGCGGGCGGGGGATGGCCGGCGCTGCTGTAGGTGAGGGTGCGGTTGTTCCAGTCGATGAAGACCGACACCGCGGTGGTGGATTCCGCGCCGTCGACAGAACGCGCGTACAGCCCGAGGACTTCGAGGGCTTGGGCAGGGCCATCAGCGACGCGGGAGGCGGCGGACAGGGCGCTGCGGAGCTGACCCATGACGCCGGCCGCGCGCAGTCCGTGGCCGACGACGTCGCCGACCGCGACGGCGGTGCGGCCGGTCTCGGGCAGGTCGACGAGGTCGTACCAGTCACCGCACACGTTCAGAGCCCCGGTGGCTGGTCGGTAGCGCACGGCAGACCTGTGGTGACCGACCGGGCGGGGCGCGGGCAGCATCGCCTCCTGAAGGTGGAGGGCAACCTCGCGTTCGCGGGCGTGGGCCTGGCGGAGGCGTTCGTTGACCTCCTGCAGTTCCCGGGCACGGGTGTAGAGCTCGGCCTCCAGGACCTGGGCACGGTCGCCGCCGCGGGCACCACGGGCGCGGATGAGTTCGGTCACCTCCTCCACCCGGTGCAGAAGCAGGGCCACAGATCCGTCCGGGGCGAGGACAGGTACGTTTACCGGGCTCCAGTACCGCTCCTCCCACGCCCCGGGCTGCTCGGGATCCTCCACGTCGTAACGCTGAAGCGCCATGCTGTCGCGCTCTCCGGTCGCGGCAACCCTCTCCAGCGAATCACGGAGATTACGCATACCCGTGGCACGCGGTTCATTGGGGTTGTCTGGAAAAACATCAAACAAATACCGGCCGATCACCTGATCACGGGTGCGGTGGGCCATGGACAGGAACGCCTTGTTCGCGTCCGTGTACACCAGATCGGTGGTCAGCAGAGCCACCGCGCCCGGCAGCGCCTGGAAGACCGCCTCGTAGTCGATACCGCCACCGCTCACGATCCACCTGCCCGCCGACCTTGACCTGCCCCCGGATCTCTCACTTTAGGCAGGGGAGCGGCAACTATCCCGCAACCGCGGGCTGGCCAGCCCGGCGAACCCGTGCCCGCTCAGCATCAGCCGCTCGAACGAGCGAGTAATGGTTCGTGGCTGACGGGAAGACACCCATGGCGGCCATCGGCGATCCGCTTTCGTCTCCCGTTCAGCGCGCCATCGACACAGCCGCTCCGCCGAGCACGGCGCGTCAGCGCGAAGCCAGGGTGATACATCGACGGCCAGGACGAACTGATCGTTTCAGAATGAGGTTCGGAGTCGTCTCAAGCAGATGATGCTGCAGGCGAGCTGGAGCAGGGCGCTCTGGGACCATCCCCGCGGGTACGGGGAGCAGCGCGGCCTTGTCCACCAGGCCAAGTGGGAACACGGGATCATTCTCGCGGGTACGGGGAGCGGAGGTGTACATGATGTCCTCGTACGTCTGCTCGCGCGGAGAAGACGGAGCGACGCTGGTCACTCCTCCTTGAGGACGCCCCGGTCGGCAATGGTCTTGCGGAGGCGTGCGGCCATCTCGGCAGCTTCGTTTGGCGGCAGAGACAGAACGCCGTTCTCCGTCATCAGGGCGTGGAACTGCTGCTGCGGGTAGGGGACTCCGGTCGGCAGACCTGCGATGTGCCAGTGGAGATGTGTATTGCCCTGCTGGCTGCCGAGTGAGTACAGGTACGTCCGCTCCGGCTTGCAAACGGCCTCGACGGCGAGGGCGATCTCTCGGATGTCCCTCCCCTCGTAGCGTGGAGTCCGTGATTGCAGGGGAAGTTGGGATTCATGGGGTCCAAGCAACGGACGTACACGCCTGAGTTTCGTGAGGGTGCTGTACGCATCGTGATCGAGACGGGCAGGTCGGTCCCGGAGGTCGCTGAGGAGCTCGGTGTGCACTCCGGCACGCTACACAGCTGGGTATCGCGGTGGCGGCGCAACGGGTCGGCGTCGTCCGACCGGCTGGCCGAACCGGCACCGGGTGGCCGGATGGGCGAGATGGAACGCACTGAACTGGAGCGGCTGCGCCGGGAGATGAGGGAGAAGAACAAGCGGATCCGCGAGCTGGAGATGGAGCGTGATGTCCTCAAGCGATGCATGGTCCTCTGGGTGAAGTGACCGAGACGGACCCGGCCGCCCTGGCCGCGTTCATCGGTAACCAGAGGACCGAACACCACGTCCCACACCGTCTGACCTGCCAAGTTCTGGAAGTGTCGGAGTCCTGGTTCTACAAGTGGCGCGACAAGCCCACCACGGCCCGCGAGGTCCGGCGCGGACAGCTGCCGAGGTGATCCGGCAGATCTTCGAGGGCTCCGGCGGCACCTACGGCTCGCCGAAGATCTGGCTCCTCCTGGTCCGAGCGGGCTGGCGCATCTCGGTGAACACCGTCGCCCGCTTGATGGCCGAACTCGGCCTGGCCGGACGCAAGCTCCGCCGACGGCACGGACTGACCAGGCCCGGCAAACGGCCCGCGGCCCCGGACTTCGTCCGCCGTGACTTCACCGCCGATGCTCCGGACCAGGTGTGGTGCGGCAACATGACCGAGATCCCCACCGGTGAGGGCAAGCTCTACCTGGCCACCGTCATCGACCTGTTCTCGCGTCGGCTGCTCGGCTACGCCATGGGCGCACGTCATGACGCCGAACTGGTCGTGGCGTCCTTGAACATGGCCGCGGCCACCCGAGGTGGTGACGTGAAGGGCGTGATCTTTCACAGCGACCGCGGCAGCGAGTACGCGTCCCGGCGCTTTCGCCGGGCCTGTCGCCGCTTGGGCGTGACGCAGTCCATGGGCCGCGTCGGGTCGTGTTTCGACAATGCCGTCAGCGAAGCGTTCAACAGCGTGCTCAAGGTCGAGTACGTCCACCGGCACACGTTCGCCACCCGCACCGAGGCCCGGCTGCGGATCGCGACCTGGATCACCGGCTTCTACAACACACACCGACTACACAGCGTGTGTGGGTACCGGAGTCCGATCGACTACGAGCACGACCACCGGGCCAACCCCGCCTTGGAGCTGGCCGCTTAGAAGATCTCCACGGTTCGAGGGGATTGACAGATACAACTTGCCCTCGCCGGTGGCGTGCTCGGTGATGTCCGTCAGCCACAGCCGGTTCGGCTCGTCTGCGGTGAAGTCGCGCCGCACCCGGTCATCGTGGACCGGAGGGCCGGCCTTGGCGTTCTTGCCCCGGCCTCTGCGCTTGCCGAACGCGCTCCACCAGCCGTTGTCCCGGCAGATCCGCCAGGCGGTCCGCTCGGCCATCGGCTCACCGGCGGCATGGGCCTCGTCGAGGAGGAAGCGGTGGCCGAACTCGGGGTCGTCGCGGTGGGCGTCGAACAGGGCGTTGGCCCGGTATGCCTCGGCGAGCTCGGTGTCGGTGACCGGCCGGGCCAGCCACCGGTAGTAGGGCTGGCGGGCCAGCCCTAGCACCCGGCACGTCACCGCCACCGGCACCCGGAAAGGGGCAGCGGCGGCGGCCAGCTCGCGGACGAGCGGGTACATCATTTTGACGGGAGGTTCGCCTGCGACAGATACGCCGCAGCCCTTCTGAGCACCTCGTTCTCCTGCTCCAGCAGCCGGATCCGCTTCCGGGCCTCGCGCAGCTCGGCCGACTCACCCGACGCCGGTGCGGGCCTGGCGCCCTCGTCGGTTTCGGCGCGGCGCAGCCACTTCGACAGCGTGATCGGGTGGACGCCGAAGCCGGCGGCGATCTGTTCCAGCGTGACGCCGGGCTCGCGGTTGCGCGCGACCCGCACGACGTCCTCGCGGAACTCCTTGGGATACGGCTTGGGCACTGCGACATCCTTCCAGGCCGCCTCTCGGCAAGCCAGGTCAGGTGTCACCCAACCCTGCAGCAGTCCCAGCAGTCCCTCCGAACGCACTATCCCGCGGTTGGCTCGCCGGGCCGAGTCGTCGTGGGGCGCCGAGCGGCCAATCGTTTCTAGCTACGAACAGCAGATCAGTTAGAGCCACACTCGGCGCCCCTGGGTGGGTGAACCATACGAAGGGTTCACCACGTCCCGCAGAACAACGTAGGGATCAGTTAGCGGCGCAGGGGTTGCGCCTTTCGGCGAAACCAGTGCCCCCGAAGCCGAGAACGCGGCGAGAGTGTGCTGTTGCGGCCCGCGCAGCGTCACAGGGGCCGGATGTTGTGGTTCATCCGGAACATGTTGGAGGGATCGTAGGTGCGCTTCACCCGCGCCAGGCGGTCGTAGCGGTCGGCGCCGTAGGCCTGGCGCACCCCTTCGGGCGTTGTCGCCTCGTCACCGGACATGAAGTTCACCATGTTCCGGTCGGCCGCCCAGGGCGCCAGTGCGTCCAGGACACGGCCGAGGTGGCCCCGCATCGTTTCGCGCTGCTCGGGACCGCCCACGCCGAAGCCGAACGCGACGAAGGGGATGCCTCGGGTCGACACGGCGTTGGGCACGGCAGGCTCACGGTCGAATGCTCCGCCGAGGGCGCGGACCTCCACGTTGGCGAGCGGGCACTGCGAGTCCGGTCCGGCGAGCTCCACCAGCATGTCCACGGCCTTCTCGGGCAGCTCGCGCAGGCAGGTGGTCCGGTCGTAGTAGGGCAGCGGGTCGGTGGGTCCAGGTGCATCTCGGCCATCGTCGAGTACGGCCTGTCCCGGATCGTGTCGAAGAGCGGCGTCGCCAGGTTCCGGAACGGAGCCATCAGCCGCTCGGCGTCCTCGGCCTCGCCGAGGGAGCCGATCCGCAGATGCACCACGAAGGCTCCGCGCAGCGGCTCCGGAAGCTCGGGCCGGCCGGGAAGCCGTTGGACGGCGACCGAGGAGGACATCTCCTCCGGCAGATCGTCGACCCACTGGCGCCATGTGTGCAGCACGTCGGCCATCTGCTCGCCCCGGTACCACAACCCCCCGCCGTAGAACCGTGCCACCGGGAACGCCTCAAGGTCGACAGAGGTGACCACGCCGAAATTGCCCTTGCCGCCTCGCAGCGCCCAGAACAGGTCGGGCTCGCTGTCGGCGGTCACGGTCCGCGACACACCCTCGGCTGAGACGACCCTCAGCTCCCGCACATGGTCGGCCGCGTATCCGAAGGAGCGGCCCAGCAAGGGACTCTGTCCGCCCCCCAGTGTGTAACCGACCACGCCCACCGTCGCCGCGGACCCGCTCGCCGGCGCGAGACCATGAGCGGCCGTCGCGCGGACCACGTCGCGCGCGCGTGCGCCAGCCTCGATCCGTACGATTCGGCGGTCGGGATCCACGGTGACGCCGTTCATCCGCCCGGTGCTGACCAGCAGCGCGCCGTGGCCAGGCAGGACCACCTGGTGTCCGGTCGCCTTCACCGCCACGGGCAGGGAGTGCGCCGCTGCGAAGCGAACGGCGGCGCACACATCGGCCTCGCAGGTCGCACCCACCGCGAGCGCGGGCTCCAGAACACGGTTCAGGTTGTAGGTGGCGCATTCTCCGGCGTAGCCGCCATCGGCGGGCAGAAGCACCGGGCCGTCGACGTGCCGTGCCAGGTCCGCGGCATGGCCGGGGATCACGACAGGGGCGACTGGCTCCGCCCCCGTTTCCAGCTCGCCGTCCTCGTCGCTGATGACGTCGCCGACCGTTGCGTAGAAGGCGGCGACGCCGGGCAGGTCCGGCCCCTTGGCACGGGAGGCGGCGAGGTCTTCGGGCGTGTCCCAGGTGAGGACATCCAGCCACTCGTCGTCCGACAGGCGCACGAGGCGGGCGTCGAGGAAGCCGTCCAGGTCGGCGGCGAAGTCCGCCAGCATCTTGGAGTGGGCGGCGAGAAGATCGGCGACCTGGTCGGGGTTCATCCGGAAGCGGGTCAGTTCCACTGTGGTCATGGATGGTCCTCATGTCGATTCGTACCTTTTTCATAGTATTGGGCACTTACCGGGCGCCCAAATCCCGACAGCCCCCCGCCCCGCGCATCGACGCGGGCAGGGGGCCGTTGTGGGCGTCGGCCCCGGATCAGCCCACGGCCTGCTCGCGCCCCGGAGCGGAAACAGAGCACATGGCCACGAGGGCGGCCTCCTCCGACGGCATTAGCCTCGGCGTTTCAGTTGGGGCTGCTGGGTGGCTGAGAGGGGTTGTTTGAGGCCGCGTCGGCCGGTGGGCAT
>NZ_JBICXE010000043.1:0-52598 GCF_043200155.1 Streptomyces sp. NPDC048473
TCAGCCCCAACGAATACGAACGCCGACACCACGCCGCTAAGCTCACGCTCGCCGCGTGATCAACGAAGCGTGTCCACCATCACGGGGGAAGGCCCGCCGTCGTTGATCGTGAGCAGGTGCTTGCGCACGAACTCGCCGCTGCTGGCAGTGGTGACCTGCTCGCGGCCGGCACGGCTGGCCATGCCGAGGTCGTGCCATGCCCGGCGGCGCTCGCGCCATGGGCCTAGGTCGGTACGCAGAACAGAGAACGGATGGATGCCGGGCAGCGGGCCGAGCGTCGGCGGTGCGGGGGCGTCGTCGTCGAAGAGGGCTGGGCAGTGGATCGGCATGCGATCGCCTCCCGGGGGACATGACGAAGCCCCGCGACGACGGGGGATGCGTGGCGGGGCTCGTCTGTGAGGTTAGCGGGGTGCTTCCGTGCACGCCGGAAGCACCTCCGACTTCAGGTCACGGAAAGATAACTGTGCAAGGGGTGTTCTGCACGCCCTCAACCTTCTCCCGGATCTGGCTCGCTCTGGTGCGCCGTACACCGAGGGCTGCGCCCAGGTTGTTCTGGGTCGGCCGATTGCCGGTCTCCCGTTCCACCTGTTGGTGGACGTCGAGCCATTCCTGAGGCACCAGGGCCTCCGGCGCGGGGAGCCCTCCCGCAAGGGCCGTTCGTCTGCTCCGCTCAGATCCTCACGGCCTGGCGTCCGGACGTGCCCATCGACCGCCCCCCGGCGCACTTCACCCCGTTCCGCAAGGACAGCACAGCGGGTCGCACTTCCGCGTCCTTGAGGTGACTCCCCGAGTGGGGATACGGGGATTCATGCTGCGAGTGAGAGTCTCGCTGTCTTGTAGTACTGCTGTTCGAACTTTATCGGGGAGAGGTAGGACAGCGCGCTGTGCCGGCGGCCGGGGTTGTAGTAGGTGAGCCACTCGAATATCTCCAGCCGCGCCTGACGCATCGTCGCGAACAGCTCGACACGGCACTGCACCAACAGGGCCTCCCGCTGCCGGTCCTCAACCAGCTCGACCGGGCAGACCTCCGTCGACAGCCACTCCGTCAGCCGTTTCTCGTCCGCCACGGTCGACGACCGGAACCCCAATACCTCGCGGATCTGTTTCCGGTGCCGCTTCGCGCCAGCCAGGTCGTACTTCGCGAGTTCGGTCGTCGGCACCTTGACCAGACCAGCGACGTCCTCGACAGCGGGCTGCGGGAACTCCTCGATGAACTCCGGGAACCGGCCCATCCGAGGCTAGGAACCCGCTGACGTTATGGCCGCCGCCGTTCCCAGCTGGGAACGGGGTGTTTTCGCTCCGACCCTCTTGGGCTCGACGGTCCGCGGATCGACGGCTTCGCCCGGTGCCCCCTGACGGTAGACACCCTGGGGGACGGTGTCGCGGTCGTGGGGCAGAAGGAAGAACACCCTGCGGCGATAAAGACCACTGTCCGGGTCGGCGTCAGCTGTCTCGTCGAGTTCGGTGTAACCGATCATCCGGCCGTCACGAGCGTAGCGGGGTCTGTTACGGCGTCGTGGAGTCTTGTCGAGGGCCTGGCGGACGTAGTCGAGGTTGTCCGGGTCTTCCAGCCACACAATGCGGGCTTCGTCGGAGAGGTCGCTCTCGGTCAGTAGCGAGCTCATGGCCTCATTCCCTCCTGTGTGTGGCTGCGCCGGTGGTCTGTCCGGTGCCTGGGTTGTTTGCCTGCCTTCGGAGCGGCGGAACTGTCCGCGCTCGTCCGGACACCTTCATCGTAGAACGGTCCGAGACCTGGGCGCAGGGGCGCGTGAAGACGATGACTTGGCATCTACTCGGCTACCAGGGCAAGAACGGGATAGAACTTCCGGCCGTTTGATTTGATCATGTCGGATGGTGAAGCGAGGCCGAGTTCCTGACGGACCCGGGTGGCGAACGTACGAGCGGTGGCCGGGCGGATACCTTCTCCGGCTGTGCACCAGGAGCTGTAAGCGTTGTAGAGCAGGCCCTGCTCCACACGGAGGTCCGGGTGGGCCTCCGTGTCCCGAGTGCAGCATTCGGCAAGGAAACGGCCGATGTGATCCTCGGTGTTCGCGTAGGCGCTGGTGGCGATGCGCACCCGGTCGGGGCCTGTCAGGGGATCACGGGTGGCGAGGTAGCGCCGGGCGCCCTCGGTGAGCCAGTGCAGGATACCGGGGCCTTCGTCACGGACGAGTTCAACGGCCAGGTTATCGATCTTGTGCTCGTCGGGGACGATGCGTTCGAAGGGCAACAGACGGATACGGCGCCAGAAGGCGAAGCCACCGGTGGAGACCTCGGGACGGTGATTGCCGAGGAGCCACAGGTGGTGGGTGGGCGTGAAGGAGAAGTAGTCCTGCCTCATACGCCGGGCCTTGATCTTGTCTCCGCCCGTCAAGAGACGGACGCGTGCCTCGTCGAACTTGTCATTCGGCTTCAGCTCACTGCAGACGATGAGCCGGCGGCCGTGGAGCTCGGTGAGCTCGGTGGAGTGTTCGGAGAAGGCGCCACGGTCCATGAGGAAGCCGGGCGGTGCAGCGTCCGCGTAGTCACCGAGAATCTGGATCATCACATCCAGAAGGACGGATTTGCCGTTCTTGCCCTGGCCATGGAGAAAGGGCAGGACCTGGGCTCCGACGTCGCCGGTGACGGAGTAACCCAGGAGCAGGTGCAGGAAGTCGATCATCTCCCTGCCTTCGGCATCGCTGCCGAAGGTGTCGGTGAGGAAGCGGTCCCACCGAGGGGTTGGCATGGTCTGAGGGGCGACGCTGGTGGCACGGGAGTGGAAGTCCCTTGTCGCATCAGGCTTTCGAAGCCGTCCGGTGTTCAGGTCTACAACGCCTTCGGGGGTGCAAAGAGCGTAAGGATCCCCATCGAGGGTGTCCGGGTCCAGAGAAAGATCCGGAGAGGCTTTTGCCTGGACGAGGAGGGCCTTCATACCCGTGGTGGACAGGGTCCGCCGCTTGTGAAGGTGAAGCTCCCGGTCACTGAAGTACCCACGAGGATCGGTGTCCGGCATCTCCTCGGCGAGTTCTCCCGCCGCCCAGAGAGCGGCTTTTTCCCCACCGGTGCGCTTCCACCGGTAGCCGTCCCAGGAGAACCAGCCCAGGCCCTCCACGTGCCGGAACTGGTCACGGTAGACGCGGACAAACAGCTTGGCATTGCCCCGGTCGGTGAGAGTGGCGGGAAGCTGCCCGACGTAGTCTCCGCCGCCCTGCGGAACGGCGGAGACTGCCTGCCCGGACGTCTGCGAAGGAAGAATCGGTGCTTCTTCCTGGAGTTCGAGCATCTGCTGAGCGGCGGCAGCTGCGTCAAAGCGCTTGCTCTCGGCGCTGCTCATGAACGTCCTTCGAGGTAGAACGGCCGGACGGCCCCGGCGGCGAGACCGTCAAGGATGATCTTTTCATTGCGGGCCGACTGCCAGGGGCGAGCCGCTTCGGCTGCCCTGACCAGAAGGGCCTTGGCCTCGGATTCGTCCAGGTACCCGGCGCCGAGCAGGCCACCGGCCGTGAACGCAGCCCGGTTCAGCTTCTCCGTGAACCCTGCGCCCTCTGCCGTGGCGGCGCATTCGGAGACAGCGTCTACGAGCGGGGCCAGGACCCGCTGGGCCTTCGTCCCGCTGCGCGGAAGCCGTGCCGCCCGCGCAGCGGGTACGGCAGAGAGTTTCGGACGGTTGGGAGTGATGACGTGTCCGGTGCGGGTGAGCTCCCCCGCAAGCCATTCCGGCAGCGGGGCGGGCGCGCGGGTGGCACCGACGGCTTCGTAGGTGCCCTGCGAGGTTCGTGTGGTCGGCGCAATAATGTACCCGCCGTGCGCACGGACATCAACTTGCCAAGCAAGGGCCACTTTCGCACTGGAACCGGTCGACGAACGGTATCGGACGGCAGGCTTCGGGTTTTCGTACCAGACGTGAAGTCCTCCCGACGGAGTACGAACCCGCAGGGTCTCCGAGTCCTCCGCAGGAGACTGCTGCCCCCTCAGCGCAGCCAAGAGGGCCAGGGTGTCGAAGCCCGAGGCCAGTCCGTCGAGATTGACCGACTCGTGAATCGGAATACCTGGAAGAAGGAGGGCTCGGTCCGGAACAACGACGGAGTGGGCGTCGATGTCGATGACGACCAATGCCGCCGGACCACAGGCAACACCGACACCTGCACGGGAGCTGCCACCCCACCAACGCTCTATGCGCACCGGGTCCGTGGTACCGGCGTGGAAGCCGTGGCAGGGCCTGCCAGCGGGCAGGCAGGGGCATGTCGCGGCATCGTGGTGCCGGTCCCTGCAAGCCGGGCAGTTGGCAATCGGGGTCTTCCGGCCCACGGCAAGAGGATGGACCGGCCAGCCCTTGGCGGCGCACCATCGAGCGAGGGCAAGCCGAGCCACGGCCCTGGCAGGGGGAGCAGTTGAGCTCGTATCACCGTGGCGCTGCACTCAATCGTCCTCGTCGGGTCGGTCCTCGGCTTTCAGTCCCTGCCGGGAGTGCGCTGCTCACAGCGTTCTCCCCATGAGAACAGGGACCCAAGGGACTCACTTCCAGAAGAGAGTCTAAGGCGTGCACTCCCCGGGGTGCAGGATTCCCCCCGCGTGCCGTTGCATCAGATTCTCGGTCCCTTGAGTCCCTTGGAACCCTGCGGGGGGACAGGGGTCTGCACGGCTGAGCGTTCATAGCTGTCGCGACAGGGACTGACGGGTCTTCCAGCTGGAGCCTGCGGAGGCACTGTGCCCTGCAGGGGCGGGACATGAGAGGCCGGCAGAGAAGCCCCGGACAGGGTCTGGAGCGGTGAAGACAGGGCTGGAACTTTTGGGTCCCTGGCTCGGCCCCTCAGTAAAACACCAGGTCAGAGCTATTGATGCCCGCCGTCGAGGGACTGAAGGGACTGTAATCGCTAATTATGAGCCAGTCTTGACATGCAAGTCATACGCGCCCGCACATACGCGCTCACACGTTAGTGAAGTTATAACTCCGAAGTTGAGTCCCTTCAGTCCCTTTCCACTGTAGGAAAACGCCTCTGACCTGCAGCTTTATTCAGGGACTCAAGTCAGGGACCGACAGCGGCCCAGCTCTGGGGTGACACCTTCTCTCGGAAGCCGAGGCGCTCCTCCTCCTCCTCCTCCTCCTCCTCCTCCGCCGGTCGGGCTCTGCCGGCCGTTCTTTCGTCTTCGGTAGTGTCAGCGGCCGGCTGACGCGCCTGCCGTCGCTGTCGACGGCCACTGCGACATGAACGTGCTTGTGCGGGTCGATTCCCACTGTCACCCCTGGACCAGCCGCATAGCCCGTGTCCAGGATTCCGGGTCAAGTCCGGTCAAACCCCCTTCTCTTCTCTCCCCGCCTACGAATCACTCGTGACGGGGCTCACAGGGGTCGTAGGGCTTCGGGGTGAACCCTTGGCTAGCGGTGTCCGTTGATGTCAAAGAATTAGCAAGAACGAGCGGACCGAGACAGCCGGAGGCGATCGCACTGTTCAGCCTGGATCTACACCCCATCTTCCGTAACAACAAGGACATCGAGCTGGCTCTGAGAGAGTTCATCTTCAAGGCAGCAGCGACCGGGGTTCCGGTCGCTGAAGTCATCCCTGGCAAGGGATCAGGCCAGCTCAAGAAGCGCGTGCTTGCTTTCTTGGCACAGAAACACATCAAGAAGCTCTACACACGTCTGGAGGCCGATCCGACCAATGCAGGCCGGATCTTGGTCTACTTCAGGTAGTGCCTGAGCCGTCTTGGTCCGGCGAGCGGCGGGTTGCTACATCGCCCTCACGATCATCACCGGTGTGTCACCGGACGCCAAGGTCGCACAGGAGGAGATCTTCGGGCCCGTGCTGACGGTCCTGACCTACCGGGACGAGGAAGAGGCCATCCGCATCGCCAACCACACCGAGTTCGGCCTGTCCGGTGCCGTCTACAGCACCGACACCGAGCGCGCCCTGCGCGTGGCCCAGCAGATCCACGCCGGCACCGTAAACCTGAACAACGGCATCACCGTCGACATCGGCGTGCCGTTCGGCGCTGACCCTGGTCCTTCAAGGCGCCCTCACCGAAGCTGCAACAGCTCCCGGCGAGGCACGCATCGTCGCCGTGTCTGGCTCGGCGTCACCCGCCACGACCACTCGATAAACCAATCGTCCCATGCCCACGACAACGTCGCTGTCCACAGACCCCGGTTTTGCGTCCTGGGAAGTGGTGTACGGGTTGGACCGGATCCAGGGGTTTGCTCCGGCTTTGGGATGACGCCCGCATAGTTGAACGGCCACCGGCTGATCCAGGCTGGCCGACCTCACCCCCGACGAGTGCCACATCCTGCGGTCGGTGTCCCTGCTGAACGCCTTCGGTCTCCAGCTGGCCACCGCAGCAGCCGGCGCGGCAGCCGCGTACCTGGCCAACCCCTGACCGCGCACGCGCCGCCGCCGGCTCCGTGCCTGAAGTGGCCTGCCGATCCGGGGCCACGTGTGTCAGGCGGTGCCGCTCCCCCACATCCGAGTGATCCGCCGGGGCCTCCCTTCACCTTCATGTCTGCGGAGCGTTGGCGGTGTATGCGAAAGATCATCTGCCTGGCCGCCGGAGCAGCTGTCCTGCTCGTATCCGCTCCCCCGTCGGCACTCGCGGCCCCACACACTGCTGCCGCTCGGACAGTCGATACCCACCGCTGCACACCGCGGGGCAACTACTGCATCGTCCCGCAGTACACACCTCGTCTCGGCGGGTGCCGCTGATCACCGCCACAAGGTCTCCGGCAAAGAGGGCCATGCCTACTGGACGAGGTGGACTTACAAGAAACCGGGCCACGGAACGAAGACCAGCGGATGAAGCGGTCCTCGTGGACGGGCGATAACGGACGGGCGCCCGGCGTTGCGGTGGAAACCCTGTGGGGACACCGTTTCTCCAGCCCGTGCTGTGAATCCCCGTTGCTGGCTACCGCAGCTGGCGCCAGCGTTCCGGCTGTGGTTCGGGTGCGAGGCAGGGGGCCCGGAACGGGGCGGGTTGCAGGCCGCGGGGAGTCGGCGAGGCCGGCGGCCTGGTCGAGCATCCGCATCGGGATGCGGCCGCTGGTCCAGGTGTCGTTGAAGGAGGGCACCGAGTCGACGTCGCCGAACTTGCGACGGATGGCGTCCATCAGGACGTCCAGGCCGCGCGACTCCAGGCCATGGTCGGCTCCGGCTTCGGCGCGGATGGCGCTGTACAGGCAGGGGGCGCCTTGTTCGTCGATCTGGGCCGATGAGGCCCGGATCGGCCAACGGCCACGGTCGGCGGGATCGGTCACAACCCCGTCGGTCACCGGTCACCGCGATCGTTACGGGCCATCGGTCATCGGTCATGGACGCAGGTCCCGGACATGACGGTGGCCGATGACCAAACACGGTCACCGGCCACTCGTCCAACGCCGTGGGTCAGCTGCTGACCGACCAAAGGTGTGCGCGGCCCCGCTGCCGACGTTGCTCTTCGAGGTACTCGGCAGCGGCGTTCACACGCCGCTGCCCCGTCTTCGGGGACAGCCCGAGCCGACGAGCGACTTCCGCTCCGGAGAGCTTCTGCCCGACTTCCTCAGCCTCGGCCAACCATCCAGCGACGGTCGCGATCTGTCGCTGAACGGGGTCCACGTCCGGCTCGTCGGTCTGCTGCTCGGGCAGCCGCGCGGTGGCCGCTCCGGTGTACATGACCGACGCCTCCCACGTGTCTGGCTCGCTGACGGGAGTCTCTGGTGTCCTTGCCGACGGGACATTGAGCGCGGTCTGCTGCGGTACTCCCCTGCCGGTACCGAGGTCGCCCGCTACTGAGGCGGCAGGCACCGGAACCGGGTCGATCGCGTCCAGCTGCGAAGCAGCAGGCGGCTCGGTCAGGGCGGTCGAGGAGAAGGAGTGGCGGTCCGCCGAAGCGCCAGCACCTTCGGCTCGGGCCTCGGTTCCGTCGTCCTTGACGGGAGTCAGCGCGAGTTCCCCGGTCGGCTTCTCCTGATCATCTGCCGATACGGGCGGCTGCAGAATCTGCATCTTGAAGTCCTGCAGGATGGGCCGGAGCTGTCCTTCCGTAAGGACGCCGCCGGTGGCAGGGGCGACGACACCGTAGTGGGCGAGGAACAGGCCGAGCCGGCGAGCGTTCGGCATCTCTCCGAACTGAGTCACGTACCCCTGGACGGCCTCGTGGCAGGCGACGTCAGGCAGGACAAGCTCGTCCATCACGGAAGACTCGGCAGAATCGGCCGACGGCATCGGCTCGGCGTGGGGCGCTGCAGCTGGCCTTGGCTCCCCAGCTTCCAGAGCACGCTGGTGCTCACCCACCAGCTCGGACTGTGCCAGCCCCGCTTCCACAGCCGCTGGGCCAGGGCGGGGGGCAGCAGGGCCGGTTCGATGCCTGCGGCGGCGAGGCCGGCCGGACCGGTCTCGGCCAGCGGGACGCCGTACTTCGCCAGGCGCAGCGGCATCAGGGACTCGACGGGTGCCTTGCGGCGCCAGTTGCGGCCGAAGCGGGCCTGGAGGCGGGCCTGGTAGATGAGCCGGTCCTGTTCGAGCTTGATGACCTGCTCGTAGGACCGGAGCTCCCAGAGCTTCATCCGCCGCCACAGCCGGAACGTCGGTATGGGGGAGAGCAGCCAGGCCGTCTGGCGCAGCAGCGGGAACGGGATGCGCAGCCAGGTCAGCAGCAGGTCCAGGGCGAGCAGGACACAGATGCCCGCGTCGATGCCGATCGGGAAGACGTAGGCAAAGTCACCGAAGCCCTTGTCGATGGCGAGTTCGCGAACGGCTGCTTACGAACCGGCGAAGCCGATGGCCGCGATGATGACCGCGCCCGCGACCACGATCGAGATCAAGATGCGGTGCGCCCGGGTGAGATTTACTGGCGTCGTCCCTGTTCCCGCGGTCACGTGCTGGCGCCCCTCCTGCATCAGTACTCCAAAATCCGGAACGGGTTAACACTTTCACGATGCGCTGCGTGTTGGGTCTGTTCAGGCCGTGGGGAGCGCATCCGTCAACCAAAAGTGACCGCGAGGCATCCGCGGACAAGGGTTCAGCGGAACTGGTAGAGGCCGGCAGACGGACTTGGCGCGCGTCCTGTGCGCGCGATCGTGCAAGGCAACGGCCCCGCCCCCGCCGATAGGCTGGGTTGCGGGGCCGTGACGCAGATCCCTACTTCTTCCCGGCTGCTGAGGCTTGCTCAGCTCGCATCTTCTTTGTCTCTTCGATCTTGTAGTCCACCAGCAGCTCGGTGAGCTTCCGCCTTGTCGGGACATCGAGTTCAGCAATGATCAGCTCCGACAGAGCCTCCGGATCACGGGATGGCAGCCGGCCCACAGTGCCAGCTTCTTCTCGCGGCTTCGGTAGCTCGCTCCCGGTTGTCTCCTCAGACGCAGACTCATTTATTACGGCGTAATAATCGGGGGAAGGCGCGGGGTTCGCCGCTAGCCCGGACGGCTCGCTCGGGGGGTCCTCGGCGGGCGGAGACTGGGTCTGCTGCTTGCGACTGCTTGCGGCACGCTGTTCTGCCCGGGCCTTCTTGTCGGCGGCTTCCTGCGCTTCCTTCTCTTTGAGTAGCCGCAGGTGTTCCTCCTGCTCCTCGGCCTTCTTCTTCCCGACTCGCCGCAGCAAGGCTGCCGATTCCTCACCGGACTGGAGCCTCTGCTTCAGCTGCGGTGTCAGGGTGAGTAGCGCGAGCCTCTGGGAGACCCAGCCCTGTGAGCGGTGGAGACGGGCCGCGAGCGCCTCTTGTGTGCCGTGGACCTTCAGTAGTTGGTCGAGGGCTTTGGCTTCGTCGAGGTGATCGAGGTCCTGGCGGTGGATGTTGGCGACGAGGGCTGATTCCAGTATTTCGTCGGGGTTGCTGCCGAGGTCGTCGTCGAGCATCACCTTGATCTCGGTGAGGCCGGCCTCCCGGGATGCGGCGAGGCGGGAGTTGCCGTCGATAACGACGTACTTGGTGTCCTGTTCGAGGTCGTGCTCTCGCCCGGGGTTGCCTTCGAGGTAGGCGAACCGGCCCATGATGCTGATCGCGGTCTTCTGGCCGTGGTCGCGAAGGCTGGCGCTGAGGTCTGTCAGGTCACCGAGCTCGGACCGCGGGTTGTCCGGGTTCAGGCTGATCAGGTCAACGGGCAGTTTGACGGGGGGCGGTGCTCCGTCTGTCGGGGCGCTGGTGTTGGCGTTGATCGCGGCGCGGCGTGCGCTGATGGTCTGTGTCTGTCCGAACGACGCACCAGCGCCGAGCCTGTCTGCCTTGCTCATGAGATCTCCCGGGCCAGAGCCCGCATTCCGACGGACTGGTCACAGCGGGGCGAGTACGCCAGCAGGGGCTGCCTTACGCGCACGGCCTCCTTCTGTTCCTTCAGGTCTCCGATGACTCCGACTACTCGGGGATCCTTTATGTCCATCCATGACTCGAGGGATGAGGTGGCGATGTATCCGCGTCGGGCGTCGTAGTGGTTCACGACGATGCCGAGGTAGTCGAGTTCGAGGTGCATGTCGTTGCGCAGGTCCTCGATCTGTGAGGTGAGGAGTCCGTAAGCGTCGGCGGAACTGTCCTCGGCTTGGACAACGACGAGTACACCGGAGTTGCCGGGTGCCTCTTCGGGGCGGCGGCGCCCGTAGTACGCGGCGGCGTCCATGCTCAGGCCGAGGCTGGGTGGGCAGTCGATGATGACGGCGTCGTACTCGTCCTCGACAGCGGACAGTGCCCTTTCCAGTGCGGCCTCTCGGGCGCGGACACCGGAGAGCTTGACGTCCAGGAGGAACGCGTCGGTGCACGCGGGCAGGAGGTGCAGGCGTTCACCGAACCGGGCGTCTTCTATCGGCACGATGAGGTCACGCAGTTGGCCCTTGGACTCGCCTGCCATGTGCTTGGTGAGGCTGTCGCCCTCGAGTGGCAGAGGCTCCTGGCCAAGCTGCTTGGTGAGGTGGCACTGGGGGTCGAAGTCGACCAGGAGAACCCTCATGCCGAGGCCCGGCAGGTCCTCGTAGTCGAGGGGGGAGTCACTGTCGTCGTCGGACAGGGCGGCCGCGAAGTGCTTGGAGATCCGTACGGGGTGGAGCTGGTTGGCGTCTTCAGCCAGGGCCTCACCTGTGCCGGCGGTGATGGCGGTCTTGCCGACGCCGCCCTTCTGGTTGCAGACGATGACCCGCTTGGGGTGCTCGGGGCGCACCACGGTGGGAGCTGGGTTGGTCTCGAGCCACATCTGCACCGATTGCGCGAGGCCTTGGATGATGGAGACTCCGCGGGAGGCGCAGTCGCCACGGAAGCTGTCCCACTGGCCTGGGGGGAGAAAGGTGGCGAAGGACTTGGCGCCGGAAGTGTCGATGGGGGCGAGGTTGGACCCGAGCCCGCGCCAGGCCTCGATGCCGGCTTCGACGGCGTGCTGAATGTCGATGCCGTGCTGGGCGGCCCGGATCTTCAGGTCCAGCTGTAGTGCGACAGGGATCTTGGAGACGACCTTCTCGCGGTCGGCGCCTGGGGATGACAAACTCATGGTAGGTAGCTTACTAACGCACATGATCAGATGCAGCATCAACACGCTAGCTTCGCCAAGTATTACGCCGTAATACCGACCCGTTCCTTGGGCGTGCCCTCGTCGCGCAATGACGTGTGTCCCGTCCCCCGCGAAGTCTGAGCAATTCCGGCATTGCCCAGGCATCCATGAAGGGGCCCCGGTCATGTCTGGCAAGTGGTGCAGTACTCCGGTCTTCTCGGGGTGCGGCGGTGCAACACCCCTCCCCGGACACCTGACGAGACGGCCCTACCGGCCGCTGCACGGCTCCGGCCGATGCCAGAGGTCTGAGCGAGGATCTCGGCCATGACCGCAGCTGCTGCTGACTACGTGTGGTTCAAAGAACGATTCCCGGAACTCGCGAGGGCGTATTGCATCACCCTGGTCCACGACCTGCCCCCAGCCGAGTTGCTGCGCCGGCTTGTCGGCCGGGTCGAGCCTGCACTCACCGGAATACCGGCACTCGTCGACGCCGCCCACGAACTCCATGACAGGCACCGGGGCCTCCGGACACTGGTCGCTCTGACCACGAGCGGCTCATGGAATTTCATGATCGAACCCAACGGTTTCCTCGGCGTCACCGAGGAGGTGGCTCTGCCAACATCGAAAGGCACCCGCTGGGTTTCGCACTACGACAGCCATGACGGCAACACCGGCGGCACGTTCCTCTGGGCCCAGGACACGAACCAGCGCCTGCACTTCGAACTCGACGACCCCGGATGCCGAACCGGCTCCACCCCGGACGAACTCCTGGACCTCATCCGCCAGACCGGCTTCGAGTTTCCGGAAGAACCTGCCCCCTCGACGACTACCCGGCCGCATCGGCCGCCCTCGCCCTCGCAGAACACCTCACGCAAGTCCGACTCACACCCGAGCTGCTCCAGAACACCACCTTCTCCTGTGGCAGTTCCGAGATCTGGTGAATGAACCACGGCCCCGTCTCCGCAGAGGTTCACACGCATACGCCCCAAGAGCAGATGCCCAGGCCTACCCGTGACGGATTCTGCAACCACGTCCCAGACAACTCCAGCCATCGCAGGTGTCCTTCGACAGTGAAGTTAGTCGTGTGCAGCGTGCTGACCTGGAACGACTGGGTTGGATGTCAACGCCGCTGGGTGGAGCCGGGAGTTACGCCCATCGGTGATTGTCTTCGCAGGTCCTGGCACGGGCCGTCAGCGGTCGGGAGAGTCACGGGTATGAGCGATCACCGTGAGGACTACAGCGACGCCGGTGTGCCGACGCTGAAGGCCGAGATCGTGTTGCCGCATGGCCAGATGGGAAGCGTCCCCACCTCCGGTCCCTGCCGAATCGGTGGCATGAGCCGGTCAGGCGGGGTGGGTTCGGT
This sequence comes from Streptomyces sp. NPDC048473, assembly GCF_043200155.1. NCBI lineage: Bacteria > Bacillati > Actinomycetota > Actinomycetes > Kitasatosporales > Streptomycetaceae > Streptomyces > Streptomyces sp. NPDC048473. The sequence goes on from NZ_JBICXE010000043.1 coordinate 12,777, forward strand.
CATACTGTGCGCGTGGAGCACATAGGCGGATACACCATTGAAGCCAAGCTCGGCGAGGGCGGGATGGGAACCGTCTACCTGGCATATTCGCGCGGCGGCCGTGCGGTCGCCGTGAAGGTGGTCAAGCCCGAGCTCGCGGCCGATCCGGCCTTCCGTGCCCGTTTCCGCGTCGAGGTGGAGGCGGCCCGCGCTGTGGGCGGTGTCCACACCGCACCGGTTGACGATGCGGACCCTGACGGCGAACCGCCGTGGCTGGCTACTGCTTACGTGCGCGGGCCCACTCTCTGAACTGCTGGCCGCCGATGGCCCGATGGACGAACCTCACCTTCGGCAACTGGGCGCCGCCCTGGCGGAGGCGCTGGCGGCTATCCATGCCTGCGGCCTGGTACACCGGGACCTCAAGCCTGGCAATATCATCATGGCTGAGGGCGGCCTCCGGGTCATCGACTTCGGCATCGCCCGGGCCATCGGGTCCACGCACCTGACGGCGACCGGAGCGGTATTCGGCACACCCGGCTATCTCGCGCCCGAACAGGCTCTGAACCGTGAAGTCACCGGCGCCGCTGATGTGTTCGCACTCGGCGTGGTTCTGGTTGCGGCGGCGGGCGGCGCTGCCTGGGGTGAGGGTCCAGCGATGTCCCTGATGCTCCAGGCGGCCCATGAGCCACCGAACCTTACGGCGCTCCCACCGGGGTTGCGCGAGGTGGCGGCGTCCTGCTTGGCGAAGGATCCGATGGCACGCCCGGCCCCCTCCTTACTCCTAGACCTCCTGGCGGGGCCGTTGCCGAAGGAGCCCGGTCATAAGCCAGACCCACCGGCCCCTCCGCCAGCGCCGCCAGACACCCGTCACGACCCCAGGCCGACGCCCCCGGCGCCCACCGTCCCTTCGGGGCCTGCCTACACGCTGCTCCGCACGTTGAAAGCGAAACGTGGTGGGGGGCGTGTGACCGCGATGGGGTTCAGCCCGAACGGCCACATCCTCGCGGCGAGCTACAGCAGATCGGGCGTCCGCATCTGGGACCCACGCACAGGCGCGCAGCTCCGCCTCCTGCCCGACCGTACCGACGGCCCCGACCGCATCCACTCCGTTGCGTTCAACCCCGACGGCTGCACCCTCGCCACAGGTGGCGACGGCAAAGTGATCTGCCTGTGGGATCCGCACGCGGGCACGCTACGCCGTCAGTTCACCGGACACACCGGGACCATTGACTCCGTGGTGTTCAACCCTGACGGCGGCACCCTCGCCATCGGTACCTACGCTGAGGCTCGCCTCTCGGATGCCCGCACGGGCGAGGGATTGACCGGCCTGCCCGGCGCCACGGGCCCGGTGGCGTTCAGCCCGGACGGGAACACTCTCGCCACAGGCGACGCCGAAGGGCGCGTCCTCATCTGGGACCCACCCACCGGCCGACGACCCCGTCATCGGCTAAAAACCGGGAAGCCTTCGCATATCAGCGCGCTGGCGATCACCCCCGACGGCCGCACCATTGCCGCAGCCGGCAATACCTTCGCCGAAGATGGCAAGGTGTTGGTCCACGTCTGGGACATGCACACCGGCAAGCGGCACCATCGGCTCACCGGGCACACCGACAACATCAGCGCGCTGGCGTTCAGCCCCGACGGCCGCGTGCTCGCGTCCGGCGACAACAGCGGCACGGTCATCGTCTGGGACACCCACGCTGGTGAACAGCTGCTGATCCTGACCAAGCAATCCGAGAAAGTCCAAGCGGTGGCATTCAGCCCGGACGGCGGCATCCTCGCCGTAGACGGCTACAGCCTCGCCGTAGGCTGCCTTGACGGGAGCGTCCGCATCTGGGCGATCCGTACGAGGTAGCGCCGAGGCAAGCCTGAAAGCCGCCGGAAGTTGATCTTCAGTGTCTGTGGCGGGCGGCCGGGATGCGAGGGGCGTCATGCTGTGCGGCCGCGCTGACCCCGGGCCGAGCGTACGGCTCCAGGGATCGTGCGGAGGCTGGCGGAAGTGGGCCAGCAGCATCGGCATCCACGCACGACACCTCGACATACGGCACGGCCCCGTCCGCCCCAGTAGGCACAGCCATGCAACACCCCCAGCGCGCTCACCCCGTGCGACTAGGTTCGCTGTCATAGAAGCCGAGACGGCTGGGTTCGCTGGCAAACGCCTCAATTGGATGACAGCGGAGAGCAGGCCAGACCTTGCCCTGCCCACGCTGATCTGGGATAGGACATCAAGTATTACGCCGTAATACCCGCCCACCCGTGAGCCCGCTTGGCCGCGCAATGACACGCGCTGGGGATCAGCAGGCCTACGTCACAAGGCCGTACGCAACGGGGGACGTACCCGCATGAGCCCTCCGGCGGCCTGGACTGGGCTCCACCTGCACGCTTCAGGGATAGCTAAGTGGCTTTACGTCACTCACCCTGCGCCGACGATGCGTTGACCGAACCCTTGGGGGAACTGGGATGTGCCTTGAGCTCCCCAATTGGGGAGTCCGCCCTCGATACCGCTTCGTGGGCGGATTCCGGTGTGCCAGGATGCGAATGCCGCGCCTGTCCGGACGCGGATCCGGGATACGCAAGGAGGCCGGTGCCGGTGCTCAACGATCCCTTGGAACTGATCGACCCACCAGCAAACAGCGTCGTTATCGGCACGGGCAAGGGCGGCGTCGGCAAGAGCACGATCGCCGCACATCTGGCCGGCGCCTCAGCAGCAGAGGGCCGGCGAACGCTGCTGATCTGCCTGACAAGCCAGGACGATGACGACCTCGGTATCAAGCGATACGGCAGAGGTATCCACCCTGCTGGTCCGCCCGTCATAAACGGGCAGGGCCTGTATCGCTCCGTCTACGACCGCACACCACTTCTGCCCGTCCGTGAAGTGCGCCCCAACCTGGATGTCGTGCCGGGCGGCGAAACAGTGGGCGAGCTGATCCAGCTGCTGATGCACCGGATGATGACCGAAGGCACCGGTGTCGCACTCTCCCTGGCTCGCTCACTGGCACCCATCGCCGGCTGGTACGACCAGATCGTCATCGACAGCGCTCCCGAGAACGACTCGCTCGAGCAACTGGCCGTCGCAGCGGCACGCGTCCTGGTGGTGCCCACCCGGTCCGACGACTCCTCCATCCAGGGCATAGAGCGCATCTCTCGGAACTTCAAGATGGTGCGCCGCCAGGTGAACCCGCACCTGCGCGTCGGAGGCGCCTTCCTCTATGCGTCCAACCCGACCGCGACGTCGATGCACGCAGAAGTGAAGGAGGACATCCGCACAGTCCTCGGAAGCGCAACCCCGATCCTCTCAACCGTGGTCGGCTATCGGGAAAAGCCGGCCCGCAACTCACGCAAGAAGGGCCTGCTGTTCTCCGAGTACGCCGAGCTCCTGCCAATGAGCGCACGAGGATACGACGTGGCCGCCGGCCGCGCGAAGGTCGCCGACGTTGTACCCGATGCCATCGTGGGCCTGGCAGACGACATGCGAGCCCTGACCACCGAAATCTTCGAGCACTGCAGGAAGGCAACAGGCTGATGGGCAGCGACCTGTTCAGCGAAGACGAGCCGGGAACGCCCCAGACCATGGGCACCGGCCTGATGGGGCGCGGCTACCCGGGCATCGTCCAAGACGCAAGCGTGGTCATCAAGGCACCGGTCGGCACGACGCTCGAGTCGATTCCACTCCCCCGCCACCCAGCAGGCGATGGGGAGCTCAGCTCCGATGAGGAGGAGACCTTCGAGGCGTGCAAGGCAGGGGTCGACAACCTCCACAAGGCATTCTGGATCGCCGGCAAGGCTCTGGAAACGATGAAAACCGGCAACCTGCACCGGAACTCCGGTGTGCCGAACTTCGCGGACTTCATCTGGATCAACTGGGAAATCTCCGAGTCGCACTCCCAACGGCTGATGGCCGAGTGGCGGATAGGAGAAGCGCTCGCCGGTCTCGGCTGGCGGCCCCGGGAATCTCAGGTGCGTGAACTGACGCCCGTCGCCAAGAGCCACGGCGAGGACGCAGCGGTGGCCGTCTACGACACCCTGGCACGCGACGGAGGGCGCGTGACAAGCAGCGCGCTGAAGGATGTGGTGAGGCAACTGCCGGCCATTCCCTCCGACGCTGCGCCCGCAGATGTCGTACGGGCGGTCCGCGGGATCCTCGAGGCTTCGGTGCCTGCCACAGCAAGCGGGACCGACAGTCTTAGTGAGGTCCCGGCCGGGGAGGCAGCTGCGGCCGTCTCCCCGGCGAATGAGTCCGCAGGTGAGGGAGGCAGCCAGAGGCCTGACCCGGCCGACTCCGAGGATGTACGCAGGCTCATGCGGGCCCTCGCCTCTGTGACGGATGCTGCGAAGGCGATCAGCCGCCCGGCAGTTCGGCGTGCCGTCGATGAGCATCCCGAGGCGGCGATGCTGGTTGTCGAGAAGATCGAGACACAGCTCGGCAGGATTGGGCGGGTGATCGCCGTGCGGAAGCCAGCGCGCTGACGGCTCCTGTCCAAGAACGGGGCGGCTCTGTTTTCATGGAGCCGCCCCATTCTCTCTATGCCTGCCCGGACGTTCTCCTGCGTGGGCCGGTATCGGACAACGGCGGAAGGAAGGCATCCAGAGCGCTGTTGAGGAAATCGGACCGGTTCGGGAACGCGTACGCCGAGGCGAGGGCGTCGATGACCGCCAGCTCGCGGCTGGAGGGACGGAAGCTCTGCTGACGGCTGTCCTTGACCGATCCCCGGGCCGTACGCCGGGCCGGCACCTCGCCGAACAGGCCATCCGGGTCGCTGTCCTCCTCCTGCACAGGCTGTCTCCGGTGGCGCAGAGCCTCCCGCAGGGAATCGAACAAGTCGTGCTTCTTGGCGTGGAGCACAGCGCGACGCACCACCACAGCGTTCGTCGGTTCATGACCGGTCGTCATCTTCTGCGTGAGCTGATAGTGCGCGAACCGCCTCCGCACGTCGGAACTCACCATAATCGTGCACTGGCCGGCCTCTTGCCCCCTCTCCCCCAGCCGCGGTACCTGCACCTCGACGACGACCGCCGGTTCCGTGGAGCGTGAACCTGGGTTGGCAACGGCGGTCAGGACGTGCTTGGGCTCAACAGCGTTTGCACTGGCCGGTGCCGGAGCGGGGGCTGCCTCAGGAGAGTGTGCATCCGGGGTGGGGGCCTGTCGCCGGATGGGAGGGGCTTGGAAGGCGCTGCTGGCCGCCGACGCGAAGGCCTTCAGGCCGTCGTCGTCGGGAAGCCCACCCCGCTTCCTGGGCGTTCTGGTGGAATCGGTCATGCCGCCTCATTCTCCGTTCCGGCACTGCGGTCAAGCGCGATCTTCGCCTGCATGATCTCGATGGCCAGCGACTGGTAGTCCCCCGCGAGCGCCTTTACCGAACGCCGAAGACTGGGTTCAATCGACTTGCTGACCCTCATCTCGTGGGCGACACGGCCGGCCATCCGGCACGCCACTGCCGCCGCCTCGACGTGGCGGATGGTCTGGCCAAAGACAGGGGCAGCCCCGTTGAGATCCTCCTCCAGTTGCTCCTTGATCTTGGCCTGGACATTGGTAGCGCTCGCGTTGGTGGCGAAAATGACGACACCGAGCAGGCGCAGCATCGGGTTGAGGACGCGAGCTTGACCGAAGCGTCTGGCCACGGTGCGCAGTCCCTTGCGCGAGGAAGGGTCGGACTTGGAGGGGACGAGGACCAAGTCGCCAGCTGCGAGTGCTTGGAGCTGCAGGGGTTCCGACCCGGGGGCTACGTCCAGGATGATCACGTCGTAGTCGTCGCGGACGGCGTCGATCGCTGCGGCGTACATGCCCATCCAGGCGTTCTGGTCCTCAGGACTGTCGCAGCGCGAGGCAAGGCGGCGCTGGCAGTACAGCTCTTCGATGACGTCCTCAAGAACAGCTCCGCCCGGCACGACAAACAGACCTGGTCGTGCCTCGCCGGTCGGAGTCAGTGGCTTACCGTCGAGGATTGCGGCGGCCTGAGCCTGGCCGTCGTCAGCGAGCACGGTTCCGGTAGTCCCGAGGTCCTCGCCGTTGTTGCCCTGCTCATCCATCTCCATGAGCAGGACCCGCAGCCCGATGCCGGACCAGGCCGCACCCAGGGCTGCAGACAGGGAACTCTTGCCGACGCCGCCCTTGCCATTGACAACCACGAATACCTTGGCCCGGTGCACACCCTCCGACATGAGCTGAAGGCGCCGCCGCACTGCACGTTTCACCTCGATCAGATCAATGGCCGGGAGCGAGTGGACAGCGAAGGGCACAGGGATCACCTCCAGTCATAAAATGGACATCATGTGATCATCGACGGTACGGGTGTCGCGAGTGCTCTCACGCAGGACACACGCGTCGTGAAGTGCTGCGGTGTCGGTGTCCACCCGGTTGGACGCAGAGGCTGACACCGCATCCGGCGCCATTGCGTGCACGACGCTGAAAGCCGCATATGAGGCAATACATAGTGGTACGGCTAGCACGCCATATAGGGCATGTATCGCCCCTCAATGGGGGAGTGACACTTGCGGTCGGGTTACCGGGTCCTGGCAATCCGGCCACAAGGGGAATCGCTTCACCCATATGCCGTGTTCAGCACCTTACTCAGGGGGCTAAACCGGCTGTGCGCCGCCCTGGCGGCCTGGGAGCGGCTTCGGTATCGCGTCATACCGGCTGCGCCGAGATAGGCCGCGTACGGCACCATTCTGCGAGTCGCTTTTCCGACGGGAAGTGAGGTTTTCCCGGTTCCGCACACCGGCTGTTGTCTGCCTCAACGAAGTTGGACCGATCTCAGCGAACCTTGACCAATTGATCACCGGACCGGCCGGGATGCGGACCCCGCTCGCGTTGGATCAGGCTTCCAGTCAGCACGACCACCGTCCAGCCCACCCCAGCGCTTCGCACACAGCACCGGATATGGGGCGGGGGAGTAGCGACCTTCAGGGACCACAGCTCAGCTCCGCTCACGCGGAGCGGACACCAGCCCCGTCCACGCCAGAAGTGCGGCCCCGGCCCACCTCCGCTCGCGCGGAGAGGACTCCTCGTCCGCAGTTTTCTTGGGCAGCTTCGGTCCACAGGACTGGCCACGGTGTCCCCACGCACGCATAGGATGCGTCCCATGATTCGCGCAGTGGTGTTCGATGTCGGTGAGTGCCTGGTGGACGAGACCCGCGAGTACGGTACCTGGGCCGACTGGCTCGGCGTACCGCGGCACACGTTCGCCGCTATGTTCGGCGCCGTCATTGCCCAGGGGCGGGACTACCGGGAGACGTTCCAGGAGTTCCAGCCCGGGTTCGATCTGTACGCCGAGCGGGAGAAGCGCGCGCAGGCCGGGCAGGCCGAGCACTTCGACGAGACCGACCTGTACGCGGACGTTCGGCCCGCTCTGGCGCAGCTTCGAGCCGCTGGGCTGTGGCTCGGCATCGCGGGCAATCAGACTGTCCGCGCCGGCCGGATCCTGCGGGACCTCTTCACCGACGATGTCGACCTGATCGGCACCTCGGACGACTGGGGCGCGTCGAAGCCGGATCCAGAGTTCTTCGTACGGGTCGCCGAGGTCGTCCCGCACGAGCCCGACGAGATTCTGTACGTCGGCGACCGCATCGACAACGACCTGCGCCCCGCAGTGGCCGCAGGGATGCACACTGCGCTCATCAACCGTGGGCCGTGGGGCACCATCCAGTGGAACACCGCCGAGGCTCGCGACCTGCCGACGTTCCGCGTCGAGTCGCTCCTCGAGCTACCGGAGCAGATCACGAAGTTCAACGAGCGAGGGCGCTGACCGTCGTCGACCACCCGTACAGCCGCTCGTCCAGGTCCCGCACACACTGCTTGTGCTGGTGGGGGGCCAGGACGCGCCGCACCTCCCGTACCCGGTCCATGCCCATCGCGTACCAGGTGACCTCCAGCTGATCCAGCGCCCGGCGACCGTACTCGCAGGCTGCTTCCGGGTTCCCGGCCGCCGCCTCGACTGCGGCGAGGTCGCCGTAGACGACGGTCCGCTGCTTGTCCTCAGTGGTCGGCAGGTCGTCGAGGACCCCGAGGAGTGTTGTCCGCGCCTGGGGCAGATGGCCCGCCTTCAGCTGGGTGTTCCCCTTGAACGCGGCCAGACGGACTGCGCTGAACCAGTCCATCCAGGCCGGACTTGGATGCTCGGTGCCTGAGGCCAGGATGTCCTCGGCGTGCCCGATCAGGTGCAGGGCCGTCCTCGTGTTCCCGCACCTCGTCTCGCACTCAGCCTCCACCGCATCCAGCCACGCCCACAGTTCGGCCGAGGCAGGACCGCGGCGGGCGTAGGTACGGGCGGCCACCATCCGCTCCACCGCCGCATCCCGCTCGCCAGCCCACGCCGGGATGAAGGCCGAGTGGGCAAGAATCGCGCTACCGAGCAGCGGATCATCTGCCTGGCCAGCAGCCTGAAGGGCAAGCAGGAGGGTCTTGCCTGCCTGGTCTCCGTCGCGCAGGTCGAAGAACTTAATGCGCGCGGCCAGCAGGTACGACTCGGCCAGCGCCGAGGCCACGGTGCGACGGGTCCGCCCGCTCGTCTCGGTCAGCAGCGCACACCCAAGAGCGGCGTGGGCGACAGCCGCAGGGTGCAGGGTGGCCGGAGCGACGGACCAGTACAGGCGCCGGTGCGACCGTGTCACGGCCTCGAAGTCCGCTGCAACGGAAGCGGGCTGCATGGCGGCTGCGGACTGCATCGGCACAGCCGCGAGGCCGACAGCAGCAACGGTCGCACCCACCAGAGTCCGCCGTACCGGGTCCGGTCGGTCGCGGCCAGCCGGAGGGGTAAACCCCAGCGCTTCCATGTCCTGCCCGAGCAACTCGGTGAGAGCCTGCTGCAAGTCCGGGTGCGGCCACGGCGGATTCTCGGACTCCCAGCGCCGGATCTGCCGGACCCCGACACCGAGCGCGGAGGCCAACTCCTGCTGGGAGCGGTAGCCCGCAGCGTGACGGGCTGACCTCAAACGTACGTTGCTTGCGGGCTGCGACATGCGGAACCTCCGTGACTGGATCTCAAGTCAGTGTCACAGCAAGCCCTTTCGCTGGCTAGTCATCACCCGTACGACGGTATGAAAGCCCTCTTTGGTGTCGCGAAAAGACCTCTGAAAGTCCTCGATGTGCACCCTGGCAAGGGTCAGTCTTGGCGCACCGCCCAACACGGTGCCCGAGGAGCCGCAGCAATGAGCCCACCCAGCATCCGCACCATAGGAAACTGCCGCCTCGAAGAGGCCGGCCACGCGTGGGATGCGATCCGAGTGCCGCGCAGCGTCGGCCTCGACGCCCTCGCCATTCTCGGGGCCCGATCCGGGGCCGTCCTCGAAGACCCGCTCTCGGCCGCGCTGTACTGGTTCATCCCCCCGGGCGACGCCACCGGGTGGGACGTGGCCGGCACCCGCGTTCTCGATGAAGAGGCCCATCTGGTCATCCCTCCGAACAGGCGCACTCAGGGCCCCGGTCCGCACTGGCGCGTCTGCCCGGCTGCCGAGGTGTGGACGACGGAAGCCGCGGCGTTACAGGCCGCGCTCGAAGACGCGGCCAGCCCGCGCTCGGAGGCAGGGCAATGAGCTGTTACGCACCGACGCGAACACCAGCGGTCGCCGACGATGCCGCGTACAAGGCGCTCCTCGGCCACACCACGACCTGCACCACCTGCCGCACTGGGGCTCCCTGTCCTACGAAGATGCAGCTCGACCGTGCCTGGCGAAAGGACCCGATGAAGACGGACTCGACGGATAAGGTCCCCTGCTACTGCTGGGACATGGAGCCGAAGACTCTGGCGCGCTGCACTCGGAAGCCTGGGCATGCGGGCGACCACTACACCCCGTACACCCGCCCGTCGTGGGACCATCCCCGCGGGTGCGCGGAGCAGACCAAGCGACCTGCGGCCTTAGCGTGGGGGCACGTAGTTTTCCCACACTTTCACCGAGTCCGGCAAAACTGGCATAACGCCCCGTACATCTCCAGAGCGACGGTTCCAGCAAGCGTGAGGACGACCGATGCAGCGGCGACCGGCCACGGCGTCATCCCAGTCCGAAAGGCCAAGCGCAGGTAGATTCCGCGCCCATCACGGGCCGGAAGCGGAAGGTGGGCCTACCCGTGAGCCAGGAACGCGCCAGTGGGCGGGCCAGGAATGCCCTGCTCCGTCATGCGGGCGAGGCAGGCCATCCACGGCACGAGCCAGCCACCGGTGTCCGCCGCGAGGATCTTGGGCACGTCGTCCAGTTCTCGGGCCCGGTCGATCAGCTGCCTGACGAAGGCGGGGAGTGCTACGTCCACAAGGTGTGTCCTTCAGGTAGTCGGATCAAGGGGAGACCCGGCGCCGAGCAACGGGGAGGGGAAGCTGCGCGGCCGGGACATTGGAGCCCGGCCTGCCCGCCGAACCCCTTGGGCGCCGGGGGAGGGCCGGAAATTGATCAGCCAGAACGGCGAGGCACCCGCTCGGCGGCGGTGATGATGAAGGCGATGGCAGCTAGGAAGACTGCCACCTGGTACACGCGACGGGACATGGCCCTTCCAGGACGTTCAAGCAATCGAGTCGAGCGTCGTGAGGTCGTCCAGGTCGACGACCGTGAAGTCCGTCAATGTGCGGACAAGTTGCGAGGCGAGGAACCACTTCAGGGTCGGGTCTCGATACGGCACGGGCACGTCGTCACCCGCCAGCGCTTTGATCCCCTGGGCGGTCCACTCGTACGCCGTCCCAATGACTCCGTAGAGGGGGGCGCTGCGCACCATCAGGGCGTTGTAGCCCCTCTGAAGATGCGGGCACTGCCTGAGCCGCACCTGTCGGTCCTCTGCCGTCGGGCCCGGGTCGGCGTGGACCCTCGCGTTGTCAACGAGGATTCCCACGACGGTTGTTGCGCCCTCGACATTCCCCGCCCACTTGAACATCGTCAGCAGCGTCCGCGTGTGCAGACGGGCCAACTGAGATGCTGAGGGTAAGAGATCAAACGTCCTCGACCACTCCACGGCGACCGGCAAATTCCCCGTGAGGGAAGAGACCGGCGTCGCCGGCTCAGCGTGTCTCGGATGCATGACTCTCACTCCTGCCACCTCGGGATGTGTTCGGATCAGCGCACTCAGCAGTGGTGGTGGGTGATCAGAGTCCTCCCGGCCGGGGTGGCTTCACCATGGCCTGCGGGTGGCTTCTCGGGACACTTCTGGGCGACAGACGTGGCCTCGGGGTAGCTTCTAAGTGCCTTTTGCCCACGACCTGTTGTCTTGTCGACGGCGCGCGGTATCCCCTTCTCATGAGGGTTCCGCCGACGACTGGTTGAGGACAACGCTCAGAGACCTGGGGGCCGAAGTGATCAAGCCGAGGACGCTACTCAAAGTCCTGATTGATCAGCGAAAGTGGACGTGGACGATCTTCGAGATCGAGTTCGCGAAGGCCGCGGACAAGGTTATCGGCCGAGGGCCGCATAACCCCACGGTCGGCAAGACGCAATACCGCCGGTGGACGAGTGGCCAGCTCAAGGGGCTCCCCAGCTCCGATGCCTGCCGGGTGCTGCAAAAGATGTTCCATGAGAATCTCTCATTTCGCAGATCCTGCAAACGCCCCCAGCCAGGTGGCACCGACCCCTGCGCTCACAGGGGGAGAGAGGCGCCTCCTGATCGGCGGATGGTCAGGGAGCGCGCCAGGACCTCAGACGATCGGAGATGCCGTATGAGTCCAGGCGCAGGGCTCGGATGTCGTTGATCAGGTCACGCCACGGCTCGTACGTGGTGTCGACGGGTTCGCCGGAGGCCTGCAGGTAGGCGATGGCGACGCCGTACCCGTAAGCCTCGTTGCGGGCGGGGAGGGGGCGCAGCAGTACGCACTCCTCCAGGAACACGGCGGCCCGCCAGAAGGCATCCGGGTGGTTTTGGTCAAGCCGCGGCGGGTCTACTCGGTGGCGAGCCGCCATGCCGACGAGGATGGACAGGTCGTTGACGGTGAGGTCGGTGCGGAGGATGTCTTCCTGGCGGGCCAGAAGCCATCGGTAGTCGACGAGCAATTCCACAGGTTCAGGCCGCCCGCGGGATCTCGTGCGCGGCCGCTTGCGGGAGCCCGCCGAAGTCGGCGTCGAAACGGTCCAGGACGCCGGGCTCGCCGATGGCGCGGCGGAACGCGGCCGTCGCGGTGTCGAGCAGCTTCTCGTGCTCCTTCTCCGCGGCCACCTTGGCGAGGTAGTCCTTCATGGACATACCCGCCCCGTCGGCCAGGGCTTTGAGCCTGTCCCTGGTGATGTCGTCGATCTTGACGCTGGTGTCTGCCATGGTTCGAGTATGCCGCTGGGCATACTGTTCTGGCTACCCGCTTCGAAGAATGGCTCTGACCTGGGCCTTTATGGTGAAGCGGGGTCCTCCTTGAACTTGCCGAAGAGCGGCACAGCGTCCAGTGGATCGGTCTCGGAGGCATCCACGGTGTCGTCCGGCCGGTTGTAGCGGGAGTCAGCCAGCGGAGACTTCTCGCCCCAGTCGCCCGCCTCGCGCCGGTCGGCGAGGGGCACCTTGGCGCGCTTCACGTCGGTGTTGGGCCGGCACGCAGGAAGTGGCTCGTCCCCTTCAGGCCATTGATGTACGTCACCCAGGCGGCGGCCGCGCGCTTCTTCACGATCTCGTCGATCTTGTCGAGTACCTGGACCAGGTAGAAGAGGGTGAGGCCCGCGGCCTGGTCCCGCTCTCCGCCGGCCGCGATGTACTCCTCCAGGCGCTAGTCCTCGATCATCTGCCGGACGAGTGAGCCGTCGGACCGCTCGCCCGCGGGGTACCAGGTCACGGTGCGGGAGAGGTAGGCGAGCAGCCTGTCCGGGCTGTACTGGCTTCCGTCCTTCTTGCTGCTCTCCATCAGGTGGTCGAAGCAGGCGACGACGTTCGCCGCCGTGGTGGTGGCCGGCCGGGCGATCCGCCCCTCTTGCACGCACCACTCCTCGAAGCGGTCTCGCGTGGTGTCACGGTTGACGCGGGTGTTCCGCGCGCTGCGCTCCTTGGCCCGGCGCTTGGCGGAGGCCGGCACGGTGAAGTCCCACTCGGTGAAGGCGGGTTGCACGTCAACGCGGCGGCAGCTCCCCTTCGATGAGCAGTGTGTGCCGGGTGATGCGGTACGCGGGAACGGCCTTGGCGACGGCGGCGGGCAGCAGGCGCACAGGCGCGTCGTCGTCGACCAGTTCGGCGTCGACCACCTCCCCGATTTCGGCCCCTTCAGGCCCTTCGGCCGCCTCGGTGGCCGCCGCAGTCATTCGACTCCCCTTCCTCTTCCTGCGCCATCAGAACCTGGCGATCCGGGAGGCGAGGCATTCTGTGCACATGCCGAGATCCCCGTCTCCTGGGGTGTACGGGGCCTCGCAGTCGCTGCACGCACGCAGTTCGTCGAACTCCATGCCGCAGTAGAAGCAGCGCTCCTGCGGTGCGGCGGCTACCCGAAGTCGAGGACCTTGGCCGCGCGTGCTTCGACAGCGCGGGAGTTGTCGGTGAGGCCGTAGTGCTGCAGGGCGTTGCGGGACTTGGCCAGGTCATCGAGGACCTTCACCGTCTTGTCGTCGACGGTTACGCCGGCGATGTCCTTCAGGCGGGCTATGGTGCCGCCGGTGGTGCAGCTCTCGGTAGCCAAACGCGACGACCGGGCCGAACTCGCCCTGGACGACAGCCGAGTGCTGACTGCTCAGACGATCATGGTTGCCACCGCAATGGCTTGTCCGAGCCATCTGAAGCTGCCTGGGTAACCGCCCCCAACGATGTCGCCGCGCCGCCGCGCCGCCGCGCCGGACAGCCTCACGGGCCGCACGTACGTACTCGGGGCGGATCGCCAGCTAGAGACCTGGCTGCGTGCCCAACCGAAGGCAACGACGACGCTGTACGTTCTCTGCCCGCCGACGGATGAGTACAAGACCGCCGAAGTCGCGGGCGATGACCGCGTACGCATGCTCCCCGTCTCCCACGTCACCGTCACCCGGCCCGCCCACGGTGACGGCTGGACGGTGGAAGTCAAAGACCGCGACGGGCTGCAAACGAGGTACGCAGCCACCACGGTGCTGAATAACCTGGGCAACAAGCCGGCTGCCCTGGAAGGGCTCACTTTGAGCGAGGACGGTTACTGTCCAACCGACCGCCAGCACCAGCGCATTCGGATCGCCGGGGACCTACGGTCGGCGCGCTATCAGCGCGCAGCCACCGCCCAGGGATCAGGTGCCGAGGCCGTGCTCGCCTGCTACTACGACACCGCACTCTGACGGAACAGGGCAGAACTCCGTGACCGGACGCCGACGCCCCTTCAGCGGATGTTGTCACATCGAGGAGGTGCAGCAGCGAACGGATGGGCAAGGTGCAGGAGAGCGCAATCGTTCGTCTTCTCCGTTTTGACTCCCTCGCCGGCTGGGGTGAGCGCGTTGAGCGCGGCCTTGAGCGTCGGAATGTCCCGTTGCCACCTCTTCGGCGCGATGAGCTTCAGGCGCGGAGCATCTTCCGGAGCAAGGATCTGGCTCCGGCAGTCGATGACTGGGATGAGCCCGAGGTTGTGTCCGTAGAGCAGCACGGGTTGTCGTGCGACGAGCGAGCGCAATTCGAGTCGGGCGATGGGCCCGAGAAGGTAGACGCGGCTACCAGCCCTCTTCTGCTTGCCCACGACCACAAGGCCGTCAATCCCTTCGACGACGCTGTCCCAGTCGTATGGGCGGTCGTCGGTGAAGACGCTGCGGTAGTGGAGGATTTCGACGCCGTCAGGCAGTTGCTCGGTGATCTGCGTAAGCCAGCTGTCCCACTTCGGGCTGTTCATCGTCCTGGGTGCTGCACTGATGTAGATACGCACGGGAGCGTCAGGTGCCCGGCCGGCAGCGATCCGTTCCATCGCTGTGGCGAAGCGGTGCTGCTGCACCGGCTTGGCAAAGGTCTCCACGTCCAGGGGATCAGTCAGCGTCGCGTGCATGCTGCCCATCATGACGGTCCGGACTCCCGGGCTGCGCCGAAGGGGCAGGGTGGGTCAGGGCGATTTCGAGCTGGCGATGCGTCAAGAACGTGCGGGGGAAGAGCGACACGGTTGGTAACAGGGAGTCGTTACATTCCGTGCGGGGAGTAGTGTGTCTGTGGATAAGATCAATACAGACATAGCTAAGCCCCGCGAGGCTGCACTCCGGGGCACGGCCGCAGACCCTTACTGACGAAGGTCTCGACATGACTCAGGGTACCCGTACCCTCTGCCAGACACACAAGGCACCCACTGCCGTAGTAGCGATGACCTGCGCGTCGCTCCGGCGAGCGGGTGCCTTTTCCATGCTTCCGCGCCGGTCCGGGCGCGGATACACCTCTCCCCCTGCGGGGGGCGAGATGACGTGAATCTGAGGGCGGCGCCTGCATCGCAGAACTTCTAGCCGCCCGGGGCCCGACCTCGCGGTGATGCCACTCACCTCGGCTCGGCGCCCCATCTGATCTCCGATTCCGGCCTGCCAGGGCCGTTCCGGAGGAGCTGTTCGACCCGGTGCCAGCCGGCCCGAACGGTTCAATCTCGGTTCTCCCAGAACCAGACGAAGACAACGAGGGCTTCGTCATGCCCTCCCTACGAGAAGGAGGCGATTGCCATTTTGCACTACCGATCTGTCTTTCGCCAGCCTGCACATGCCCGGATGATCCTGGTTTGCGGGCCCGTGGTGCCCCATGTGACGCAAGATGCACGTCCGGTACGTCGAGAATGCGCTGCTCGGCTGGAAGATTCCCGGAGTAGCGCTGTCACATTGCGGGCTTCGTTCGTACTTGGGGAAGGCATGTCCGTCCCCTTCCCGATTCCCTCTCGGCCCTCCCTCCTTCTCGCACCGCCGCCGGTTGCCACGGCCGACCCTGCCCGTCCCTTATCCACGAGCTGGCGCGCTCCGCAGCGCGGGATGCTTCGGAGTGTTCGATGAGCACCGTGGCGGCGTCGGCCGCTGTCGTGATCCCATCCCCACGCTCCGAGGCAGGAACTGTTTCGGAGCTGGGTTTCTCGCTGGTGCTCGGCGCGGGCCAGGACGTCCTGCACACACGATCGCGGCGTGCGGAGCCGAGGGCGTGGCTGCGGTCGGTGGTGTGGCTGGTGAGCGCCGGCCTGCATCCACGGTCGGGTCCGGCAACGGTGGCCGTCGCGAAGGACTTGGCGGGCCGGATGGATTACCGGCGGGGGGTCACTCTGTACGACCTGGATGGCACCGTGCGGCGTACGGGGCTGTCCAGGGCGACCGTGAAGCGGCATGTCGCAATCTTGCGGGAGTTGGGTGCGCTGGTCTGGCTGGTGCACGGCTCACGGCACAATCTTCGGCTGCCCGGTGAGGGCGGGTACACGGCGACGGCGACTGTGTACGGAGCGGTGATCCCGCGAGTCTTCGACACGGCGATGGGTCACCGGCTTGCTGGCGGCGGCTACGAGGCCCGGGTCTGCGGAGTCACCGAGGTCGGCCGTGAGCGTGCGATCGCTGAGGCAGCGAAGAGCACTGCGAAGCCTGTGGATAACCGAGCTGTGGATAACTCCTGCTCACAGGGCCGTGAGCCCCATTCTCTTGGTCTTTACCACCGATCTCCTCAAGCTGATGTCGAGAGTGGTAGTAAAGACACATCGCGTCGGCGCGCGAGCCGCTCCACCACGTCCGCCCGCCCCGCAAAATCCAGCAGTAATAGCGGCGGTGCCCGCCGGACGGCCCGTCAAGTGCAGCGCAGCATCTGGATCACCCGACAGGTCCGGGCCCGCGTCAACTGGACCCAGAGCGAGCGACTGCGCCGTCTGGAGTTCGTACTGCGCCCGCTGACCGACGCGGGCCTGGATGCCGACGCGATCGCGGCCGAGCTGCACTCCTGGATGCTGACCTGGCGCCCAGCCCGGCCCGCCGAATTCATCCGCGCCCGGCTGGCGAAGCAGGCCACCGACGAGCACGTTGCCACAGAGTTCGAGGCCGCCGAAGGGTGGGACCAGACCGACGCATCTGGCAGCTTCAGCGCTTCCAGCCCCAGTCTCGTCCGCTGCGTTCTTGCAGGACTCGCGGCAGGCATGGCCGCGTACTCCGCCACCCAGGCTGAACTCGGACTTGATGATCTGACCGGCGCGGACGCCGCAGCCGACATGGCAGTCTTCCTCGGAACAGGAGTACTCGCATGAGCGACAGCACGATGAGCGGCGCCGACCTGGCCCGTGTTGCCTTGCAGAACGCGCGCCGCTGGGAAAGCACAGCCGCAGTCGCCTCCGCGTACCCGTTCGTCCTGGGGCAGGCCGGGGACCAGCGGCCCGTGTACGAGTACCAGCCGGGCCGCGTGGTGTGCGTGTGGCGATCCAGCGGTGTGTGAGTGGAGAGCTTGTGGCACCCCGACCCGGCCACGGCCCCCACAGCCCGCCCTGCGCCTTCCGCGCCCCGTCCCCGCACGGCCACCCCCACCCCGTCGTGCTGGCGGATCGGTTTCCGGACGGGCAGCCCTCCGTAAACTTGAACGGGCGCACCTCGGGGCGGAGCCCGGTGCAGGCTGCCGACGGGGGTGCCCGCGCAGCGGATACCGGGGTCCGAGTAGGAACCGGACCAGGAAACCGGTGTTGCTGTCGGAAGTTTTGACAGGCCGTGATCCGGGCCGTCAGGGTGTGCGAATGAGCGATGACCCGACGATCGGTTTCCTGAAGGCGGACGTGGCGCGGTTCTGCGCCGGTCTTGATGAGCTGGCGCCCGCGATCCGGCTGCGGCGGGTCGTCCAGTTGCGGCAGGCGCTGGGCGAGGTGACGGACGCGGCGCTGGACGGCGGGATGGCCGCGGCGAAGGCGGAGGGCTGGGGTCTGCGGCAGATCGGCGCCCAGGCGGGCCTGTCGCACGAGAAGGTCCGCTACCGGCTCGCCCAGGCGTCGGACGAGCCGTCCGGGCCTTCCTAGATCGTGGTGCTGGCCGTTTCGGGCTTGCGGGTGGGGCGGAGCTGTCCGCCCTGGACCTCGGCGGGCAGGGCGAAGCTGTAGCGGTCGTGGATGATGTGGGCGAACTTCAGCGGCGACAGGCGGGCGATGTCCTCGTCGCGTACGTGGATGCCCTCGGCGCGCATCTCCCCGTCCCTGACCGTCCTGCGCGACTGGCTGAGGCCGTGGGAAGAGGCCGACCGCCCCGCCCCCGCCACGTACATCCCCGCCCTGGTCCGCACCGGCGACGGCTGGGACCTGCGTCTCTCCCGGTAGCCCTGCCGCTGCCGCTCAGCACGCTGCCCGGGACGCCTCAGCGTCCCGGGCAGCGTCGTCTTCGTTCCGGCAGGGGGGACCGGATCACGGGGTGTCAAAACGTCTGACAGTAACACCGGTTTCCTGGTCAGTTCCTACTCGGACCCCGATACCCGACGGGGACGACGCAGGGGTGATCACACAGGCGCGGGTTGCCAGCGAAGAGCGTCGGCGGGTTCGCTTCTACCGGCAACACTGTCCGGCGGCTGGACGGAGCGGATCACCCGCCGTACGCCTCCCCGCTGTTCGTCTTCCATGGCAGTTCAGGCATCCGGATCGCGCGCAACCACTACGACAAGGGCCTGAGCACCTCGGTGGTCACGGATTGACTTGATCACTCGGTTCGGTAACCGCCGTACGCCAAAGCGGCCTTCGTCTGAACATGTGCACTGTCGTTGGTGGGCGAACACCGCCGCGGCCATGGCGGCCTCTACGCCGCGGTGGCCCGTGGACGGATTGATGCCAGCAGGCTGCGGAGGGTACTGGCCGAGGTGCCGCTCCCGCGGGCTGCCGACGGCCGGCTCGTCCTCGCCGTCGATGTCACCTGCCGGCTACGTCAAGAACTGGTTCCCGGCAACTGTCCCACCCGCCGTGGCCCCCGGGTCTTCGGACTGGTGGCGCGAGCGGTGGAGTCGCCGACGATCAACTCGGTGGCGATGCGGAGCCGTCGGGCGCGCTTGGGAGGGTTCGCCTCCTGGAGCAGGCGGACCGCCGCGATGCCCGACTCTTCGAGCGGGACCCGGAGCGCCGTGGTGTCGGGCCGGTCCGTGCTGATCGCGGTCAGGTCGTCCGACGCAGCCAGACTGATGTCCTCGGGGACCCGCACACCGGCTTCGCGCAGCCCCAGATGCAGGCCGAGCAGCAGGTAACTGCTGTACGCCACCACCGCGGTGACGCTCCGTTCGGCGGCGATGCGCTCGGCGACTGCCAGCCCCGCGTCGATCCGGGGGGCGACGGGACCGAGCACGGTGAGGTCGACACCGCTGCGGCGGGCGGCCTCTTCGACCGCGCTGTTACGCCGTTCGGCCATCCATGAGCCATCCGGGCCGCCCACGTAGGCGATGGCCCGGTGACCGAGGCCTGCCAGGTGCGTGATGATGTCTGCGACGCCGCCGGGGGTGTCGATCAGAACGCCGGGCACCGCGGGCACGGTGCGGTCCACGGTGACGACCGGCAGCTTCGAAGTGAACCCCCTGATCGCCGAGTCCGGGCTCACCGGCGCTATGAAGACGAGTCCGTCGACGCGTGAGGCGAGCTTCCCCGCCAGCTCGTGCTCACTGCTCTGTGAACCCTCGGAGACGGCGAGCAGGATGTTGTCGCCGTGCTGGGACAGAGCACGCTGTACGCCGGTCACGATCGGGGCGAAGTAGGGGTTGGCGAGGCTGGGGACCAGAACGCCGATCAGGCCGGTCCGGCCGGTGGTCAGCGCCCGGGCGCTCGCGTTGAACTCGAAACCCATGGTTCCGGCGGCGGCCAGCACCCGCTCGCGCGTATCCGCCGCGACCATGTCGGGCCTGCTCAGCGCGCGTGACGCGGTCGCCTTGGACACCCCCGCCGCGCGTGCGACGTCTGCCAGCGTCACCATCTCGCCCCCCACTGTGTGCGTAACAGGATCTTTACACGAGTGCGTTGACGCCTCGATCCGGACGAAAGTATTGTCCACGTCGACCGGTTGCTGCAACCGGTTGCAGCAACCGGTTGTAGGAATCTACGAGAGGAGGCGTGGCTGTGTCCCGGAAGGCCACCTTGGGGCTGCTGCTCGCGCCCGGCCTGGCCCTGCTGGCCTTCGGCTTCGCGTTCCCCTTCGTCGTGACGCTCTTCGCGCCGCCCGCCGCCGACCACCCCGATGTGCTCGGCAAGCTGGGCGCCATGCTCACCGACAGCTACGTACTGGGCGTGCTCGCCCGGACCGTACGCGTGGCCGTCATCGTCACCCTCGTCTGTCTGGTCTTCGGCTTCCCGACGGCCTATCTCATCGCGCGTGCTCCCAAGAGCCGCCAGGGCCTGCTGCTCGCGCTCGCAGTCTTCCCGCTGCTGCTCAGCACGGTGGTGCGGACCTTCTCGTGGCTGGTCATCCTCGGCCGCAACGGCCTCATCAGCGATGTCGTCCTGGCGACCGGACTCACCGACCGTCCGCCTGAGCTGCTCTACACGGAGTTCGCCCTGGTCGCCGGTCTCACCCAGCTGTTCATGCCGCTGATGATCCTCACCTCGTACAGCTCGCTGTCGCACATCGACGTCGGCCTCGAGGACGCCGCCCGCGGCCTCGGCGCGAGCCGCGGCCGGGCCTTCCGGCACATCGTGCTGCCGCTCGCCCTGCCCGGCGTACTGGTCGGAGCGACCCTGGTGTTCGCCGGAGCGGTCACTGCCTTCACCACACCGCTGCTGCTCGGCGGCTCCCGCAACCGCACCCTGGCGACGCTGCTCTACGACTACGCGAACGTGAAGCTGGACTGGGGCGGGGCGAGCGCCGTCGCACTGATCATGACCGTACTGGTGCTCGTGGTCGGCTGGGCCTCGGGCAAGATATCGGCGAAGGTGGCCACGTCGTGATACGCCGACGCCCCGTTCTCTCCCTCCTGTCCGCCCTGGCGATGATCTTTCTGCTCGGGCCCATCCTCCTGGTCGTCGCCATCGGTTTCTCCTCCGGCGACACCGTCGAGTTCCCGCCGCCCGGCTTCTCGCTGCGCTGGTTCGACCAGGCGCTGTCCAACGCCTCGTTCCAGCAGGGCCTGTTGACCAGTCTGCTGGTGGCCGCGGGGGCGACGCTGTTCGCGCTGGTGCTGGGCATCCCCGTGGCCCTGGCCGTGCAGCGCCACACGTTCCGCGGCCACAAGGCGGTCGAGACGCTCTTCCTCTCACCCGCGATCGTCCCCGAACTGGTCGTGGGCTTCGCCCTCTTCCAGCAGCTCATGGTGACCATGCGGATCACCGCGCTCGGCGCGCTGCTGATCGGCCACACTGTCCTGCTGCTGCCCTACGCGGTACGTGTCACGGGCGCCTCGCTCGCCCTGTCGGACCCCGCGCTGGAAGAGGCCGCCCGGGGCCTCGGCGCCGGACCCCTGCGGACGTTCTTCGCGATCACGCTGCCGGTGATGGCGCCCGGCATCGTATCGGCGGCCGTGCTGTCCTTCCTGACCTCCTTCAACAACGTCCCGCTGTCACTGCTGCTCAAGGGGCCTGGGATCTCCACGCTGCCCGTCGAGATGCTCAATTACGTCCAGTTCTCCTACGACCCCATGGTGGCCGCGGTGAGCACACTCCTGCTCGCCGCCACGGTCGGCGCGGCCCTGCTGACGGAGCGCCTCGTCGGATTCAACAAGGTTTTCAGCCGGTGAGCACAGTACGCAACGACAGGAACACGACGATGACGCCAGTGGTTCAACTCGACGCCGTCTCGCGGGAGTTCGCGGGCACGGCAGCGGTACGCGAGCTCTATCTGACCGTACGCCGCGGGGAGTTCACCGCGCTGCTCGGCCCCAGCGGCTGCGGCAAGACCACCACCTTGCGCATGATCGCCGGATTCCTGGAGCCCACCGCGGGCCGCATTCTGCTGGAGGGTGAGGACGCCACCAGGCTCCCCCCGGAGCGCCGCAACATCGGCATGGTCTTCCAGTCGTACGCGCTCTTCCCGCACATGACCGTGGAGAAGAACGTCGCCTTCGGACTGAAGATGCGGGGCATCCCGGACGGCGAGCTGCGCACCCGGACGGGCGAGGCGCTGGAGCTGGTCGGCCTGTCCCACCTCGCCGGCCGCAAGCCCAAGCAGCTGTCCGGCGGCCAGCAGCAGCGCATCGCACTGGCCCGCGCCATCGCCGTACGCCCATCGGTACTCCTCCTCGACGAGCCCCTGTCCAACCTCGACGCGCGGCTGCGCATCCAGATGCGCCAGGAACTCGCCCGTATCCAGAAGGAGACCGGGCTCACCGCGATCCTGGTCACCCACGACCAGGAGGAGGCCCTGGAGCTCGCCGACAACATGGTCATCCTCGATCAGGGCACGGTCGCCCAACAGGGCGCCCCGCGGAAGGTGTTCCGCGCCCCTGCCAACCGCTTCGTCGCCGAATTCCTCGGTTACGAGAACTTCGTCGAGCTGCCGGACGGCCGTACGGTCACCATCCGGCCGGAGCACGTCGAGGTACTCACCCCCGAGTCCCCCACACCCTCCGGCGGCACCACGGTCGACGCCGTGCTCACCGCCGTACGGTTCCGCGGCACCGACTGCGTCGTCACCGCCGTATCCCAGGGCCGCACCGTCCTGGCCACCAGCAGCGACTTCGAGCTGCACACCGGCCGGCAGGTGCGTCTCCATCTCCCCGCCGCGCACACCATCGACCTCCCCCGGACGAAGCAGGAGCTGCCCACCTCATGAGACGACTCGCCACCACCACCGCCGCCACCCTGCTGGTCCTCCCGCTGGCCGGCTGCGCCGGATCGGCCGCGGGGGAGCAGAACCCCAAGAAGCTGACCGTCTCCACCTTCGGCTTCGGCGCCGACCTGTTCGAGAAGAACATCGTCAAGCCGTTCGAGAAGGAGACCGGCATCGACGTCCAGGTCGAGAGCGGCGACAACGCCGAGCGGCTCACCAAGCTCAAGATCAACCGCAGCAGCCCGACGGTCGACGTCGCCATGATCTCCGACCTGTTCGCCCAGCGGGGCCGTGAGCAGGGACTGTTCGACAAGATCGACCCGTCGGCCGTCCCCAACCTCAAGAAGATCCACGACTTCGCCAAGGACAAGGACGGCTACGCACCCGCGTACACGTACCAGCTGCTCGGCATGCTCTACCGCACCGACAAGGTCCACAAGGCGCCCGGCATCAAGGACCTCTGGAAGGCCGAGTACAAGGGCAAGATCGCCATCCCCGACATCTCGACCAGCGCCGGAGTGCCCTTCCTCTACGCCACCGCGGCCACCTACGGCTCGGGCCCCGAGGACACCGACACGGCGTTCAAGCAGCTCGCCGCCAACTCCCCGAACGTACTGAAGTACTTCAGCCGCAGCACCGAACTCGTCAGCCTGCTCGACCGCGGCGAGGTGGAGATGGCCCCGGCGCTCGACCTGTTCGCCATCGACCCGGTCAAGGCGGGCAAGCCGATCGCCTGGGCGCCCCTCGACAAGGGCCGGTACGTGGTCTCCAACACCGCGCAGCTGGTGAAGGGCGCGCACAACAAGGCGGGCGCGGAGAAGTTCATCAACTACCTGCTGTCGGCGAAGGTCCAGGAGAAGGCCGCAGCGACTTTCCACGACAAGCCCGTCAACAAGGACGCCAAGATTCCCGCGGAGATCACCGACGTGGTGGGCGACGCGGCGACCGACCCCACGGCGGCCGGCTTCACCATCCCCGATCTGACGCTGGCCGTGAAGAACAACGACGAGTGGGTCGACCGCTTCCAGCGCGAGGTGTCCGGGTGACACGCCCGCAGCCGGTCGTCATCGACTGCGACCCCGGTATCGACGACGCCGTCGCACTGCTGCTGGCCTTCGCATCGCCCGAGCTCGATGTCACCGGCATCACCACCGTCGCCGGGAACGTCGGGATCGGGCAGGTCGTCGACAACGCGCTGCGGCTGTGCGATCTGATCGGTGTGGACACGCAGGTGCCCGTGGTACGCGGGCATGCGGGGCCGATCGCCCGTGCCGTTCGCATCCCGGACGAGCCCGTGCACGGCGCGGGCGGGCTCGGTGGCGTACATCTCCCTCCGTCGGCGCGTACGCCGCACCCGGCGCACGCCGTCGCATGGCTGGCCGCGCAGCTGCGGGACCGAGGGCCCGCGGGAACCACCGTGATCGCCACAGCGCCGCTCACCAACATCGCCGCGCTGCTGCACGCCCACCCGGAGGCCGCCTCGTCGATCAAGGAGATCGTGCTGATGGGCGGAGCGGCCTTCGCACCGGGCAATGTCACGCCGTCGGCCGAGTTCAACTTCTTCGCCGACCCCGAGGCCGCCCGGTTCGTGACCGAGGCCGGGGTGCCGCTGCGGATCGTCGGGCTCGACGTGACCCGCAAGGCGCTGACGACCCGGTCCGACATCGAACAGCTGCTGGCCGACGGCGCGCCTGCCACCGGTGCGGCAGGCCGGATGCTCGACCACCTCGCCACCCGGTACGAGCAGCGCCACGGCGTCGCCGCCTGCGCGGTCCACGACGCTCTGGCAGTGGCCGCCACGGTACGCGCCGACCTGATCGAGTGGACCGACGCCTGGGTGACGGTGGAGTGCGGCGGCGAGTTCTCCCGCGGCAAGTTGATCGCCGATGTGCACGGACGCACCGGGCTGCCGCACAACGCCAAGGTGGCCACCGGCGTCGACACCGATGCCTTCCGTGCCTTCCTCGTCTCCCGCCTGCTGCGCCACTACGGCGCCGACGCCCACGAGCCCATTCGCTGAGGCTGATATCGGGCCTCCTCCGCGATCCGCTGACACTGACACGTCTGCTGACCCTGCTGAACCGAACCCGACGACCGACGCTCACCACCGAAGCCGACGACCGAACGAGAGAACCGTCGATGCCTGCGCCCAGCCACTGCGACCTGCTCATCCGCGGAGCCCGCGTGGTCTCCGTACACACCGGGGAACAGACCGCTGCCGATGTCGCCATCACCGGCGACCTGATCCGCGCCCTGTTGCGCCCCGGCACACAGATCGACGCCGGCCAAGTCATCGACGCCGATGGCCTCTTGGTGGCGCCCGGTTATGTCGACGCGCACATGCACATCGAGAGCTCGCTGCTCGCACCGCGCGAGTTCGCGCGGATCACGCTGCCCCGCGGCACCACGACGGTGCTCGCCGACCCACACGAGATCGTCAACGTCGCCGGGCGCGAGGCCATGGCCTGGATGATCGAACAGGGCCGCGGCGCCCAGCAGTCCATGTACTGGGCTGTGCCCTCGTGCGTACCGGCCCTGGAGGGCTTCGAGACGGCGGGTGCCGCGCTCAGCGCCGCCGACATCGCCGACATGCTGGACTGGGAGGGTGTCACCACGCTCGGCGAGGTGATGGACTACAGGGCCGTCGTCGACGGCAGCCGCCGGATGCGCGAGATCGTCGCAGCGGCGCGTGCCAAAGGCGTACGGCTGGACGGGCACTGCCCCAATCTCTCCGGCGACGACCTGGGCGAGTACCTGTGGGCGGGCATCGACTCCGACCACACCAAGAACTCCCCGGAGGTCGCGGTCGAGAAGGCCCGGCTCGGCATGCTGCTGATGCTGCAGGAGAAGTGCCTCACCCCGGAGTTGGTGAGCAGACTCGCCACGCTGCCGGTGCAGCCGGACTTCTGCCTGGTCACCGATGACCTCGCGGCGGACGCCATCGTCGAGCGCGGCCACCTCGACCACATCGCGCGGGTCGCCGTCGGTGCCGGTATGGACCCGTTGACGGTGCTCCGCGCGCTGACCCTGCACCCGGCCCGCCGCCTCGGCCTGGACGACCGCGGAGTGGTGGCCCCCGGACGGCGCGCGGATCTGGTGCTGCTGCGCGACCTGGCCGACTTCACGCCGGTCATGGTCGTCTGCGGGGGCGAGCCGGTCAAGGAGAGCGCACCCGCGCACCTGTCCGGCAACCCCTTCGCCGACTCCGTCCACCTCGACCCGCTGGACGCGGACGGCTGCGCCTGGACGGTGGACCTGCCGGACGGCGAGCACGTCTTCCGGGCCCTGCGGGTCAATCCGGTGGACACGTTCACCGAGCCCGCCGAGGTCGTCCTTCCGGTGCGGGACGGCGTCGTGCAATGGGAGGGTCGCACCGCAGTACTGGCGGTGTTCGAACGCCACCACCGCAGCGGGCGGCGCACGATGGCTCCGGTGGTCGGCTTCGAGCTGTCCGACGGAGCGGTTGCCACCACGTACGCGCACGACAGCCACAACCTGACGGTGACCGCCACTACGTCCGCAGCGCTGCAAGAGGCCGCCAACCGTGTCATCGCCTCACACGGTGGGATCTGCGTGATCGCCACGGGCGATCAGCCGGTGCACCTGCCGCTGCCGGTGGCCGGGGTCCTGTCCGACCGTCCCGCTGAGGAGGTGTCCCACGGCGCGGCCGCGATCCGCGACGCCCTGCACCGCTGGGGCTGGGTGCACCGGAACGCATTCATGTCCATTTCGACCATGACTCTCCCGGTCTCCCCGCAGGTGAAGCTGACCGACCTGGGGCTGGTGCGGGTGGTCGACCGGGCCTGGGAGCCCGCCGTCCTGACATGAGCACCGCGCCGCTGGTCCATGGCGGACCCGGTCGAAGAACCCGAACGTCGGTCCGTCGACCTGACCGGGCCTCGTTCGCCGGGAAGGGTGCGCGAGGAAGGGCGGCGTCCGCCAAGGGCTCCCTGGATCCGTGGTCAGTGCCCGGTGTGCGTCCAGCACCGTGGTCCACCAGGGGCCGAATTCCTCCTCGTCGAAGTGAAGGCAGCGACCGAGGCCGTGCCCGTCGGAGAACTCCTCCCAGGAGGTGTACGCGGACTGTGCGGCCCGGAAGGCGACGGCCACGGACTCGTACGTCTGCGACTCGGTCGCATACCGCGCACCTCTGCCCCAGCGGGCCATCTTGGACTCAGAGCCAATCTCGGCGCTTGAAGATGACGTACAAACTGGCACGAACAACGCATTCCGTCGGCAGCCGGGCATCACGACGTGACGGTGAAGGCGGTCAGGGCGGCGGAGCCTCCGGCCGAGGAGATGACCCGGAGCGCCACGTAGCGCGCCGTGCGGTCGGTGCGCAGGGCTCCGCCCGCCGGCAGCCGTGCCGCGTCGATGTATGTACGGCCGTCCAGGCTGAACTCCACCTGTGAGGCCGGGATGCGGCTGCCTCGCCACTGGGCGCGGATCTCGCTGATGCGCTGTGCGGCGCCCAGGTCGACGACCATGCGGCCGTCGGGACCGGCGGTCCATGTGTCGCCTCGTCTCCGTCGACCGCGGCCTGTGGGTCCGTCATGCCGGGCGGAAGCGGCGCGGTCGGGAAGGCGGTGCGGCCGAGTGCCAGGTCGGCGAGGGGGTACGCCCTGGCACGAGGCACGGTGACCGTGGTCGCGCGGCCCGCGCGGACTGTGGCGTCGACGCTCCTGCCCTGCGCCGAGACGGTGACGCGGCATGAAGGCCCGCTCAGCCGAACGATGCTCCCGTCGACGACCTCGGCCCGTAGACCGACGGGAATGCGGCTCGCGGGCAGGACCGTGCGGGGCGGCGCCAAACCGGCCCTGTCTGGAGATCCTCGCGGGTGCGAGGAGCGGCTTACCGGGATCGAAGCCGCGGAGCCTCCTTAAATGAGAGAGGCCATCCCCGCGGGTGCGGGGAGCAGAGCATGCACTGACGGCTCATCGGGGCCATCCCCGCGGGTGCGGGGAGATGTTCGGACATCACTTGCCAGAGCTGAGTATGCCTTGGGTGATGGTTCGAACGAGACGACTCCTGCGCCCGCCACCCAACGGCACCACTGTGCCCAGAAGGATGCACAGGCTGAGCAGTTGGGCCACCTTGAGCAGAGGCAGTCCTGCGAGTATGAGGAGCGACCCGAGCGTGGCGATGGAGCTAACGGTGACGGCGCGGGCTAGATGCAGGCGGCAGTGCGCCGATCTGCCCGAAGCGCATAAATCTTGAACGGTAGTTGGTTGCTCTGCTCTCACTTGCGCTCCAAACAGTTGGAGACCATGTGGATCCATGGTGTGGTCGACGAGCAGAGACTAGCGCGAGAGCCACACTGACGGATCATCGTTCGCGAAATTTGGGCAGTTCATCGGTTGGGCGCGTCCATCACTTTGGGCGCGGGGAGCAGAACGAGCAGGGACCATCCCCGCGGGTGCGGGGAGCAGGACACGAGTTTGACGTACCCGACCTCGACCGCGGGACCATCCCCGCGGGTGCGGGGAGCAGGACATTCGCGCGAGCGTGCGACTCCCGAAGTCGGGACCATCCCCGCGGGTGCGGGGAGCAGAGACGAGGGCTTGGCCGATGCCGGTCGCGGCGGGGACCATCCCCGCGGGTGCGGGGAGCAGACGGTCAGCCCGTACGCGGCGACGTCCGCCACGGGACCATCCCCGCGGGTGCGGGGAGCAGGATCCTTTGATGAAGTCCGGTGACGCCGCCAAGGGACCATCCCCGCGGGTGCGGGGAGCAGACCAAACCGTTCAGGTTGGTCGCCTTGGGGTGAGGACCATCCCCGCGGGTGCGGGGAGCAGGGCGCGGGCGGTGTCGCCCTGGGCGAGCTGGAGGGACCATCCCCGCGGGTGCGGGGAGCAGCTCGTAGCCGAGCGGCGCGAGGTCCTGCGCCAGGGACCATCCCCGCGGGTGCGGGGAGCAGCGGGCGAGCCCGGCCGCGACGGACGGGCCGTCGGGACCATCCCCGCGGGTGCGGGGAGCAGCAGGGCGGCAAGTCGGAGCTCGCTTCTGCTGCGGGACCATCCCCGCGGGTGCGGGGAGCAGCCCTTGTACGTGAATGGGCAGGCTAGCCAGGAGGGACCATCCCCGCGGGTGCGGGGAGCAGCCCTGTCCACAGGGCCAGTGTCCGAACCTCCTGGGACCATCCCCGCGGGTGCGGGGAGCAGCCCTGTCCACAGGGCCAGTGTCCGAACCTCCTGGGACCATCCCCGCGGGTGCGGGGAGCAGGACTTCGCCTCGGGCGACCGCGTCACGGAGCAGGGACCATCCCCGCGGGTGCGGGGAGCAGAGGTTGCCGCCGGGCAGGGTGTCGGCGCCCCAGGGACCATCCCCGCGGGTGCGGGGAGCAGAGCCAGAGGATCTGTGCGGCGACGTCCTGGCCGGGACCATCCCCGCGGGTGCGGGGAGCAGTCGCACTCGTACCCGTCGCGATGATGGCCGACGGGACCATCCCCGCGGGTGCGGGGAGCAGCCCCTGCTCACCAGGTCCGTGTAGCCGTGTGCGGGACCATCCCCGCGGGTGCGGGGAGCAGAAAGTACCCACGCCGACAGCGGACAGGAGGATGGGACCATCCCCGCGGGTGCGGGGAGCAGTGTGCCGCCTGGCCCTGGTGCATACCGAGCGGGGGACCATCCCCGCGGGTGCGGGGAGCAGAAGGGACTGCGGATCGTCGACGGACACCGCCGGGGACCATCCCCGCGGGTGCGGGGAGCAGTAGACGAGGTGGTGCCACACATCGTTGGCCAGGGGACCATCCCCGCGGGTGCGGGGAGCAGATCACCGCGTATCAGTTCATCCGGGCAACCCCGGGACCATCCCCGCGGGTGCGGGGAGCAGGGGTGACTGGGCGCGGATCATCATCCGGACCCGGGACCATCCCCGCGGGTGCGGGGAGCAGCATGACGTCGGCGCCCCAGACCAGATCCCACGAGGACCATCCCCGCGGGTGCGGGGAGCAGCTCGCACCACCACGCATTCACCCGATCGAAGGGGGACCATCCCCGCGGGTGCGGGGAGCAGCGCGTGGGCGGCGAGTTCCTTGACGCGTGCGCGGGACCATCCCCGCGGGTGCGGGGAGCAGCGCTCCTGCCGCTCCCTGTTGATCCGGTCGATGGGACCATCCCCGCGGGTGCGGGGAGCAGGAAATCCAGTACAAGATCCTGACGCGCTCGACGGGACCATCCCCGCGGGTGCGGGGAGCAGACTGCGCGACCTGCGGCTTTATCGCGGGGGCACGTAGTTTTCCCATACTTTCACCGAGTCTGGCAAAACAGGCA
This sequence comes from Streptomyces sp. NPDC048473, assembly GCF_043200155.1. NCBI lineage: Bacteria > Bacillati > Actinomycetota > Actinomycetes > Kitasatosporales > Streptomycetaceae > Streptomyces > Streptomyces sp. NPDC048473. The sequence continues at coordinate 42,540 of NZ_JBICXE010000043.1, forward strand.
TAACGGCCTCGGCTTATCCGCTCGGCGTCAGGCGATGGCAGTGCAAAGCGATCATTCTAGAGCCTGCTCGCCTGCTTTCACGGAACTACGCAGGGATCAGAAGGCGATTTCTTGAATCTTCGCCATATAGGCACCCTGCAGCACTAATTGCCTGTATTCATCTTTCATGACGGGTAAGGGAGAACCCCGCTCGGGCCTGCGGGGCAGGCTTGACGGGCCGGTTCTGACGGTGTGGGCGAAGCACGACAGGGATTCCGATGGGTGGCTGCCGCTGTGGCGGCACATGGAGGACAGCGCCGCTGTCGCCGGCCTGTTGTGGGACGCGTGGCTGCCCGCGAGCGTACGGAGGTTGATTGCCTCGGCGCTGCCCGGCGGTGAGCAGGACGCGCGGCGGCTCGGTGTGTGGCTGGCGGGGGTGCACGACATCGGGAAGGCGACGCCCGCGTTCGCCTGTCAGGTCGACCAGCTTGCGAACGTTATGCATGCGCAGGGGCTGGAGATGCGCTCGGCGCGAGCTATCGGACCGGACCGCAGGATCGCGCCGCATGGGCTGGCCGGGCAGGCGTTGCTGGGGGAGTGGCTGCAGGAGCGGCACGGCTGGACGGTGAAGCAGACCGGGCAGTTCACGGTCGTTGTGGGAGGGCACCACGGGGTGCCTCCGGAGCACGGGCAGATCGCCGCCCTGCACAAGCATGGGCACCTGCTGCGTTCCCCGGGGCCGAGCCGAGCCGAGTGGCGGCGGGTGCAGGACGTGCTGCTCGATGCGTGCGCCGACGAGTACGGCGTACGGGACCGGCTGGATGAGTGGCGGTCGGTGAAACTGCCGCAGCCGGTGCAGGTGCTGCTCACGGCACTGGTGATCGTCGCCGACTGGGTCGCCAGCAACGCCGACCTCTTCCCCTACTTCCCGCAGGACGTCGCCCGCAGCAGCGAGGAGCGTGTGGCCGCGGCCTGGCGCGGGCTGGACCTTCCGGCGCCCTGGTGCCCGGAGGAGCCCGCAGGCGACGCTCAGGAACTGTTCGAGTCCCGCTTTGGTCTGCCGGCAGGCGCGAAGGTTCGGCCGGTGCAGGAAGCTGCCGTCGAACTGGCCCGGGCGATGGACGAGCCGGGGTTGATGGTGATTGAGGCGCCGATGGGGGAGGGGAAGACCGAGGCCGCCCTCGCGGTCGCCGAGATCTTCGCTGCCCGCTCGGGTGCGGGCGGTGTGTTCTTCGCGTTGCCGACCATGGCCACCGGCAATGCGATGTTCCCCCGCCTCTTGGACTGGCTCAAGCGGCTGCCCGGAGCCGAAGACGCCCGGTACTCGGTCCTGCTCGCCCACTCGAAGGCCGCGTTGAACGAGGACTTCGCCGACCTGATGCGGGAGAGCGGCCATCGGATTGTCGCTGTCGACGTGGACGCGTCCGAGGAGGCGCAGTGGCGTCCCTCGGACACGACACGGGCCGCTCCCGCCGAGCTCGTCGCACACGCCTGGCTGCGTGGCCGCAAGAAGGCGATGCTGTCCTCGTTCGTTGCGGGAACCGTCGATCAGTTGCTGTTCGCCGGGCTCAAGAGCCGCCATCTGGCGATGCGTCACCTTGCGGTTGCTGGCAAAGTCGTCGTCATCGACGAGGCGCATGCCTACGACACGTACATGAGCGTCTACCTCGACCGTGTGCTGTCGTGGCTCGGCGCGTACCGGGTGCCTGTGGTGGTGCTGTCCGCGACCCTGCCCGCCGGCAGGCGCCGCGAGCTCGTTGAGGCGTACGCGGGCGGCAAAGCCGAAGCAGCCCGCAGTGCCACGGACTTCGAGGCTGTGGGCAAGGCCCGCGCCTATCCTCTGCTGACCGCCGTGGCACATGGCGGGAAGCCGGTCCTGAGGAGTCCTGAAGCCTCTGCCCGGGGCACGGACGTCGTCCTGGAGCGGATCGATGACGACCTGGAAGTCCTCGTCGGCCGGCTCACCGACGAGCTGGACGGCGGCGGCTGCGTACTGGTCGTACGCAACACGGTCAAGCGGGTGCTGGAGACCGCGCAAGCGCTCAGGGCCAGGTTCGGCGACGAGAACGTTACGGTTGCCCACTCTTGTTTCATCGACGTCGACAGGGCAGCGAAGGACGCAGATCTCCTCAAACGCTTCGGACCACCCGGCAAAGCGAAAGACCGCCCCGCAGGGCCGCACATCGTCGTGGCCAGCCAGGTGGCCGAGCAGTCCCTCGACGTCGACTTCGACGTGCTCGTCACCGACCTCTGCCCGGTCGACCTGCTGCTCCAGCGCATGGGTCGTCTCCACCGGCATCAGCGGGGCGAGGGGCAGCACGAACGTCCCAAGCGGCTGCGCCAGGCGCGCTGTCTGGTCACCGGTGTCGACTGGAAGGCCGACGTGCCGGCGCCGGTGCGGGGTTCGGTCGCCGTGTACGGGGCGTACGCGCTCCTGCGGTCCGCGGCCGCGCTCCTGCCCCACTTCGAGGAAGGGCCGAGCCGACCGGTACGGCTGCCCGGCGACATCAGTCCGCTCGTGCAGACGGCATACGCCGACGTCCCTGCAGGCCCGGAGAGCTGGATACCAGCGATCACCGAGGCCTTCGAACGGTACGAGCGGCACCGCGCCGACCAGGCCGAGCGGGCCGCTGTATTCCGGCTGGAGGAGGCCGGGAGGCACGGCAGGCCGCTGTTCGGGTGGGTGGCGGCGGGGGTGGGCGACGCGGACGACACCAGGACCGGGCGGGCCCAGGTCCGCGACAGCAGGGAAAGTCTGGAAGTTGTCGTCGTGCAGCAGCGCGCCGACGGATCGCTGGCGACGGTGCCCTGGCTGGCACAGGACCGCCACGGCCACCGGCTCGCGGGACTGGAACTGCCCCGGGACCAGGTGCCGCCGCCGAGAACGGCACGGGCCGCGGCAAGCTGCGGACTGAGGCTGCCGATCCAATTCTCGTACGCCGAAGTCATGGACCGCGCGATCGAGGAGCTTGAGGAACTCTACGTGCCCGCCTGGCAGGTGAAGGACAGTCACTGGCTCTCTGGCCAGCTGATTCTTGCGCTCGATGAGGATTGTCAGACCCGTCTGGCAGGGTTTTCACTCCGGTACAGCGAGCGCGACGGTCTTGAGGTAACCAGTGCCTGAAACAAGTGAAGAGACAGCGGGTGTGCTGTCGTTCGACCTGACCACTCAGCCCTGGGTTCCGGTGCTGAGACTGAACGGCGCCCAGGACGAGCTCTCGCTGCGTGAAGTGTTCGAGCAGGCCGGCGCCCTGCGCCGGCTCGTCGGGGACCTGCCCACTCAGGAATTCGCCCTGGTACGCCTGCTGCTCGCCCTGGCCCACGACGCGCTCGACGGACCGCGAGACGCCGAGCACTGGGCAGACTTATGGGCGGACGAGGACTGCTTCGCGCCCCTGGCCGCCTATCTCGACGACCACCGCGGCCGGTTCGACCTGCTCGATGCCCATGCACCGTTCTTCCAGGTCGCCGGGCTGCACACGGCGAAGAACGAGGTCTTCCCGCTCAATCGCATCGTGGCCGATGTCCCCAACGGCGAGCCCTTCTTCAGCTCGAGGATGCCCGCCGTCGACCGGCTCACGTTCGCCGAGGCCGCCCGCTGGGTCGTCCACACACACGCCTACGACACCTCCGGCATCAAGACCGGCGTCGCGGGCGACAGCCGGGTCAAGGGCGGCAAGGTGTACCCGCTCGGAGTCGGCTGGGCCGGCAACCTCGGAGGAGTCTTCGCAGAGGGGCACACACTGCGGGAAACCCTCCTGCTCAACCTCGTGGCTCCTGCCGACACCCCCGGCCTGAGTTCCGACGGCCACGACGACCTTCCTGCCTGGCGGCGCGAGGCGTGCGGGCCGGGCGAAAGTCCGAAGCGTCCACCCACGGGCGTACGTGACCTGTACACCTGGCAGTCGCGGCGCCTGCTCCTGCACGCCGACGCCGACGGCGTACACGGCGTGGTCCTCGGCTACGGCGACCCGCTCCCCGCGCGCAACAAGCACGGCTTCGAGCCGATGACCGCCTGGCGGCGCAGTACGGCGCAGGAGAAGAAACATGGCGAACCCCTGGTCTACATGCCCCGCGAACACGACCCGGCCCGTTTGGCGTGGCGGGGGATCGCCTCTCTGATCGCCGACCGGGCCGAGGCGTCCCAGAGCGCGGAAGCCGCGAACCATCTGCGGCCCAGGGTCCTCGAATGGATCGCGCGTCTGGTAACGGATCGCGAGCTGGAGCAGGGCTTCCTCGTCCGGGCCCGGATCGTCGGCGCCCAGTACGGCACGCAGCAGTCCGTCATCGACGAAGTCGTCGACGACCACATCTCCATCGCGGTGGTCCTGCTCCACCAGCACAACCGCGAGTTCGCCGAACAGGCCGTCGGAGCCGTCACCGACGCCGACGACGCCGTCAAGGCACTCGGCGACCTCGCCACGGACCTCGCCCGCGCTGCCGGCACCCAGACCGAAGGACCCGGTGCCACGGCACGCGATCTCGGTTTCGCCGCGCTCGACACTCCGTACCGCACGTGGCTGGCCGGCCTGGACGGACACGGGGACCCGTACGAGCAGCGCGCCGAATGGCAGCGCCGGGTGCACCGGATCGTGCGCAGGCTCGGCGACCAGCTCATCACCGAGGCCGGAGACGCCGCCTGGCAAGGCCGGACCATCCCGGTCAAGAACGGCACCGAATGGCTCAACTCCGCTCTCGCGGGCAAGTGGTTCCGATCCCGCCTGGACAGGTGCCTGGGCCACCCGAATCTTCCCGACCAGCCGCCGGGCGCGGGCAGCGCCCCGGTGACCGAGACCGCCACGAAGGTGCACGCATGACGACCGCCACCGCTCCGCCCACCGTCCGCCAGCGCGTCGAACAGCTCGCCGGCGACCGCATCACCGCGCTCCAGCGCGGATATCAGGCTGACGAAGCGAAGGCCGTGGCAGCCCTCGCCAGGCTCCGCAGAGGTGCGGGCCGTGAAGCCGGACAACTCCCCGACCTGTGGAATCTCGTCGACGTCACACCGCTGCACGAACCGCACAACGGTGCCCAGACGTTGAGCGAGAGGGAACTGGTCTGCGCCGAAGACGCCCTGCACGTGGCCCTCACCTTGTGGGCCCTGCACCAGCAGTCCCGACGCGAAGCCAAGATGCACCAGAGCGGCAGCCGCGGAAAGCCACGCGGAGTAGGCGCCGCCGTGCGCCGCATGATGAAGCCGGGCGAGATCGACGAACCCCTGCGCAAACGCCTGGTCCGCGCCGGCACAGCTCCGGATCTGACCGCCCTCGCCCAGCGCCTGCGAGACATCGTCCTGTTGCTGCGCCGCGACCAGTTCCCGCTCGACTACGCGCTGCTCGCCGGACAGCTCTACCGCTGGCAACAGCCCGGCGGTCCGGACGACGTACGCAGGGAATGGGGCCGGTCGTTCCACGCCTGGCACGAAGAGGACCAGAACGCCGAGGGACAGACGCCCGCCGACGCCCCGGCCACGAACACAGACACCGCTGTTGCCCCTGACACGACCCACACCGACAAGGACGCCTCGTGAACCGCTTCTACCTCGACGTGCACGCCCTGCAGACCGTCCCGCCCAGCAACCTGAACCGGGACGACACCGGTGTTCCGAAAACCGCAGTGTACGGCGGAGTGCCGCGGGCCCGTGTCTCCAGCCAGGCGTGGAAGAAGGCCACCCGGGACTACTTCAAGGCCGAGAGTCTCCTGGACCCGAGCGAACTGGGCGTGCGGACCAAGAAGGTCGTCGAGGTCCTGGCCGACCACATCTGCGACGTCGACCCCTCACTGGCGGAGGCCGACGCGCTGAAGCTGGCAGCCGAGGTCATCGTCGCCACGGGCTTGAAGATCGAGGTACCCAAGCGCAAGAGCTCTGCGAAGGAGGGAGCCGGCGAGGACGGTGCGGCAGAGGTGGCGCCCCAGTCCAAGTACCTCATGTTCCTCAGCGCCCGCCAGCTCGACGGACTCGCCCGTCTCGCCGTCGAGGGCGCCGCCGACATCAAGGCGTTCTTGAAGGACAAGGACAACAAGGCCCGGGCCAAGCAGATCGCCGACACCCGCCACTCCGTGGATATCGCACTGTTCGGCCGTATGGTCGCGGACTCCGCCGACATCAACGTCGATGCCGCGGTCCAGGTTGCCCATGCCATCAGCGTCCACCGCGTCGAGAACGAGTCCGACTACTACACGGCCGTCGACGACCGCAACAACGATGCGGAACCGGGCGCCGGAATGATCGGCACTGTCGACTTCAACTCAGCAACCCTCTACCGCTACGCAGCCCTCGGCGTCCATCAGCTTGCCGCCAACCTCGGCGAGGGACTGCGCGACGACGAGTCATGCACCACCCCGGTGCGCCGCGCCGTCGAAGCCTTCGTCCAGGGCTTCACCGAGTCGCTGCCGACCGGAAAGATCAACACCTTCGGTCACCACACACTGCCTGACGCCGTGATCGTCAAGCTCCGCACCACCCGCCCCATCAGTTTCGTCGCCGCGTTCGAAGAGCCCGTCCGCGGCGACCAGGGCGGCCATGTATCCGAGGCGTCCGCGCGCCTGGCGGAGTACATCCCCGACATCGAGCGGGCGTACGGAGACGAGGACTCCACACTCACGTGGGTGCTCCGTGTCGGCCCGAACACACAGAAGCTCGCCGGCATCGGAACCGAATCGGCGAACATCACCGAGCTCGTCACCTCGATCGGCCAGGCCGTCGCCGAGCGCCTGGAGAAGCCCGCATGAGTTCCCTGAGTCAACCTCTATGCCGCCAAGAGGGTGTCGTCGGCTGTGTTGATCTTCCCGTTGGTCTGATGAATCCCGGGGTCGTAGCAGGCTCCGTCACGCCAGCAGGCCCAGATCACGCGGAGCCAGGCGCGGGCGAGGATACGGGTGGCGTGGGGGTGGCGCTTCTTGCGGGCCCGCGCGTCGGTGTAGATCTTCGCGGCCCACTGGCTGCCGTGGCGGCTGTTGTCCGCGAAGGTCGTGATCGCGACACGGGCTCTCCGGTTCGTCGCAAAACGGAAGGTCACGGCGTGGGACTTCCCGGAGGCCCGGGTGACGGGGACGACTCCGGTCTCGGCGATGAACTGCTCGCAGGACTCGGCGCGTTCGAGGATCGGGCCGATCTCACCGATGATCTGGCCGAGGTTGACCTTCCCGATGCGGGGCATGGAGACCAGCAGCGGCGCGTAGGGGTGTACTTCGACGGCGGTGGTGATCTCGCGGTCCAACTCGCGGATCGTGGCGCGCATGGCCCGCACGAGCTGGACCTGGACGCGGATGAGCGTGGCGACGGTGGCCTCGCTGAGCCGGGTGGCGGCGGCCGGGGCGGCGCGCAGGCGCTCGATGAGCTGCTTGCCGGTGCGCTTGCCGGAGTAACCGCGCCGTTTGCACCACGCTTCCAGCCTGGCGGGGGTGAGTTTGGCGGCAGCCTGCGGGCTCGGGTAGCGGTCGAGGAAGTCCAGGGCGATGTCGCTGTCGCGGTCGGCGAAGACCGCCTTGCCGCCCGGCCACAGCTGGTCGAGCTGGGCGTCGAGCTGGTTGACGGCGGCAATCTTGGCCTCGACGTGGTCGGCGCGCTGGCGGGTGAGGGCCTGCAGTTCCAGGGTCCTGGGGTCGGTCGGGGTCAGCCGTCGCAGCTGGTGGCCGTCGGCGCGCAGGTAGTCGGCGAGCTTGTGGCTGTCCCCGGCGTCGGTCTTGGCCTTGGAGGCTCCCCAGCGCGGGCGCATGGCGTGGAAGGCGTTCGGGTGCACAGGCACCACCGGGTGGCCGGCGGCCAGCAGCCGGTCCACGACCAGGCCTCGGGTCGTCTCGATCGCCACCGGCAAGTCGGCCGGACTCCCGTGCCGGGCAAGGCGTTTGAGGGTCGCCTCGATGCCTTGCTCGGTGTGTGTCAGTTCCCAGCGGTCCACGCGGGTGCCGGAGTTGTCCATGACGCTGACGTCGTGGGTCTCGGTCGCCCAGTCCCATCCGATGAACACGAAAGAAGTACTCCTGTGACGTCGACGGAGCACCTGCCCGGTGGTGAGGACGTCTGCCGGAAGCTCATTAATCGGCCCTCTGCGGGGCGTGTCCCTGAAGCCGATCAGACGGCCTCGGTCCGGCGGGGCCGGCGTAACTCATGCTGGCCGTCGAACGGCTCGCGCACTTGGCCGTGCACCCACCGGGACCGAGAGGTCACAACCCTACTGAAGAGGGCTGCAGAAGGGATGGTCCTCTAATGAGCGTGCTCACCCTGCGGCTGGCAGGCCCCCTGCAATCCTGGGGGGCCTCCGCCCGTTTCACCCGCCGCACCACCGAGTCCGCGCCGACCAAGAGCGGCGTGATCGGCATGCTCGCCGCGGCCTCCGGCATCGAACGCGGCGACGACGAGGCCCTGGCCGACCTGGGCGCACTGCGGTTCGGCGTACGCATCGACCAGCCGGGCACCCGGGTACGGGACTTCCAGACCGCACACCACGGCGTCACCGGTACCTCCTTGCCACTGTCCGAGCGCTTCTACCTCGCCGACGCAGTCTTCGTCGCAGCCCTCGAGGGCGACAGGGCACTCCTCGCCGCCCTGCACGCCGCCCTGCGCGCACCGGTGTACCCGCCGTTCCTGGGCCGCCGCTCCTGCCCACCGGCCCTCCCGGTGGAACTCGGGCTCTACGACGGAGTCTCACTCGGCCAGGCACTGACGGACGAGGAATGGCAGGCGGCTTCCTGGTACCGCCGGCAAGGCGAGGCCACGGTGACCCTCATGGTCCTGCGCGAGGCCAACGAGGACGAGCACGACACGGACTTCCAGCGCGACCAGCCTCTCAGTTTCGCCGCCGAACACCGTCGGCACGCTCTGCGCACCGTGGTCAGCAGGACGGTGGACATCCCCAACCCGGATGCCGCGCCCCGGCATCCCCGGCATGATCCGTTCGATGCCCTGAAGGAAAGCGCCTGATGCTCCTGACCCGCTTCCGTCTCAATACCGCGCGCCCCGGCGCCCGCCGCCTGCTCTCCTCCCCCCAGGTACTCCACGCGGCAGTCATGGCGTCGTTTCCCGGTCTGCTCCCCACGGACACGGCCGGCCCCGAAGGACCGCGGGTGCTGTGGCGCCTGGACCAGAACGCGCGGGCCGAGGTGCTGCTGTACATCGTCAGCCCCGCCCGGCCCGACCTGACCCACCTCGTCGAGCAGGCCGGCTGGCCCGCAGCGGCCACCGACCCGGAGACCCCCGGCTGGCAGACCAGGTCGTACGCTCCGTTCCTCGACCGTCTGGCCGCGGGGGAGAAGTGGGCGTTCCGGCTGACCGCCAACCCCGTCCACCACATCCGCCGCAAGGCGGACGAGCCGCGAAAGCGCACCGCCCACTTGAATCCCGTACATCAGATGGCCTGGCTCCTCGACCGCCAGGAGCGCGGAGGCTTCCGCATCCTCGAGAAGCCGGACAACAAACGCCTACTGCCCGGCGGAACGACGTTCAAGAAGCACGAGCACCCCGGAGACCGGTACGAACTGACCGTCCGTGACAAGCGCGGCCTGTCCTTCGACAAGTCCCGCAGCAACGACGGCACCCGCGGGAAGCCCGTCAGCCTCGTGTCGGTCACCTTCGACGGCCGCCTCGAAGTGACCGACCCCGCCGCGCTGCGCCACACCCTCACACAGGGGATCGGCAAGGCGAAGGCCTACGGCTGCGGCCTCCTCACCCTGGCACCGCTCACCGGCACGGGGTGAAACGGTGACAACGGTCTCCCAGCGCACCGCCCTCACCCCGCGCCACCTCACCCGCACCGGCGAACGGCTCTCCTTCATCTACCTGGAGCGCTGCACGGTGCACCGGGACGCCAACGCCATCACCGCTGAGGATGCCGACGGCACCACCCACATTCCGTCGGCGACCATCGGCACCCTGCTCCTGGGCCCCGGTACCCGCATCACGCACCAGGCGATGAGCGTCCTCGGCGAGACCGGCGCCGCCGTCGCCTGGGTGGGAGAGCAAGGCGTGCGCTACTACGCAGGCGGACGCGCCCTGACCCGCTCCTCCGCGCTCGCCGAGGCCCAGGCGGTCCAGTGGGCGAACGTCCGCAGCCGTCTGGCCGTCGCCCGAGCCATGTACCG
>NZ_JBICXE010000044.1:0-50472 GCF_043200155.1 Streptomyces sp. NPDC048473
CAGCGTCAGGTCATCGGCGAAGTGCCGGTCGCCGGTGGCGTCGGGCACGTACTTCACACAGACAACGATCCTCAAGCTCACGCCGGCTCTCCTACCTGGGTGTGGTTCGTATCGACGACAATATGGCACTCAGTACCCTCTGTAAAGGAACCCAGTGCCAGAGAAGGCTCTCCGGTGCTACGTTCCCCGCATGACTGACGCACGCAGACCAGCGAAGAGGGCCCCCATGCGGGAGGTGCTCGCCGAGGCGGCCTTCCAGCTCTTCCTGGAGCGGGGCTTCGAGCAGACCACGGTGGACGACATCGTGGCGCGGGCCGGGGTCGGGCGCCGGTCGTTCTTCCGGTACTTCCCCTCCAAGGAGGACGCGGTCTTCCCGGATCACGAGCGCTGCCTCGCCGACATGACCGCGTTTCTTGCGGCGGTCGGTGACGCGGAGCCGGTGGACGCGGTGTGCGACGCGGCCCGGCTCGTGCTGCGCATGTACTCCGCCAACCCCGAATTCTCCGTCCAGCGCTACCGGCTCACCCGGGAGGTGCCCGGGCTGCGCACCTACGAACTGTCCGTCGTACGCCGTTACGAGCAGACGCTGGCCGGCTATCTCCGTGACCGGTACGGCGAGTCGGGGGACGGTGCGCTGCGGGCCGAGGTGATCGCTGCATCCGTGGTCGCCGCGCACAACAACGGGTTGCGGACCTGGCTGCGTTCGGGTGGTGAGGGGGACGCGGAGGCCGCGGTGGATCACGCCCTCGGGCTGGTGCGCCAGGTGTGGGGGAGTGCGGTGGCGGGGGGTGCGTCCCAGGCCTCGGCCGTCGGTGACGTGGTCGTGGTGGTTGCCGCGAAGGGGGCCCCGATGTGGCGCGTCGTGCAGCAGATCGAGTCGGCCATCGGCCAGGGCTGACACCTGAGCCGATCTCATGGTGGCACTGAGTGTCTTTACCTTTCGGCACTCAGTGCCCTATGGTGCGGACGCGCCGACGCGCAGGTGCGGCGCATCCGAGCCGAGCGCAGGGGGTCGAAACGTGTCCCAGTCATCAAGTGGCACCGTGCAGACGGTGCATGAGGAATCCGGCCTGTACTACCACCGGTGCCGCTGGTGCGGCACGGCCTCCTTCCGGAGGCTGCTGTGTCCGGTGTGCGCATCAAGTGATCTGAAGCCCGAATGCAGCGCCGGTCTGGGCGTCGTGGTGAGGTCCGGCGTCGTGCATCGCTATACGGACGCGGCGCGCAACGAGTCCCTCGTCCGGCTCCCCGAGGGCTTTGTGTTCCGTTGCCGTGTCGTGGGTGCCGCACCGCACCAGGTGACGGTCGGTGCGCGGGTGCGCCCGGTTGCCGGTGATGATCCGGATGCGGGCGAGGTGGTTTTCGAGCTCTGCGATCCGCCCAGGCGCGACGACTGGTTCTGAACATCCGCACCGAAGGCATTGATTCAGGCTGGATGTCCTGAATCAACGCCTTTCGGTCGGCCGTTATCCGATCGTCAATAAAAATCGTCCGCTATGTGGGAACCCCTCTTGCCTTGCGGACTGTATGCGAAATACGGTCTGCGATATTCCTTGATCACCCCTGGCGGGAGGTAGGCCCTCGTGCGCCGAAAAGCGGTTGCCCTGGTGGCAGTTGCATTGGTGTCCCTCACCTCGGGCTGCGCATCGCTGCAGTCCTCGGCGACCGAGGTCGGCGGTGTGCGGAAAACCGATGAACGGTCCGTACGCGACGGCGGGACACTCACCGTTGCTCTCAACTCCGACCCGGACAAACTCGACCCCACGCTTGCCCAGACCCTCGTGGGCCGGACGGTCTTCGCGGGCATGTGCGAGAAGCTCTACGACATCGACGAGGACGGCGTCGTCGTGCCGCAGCTGGCCGCCGCGCTGCCCGTCACCTCGGCCGACGGCCGCACCGTCACCGTGCAGGTGCGTCACGACCTGAAGTTCAGCGACGGCACCCGGCTCGACGCCTCGGCCGTCGTCACCTCACTGCTGCGCCACCGCGATCTGCCCGGCTCCGCGCGCGGCACCGAGCTCGCCCCGGTCAAATCCATCGAGGCCACCGGCCCGTACACCGTACGGATGGAGCTCAAGCAGCCCTATGTTCCGCTCACCGGTGTGCTCGCCGACCGGGCCGGGATGGTGATGTCGCCGACCGCGCTCAAGAAGTACGGGAAGAACTTCACCAACCACCCGTCCTGCGTGGGGCCGTTCCGGTTCGTCGAGCGGGTCGGCGGCGACCGGATCGTGCTGAAGAAGGACCCCAACTACTACGACGCGGACAAGGTCCACCTCGACGGGGTCGTCTACAAGCCCATCCCCGACGGCAACGTCCGGCTCGCCAACCTGCGCTCCGGGGACCTCCAGGTCGGCGACCAGATGGGCCCCATCGACGTGCAGAGCGCGCTGACCGAGCCGGGGCTCCAGCTCTTCAACTCGCCTTCGCTCGGCTACCAGGGCATCGGCCTCAACGTCGGCAATGTGAAGGGGCTCGGTCAGAAGCCGGGGAAGCTCGACACCCCGATCGCCCGCGACGTACGGGTCCGCGAAGCCTTCGAGCTGGCCATCGACCGCGACACCCTCAACAAGGTCGTCTTCCAGGGCATGTACGAGCCGGCCTGCGGCCCGATATCCCCGCAGTCCGCCATCGCCCCCGGCGTCAAGCCGGAGGACTGCCCCAAGCGTGACGTGGCCAAGGCGAAGAAGCTGCTGAAGGAGGCCGGGGTGAAGACCCCGGTGAAGATCGAGCTGAAGACCTCCACCACCCCCGAGCAGGGGCGCGTCGGACAGGTCCTCCAGGCCATGGTCAAGGAGGCAGGCTTCGACCTCTCGCTGCGGCCGACCGAGTACGCCACGATGCTGTCGGAGACCGACGCGGGACATTACGACGTCTTCACCAGCGGCTGGTCCGGGCGGCTCGACCCCGACGGCAACGTCTCCAACTTCCTGAAGACCGCGGGCGCCATGAACGCCTACGGCCTCGGCGACCCGGAGATCGACCGGCTGATCGACGAGGGCCGCACCGTCGCCGACCCGGCCCGCCGCACCGAGATCTACAACGAGCTCACCCGGCGCGTCCAGGACGCCCACACCATGATCTACCTCTACCGGCAGAAGAACTATGTCGTCGCCACCAAGTCCGTCGCGGGCATCCGTGTCTACGGCGACGGACTGATCCGGGTCAAGACTGCGGGGTACACCCGATGACGAAGTACCTGCTGACGCGTCTGCGTCAGTCCCTCATCACGCTCTTCCTGGTCTCCATCGTGGTCTTCGCCGGTATCCGGGCCCTGCCCGGCGACCCGGCACTCGCCCTCGCCGGAGAGGAGCGCAGCCCCGAGGCGCTTGCCGCGATCCGTGAGGCGTACGGCCTCAATGACAACATCGTCGTGCAGTACGGACGGTTCATCGGCCATGCCCTCACCGGCGACCTCGGCACCTCCTCCCGTACCGGGCTCCCGGTCGCCGACGCCATCGGCCAGGCGCTGCCCGTGACGCTGGAACTGGCCGCGCTCTCCCTGCTGCTCGCCGTCGTACTCGGCATCGGCGCCGGAGTCGTCGCGGCCGTGCGGCGCGGCAAGCCCGAGGAGTGGCTCGCCAATGTCATCGCGCTGATCGGGCTCTCCATCCCGACGTTCTGGCTCGGCATCGTGCTGGTCCTCGGATTCGCCATCGCCATCCCGGTGTTCGCCGCCTCCGGTTACGTACCCTTCGGCACCGACCCGATCGACAATCTGCGCCGCATGGTGCTGCCCGCGATCGTCCTCGGCTCCGGACTCGCCGCCGTGGTGATGCGTCAGACCCGCGCCGCGATGCTCGACTCGCTCTCCGCCGACTACGTCCGTACCGCCCGCGCCAAGGGGCTGTCCAGGCGGGCCGTCGTCGGCGGGCACGCACTGCGCAACTCGCTCGTCACCGTCGTGACCGTGCTCGGTCTCCAGCTCGGCCATCTGATCTCCGGCGCCGTCGTCACCGAGCAGATCTTCGTCCTGCCCGGCTTCGGCAAGCTCACCATCGACGCCGTCTTCACCCGCGACTACGCGACGCTCCAGGCCGTGGTGCTCTGCACCTCCGCCGCCTACATCCTCATCAACCTGCTGGTCGACGTGGTCTATTCGGTCATCGACCCGCGCATCCGGCTCGGAGGTGCCCGGTGACCACAGCGACCCAGACGCTCCCCACCACACCGAAGGCACCCGCCAGGAAGCGGGCCGGCCACGGCAGGCTGCGCGCCCTGCGCAAGAACCGGCTCGCCCTCACCGGCGGCATCATCGCCGCCGTCTTCATCCTCACCGCTCTCCTCGCCCCGCTGATCGCCCCGTACGACCCCGCCCAGCCCGACTTCGGGAACGTACTGGCCGAACCCGGCTGGTCCCACTGGCTCGGCACCGACGACCTCGGCCGCGACCAGCTCTCCCGCATCGTGTACGGAGCACGGGCCTCCATGCAGGTCGGCCTGATCGCCGTCGTGCTGGCCTTCGTCATCGGCGTACCGCTGGGGCTGCTCGCCGGGTACTACGGCAGGTTCACCGACAGTGCCGTCTCCCGGCTCACCGACACCATGCTCGCGTTCCCGTTCCTGGTGCTCGCCGTCGGCCTGGCCGCGATCCTCGGCCCTTCGCTCACCAACGCCACCATCGCCATCGGCATCTCGCAGATTCCCGCCGTCATCCGCATCACCCGGGCCGAGACCCTGCGGCTCAAGCACGTCGACTACGTCGGCGCGGCCATCGCCAACGGCGGCGGCGACGGCACCGTGCTCTTCCGGCACATCCTGCCCAACGCCACCTCGGCACTCATCGTGCAGGCGACAGTCGGCATCCCCGCCGCGATCATCGGCGAGGCGCTGCTCAGCTTCCTCGGGCTCGGCGTCCAGCCGCCCGCCCCGTCGCTCGGTGTGATGCTCTCCGGCGCTCAGTCCTTCCTGGCGCCCGCCCCCTGGCTCGCCGTCTTCCCCGGCCTGGCGATCGTCGCGGCGACGCTGGCCTTCAACCTGCTCGGCAACGGACTGCGTGACGTCCTCGACCCCCGCGGAGGCACCCGATGACCCGAGCCGTACTCGAAACCGCGCCCGGGGCCGTACGCGAACCCGTGCTCAGCGTCCGCGATCTGTCGGTCTCCTTCCGCTCCGACACCCGGACCGTGCACGCCGTCGACGGTGTCTCCTACGACCTCTTCCCCGGCGAAGTCCTCGCCGTGGTGGGGGAGTCGGGGTGCGGCAAGTCCGTCACCTCGATGGCGGTGATGGGCCTGCTCCCGCCCACCGCGCAGATCGGCGGCTCCATCAGGCTCGGCGGCCGGGAACTGGCCGGCGCGTCCGAGAAGGAGCTGCAGAAGGTCCGCGGCAAGGACATCGCGATGATCTTCCAGGAGCCGATGACCTCGCTGAACCCGGTCCTCACCATCGGCCGGCAGATCGGCGAAGTGCTCCGCAGGCACCAGGGGCTGAACAAGAAGGAGGCCAGGGCGCGCGCCGTGGAACTCCTCGACCTGGTCGGCATCCCCGCCCCGCAGCGCCGCATCGACGAATACCCGCACCAGCTCTCCGGCGGTATGCGCCAGCGCGTGATGATCGCCATCGCCGTCGCCTGCGACCCCTCCGTACTCATCGCGGACGAGCCGACCACCGCACTCGACGTCACTGTGCAGGCCGGCATCCTGGAGGTTCTCCAGTCGCTGCGCGAACGCCTGGGTACGGCGATCGTCCTGGTCACCCACGACCTCGGCGTCGTGGCGGACGCCGCCGACCGGGTGCTGGTGATGTACGCCGGACGCCCGGTCGAACAGGCCCCGGTCCACGACCTGTTCGACTCCGCCCGGCACCCGTACACCCGGGGTCTGCTCGGCGCCGTGCTGCGGCCCGGCGGCGAGGGCAAGCGGCGGCTGCCGGAGATCCCCGGCCTGGTGCCGAGCCTCGACAGCCAGCCGGACGCCTGCACCTTCGCACCCCGGTGCAGCCGCGCCGACGACACCTGTACGGGCGGACGGCCCGGCTTCAGGCCCATCGACCCGAAGGCGGGCGCGGATGCCTCCCACCGGGCGGCCTGCTGGCACCCGTACGCCGCGGACGAGGCGTCCGACGCCGCCGGCCCGGCAACGACCGAGGCGCCTGCCGATGACACCGCGCGACCCGACCAGGAGGCCGGACAGTGACCGCACCGCAGACCGTCCCCGCACCGCGCGAGAGCGATGAAGGTGCCCCGCACCAGCAGCCACCGGTGCTCGAAATCACCGCCATGGAGCGGCACTTCGCCGCATCCGGCGGCGCCACCGTCCGCGCCGTCGACGGCGTCTCGATCACCATCGGACGCGGCGAGGTCGTCGGCCTCGTCGGCGAGTCCGGCAGTGGCAAGTCGACCGTCGGCCGCTGCGTCGTACGCCTCGACGAACCCACCGGCGGCACCGTTCACATCAACGGCACCGACGTCACCCACCTCTCCCGCCGCGCCCTGCGCCCCCTGCGCAAGGACTTCCACCTGGTCTTCCAGGACCCGTCGTCCTCGCTCGACCCCCGCATGACCATCGGCCAGATCATCGCCGAACCCATCAAGCTGCACCGCCAGGCCCGCGGCGAAGCCGTGCGCGCACGGGTCGAGCAGCTCCTCGCCCAGGTCGGGCTGCGCCCCGAGCATGCCGACCGGCACCCGCACGAGCTCTCCGGCGGACAGCGCCAGCGCATCTCCATCGCCCGGGCGCTCTCCTGCGACCCCGACCTCGTCGTCGCCGACGAACCGACGTCGGCGCTGGACGTCTCCGTGCAGGCATCCGTACTCAACCTGCTCGCCGACCTCCAGCGCGACCGAGGCTTCGGCTGCCTGTTCATCACCCACGACCTGGCCGCCGTCGAGTTCCTCGCCGACCGGATCGCCGTGATGTACCTCGGGCAGATCGTCGAACAGGCCCCGACCGCCGAACTGTTCGCCTCCCCGAAGCACCCCTACACCCAGGCCCTGCTCTCCGCCGCGCCGGTCCCCGACCCGGTCGAACAGCGCTCCCGCGAACGCATCGTGCTCCACGGCGAACTCCCCAGCCCGCTCGACCCCCCGGCCGGCTGCCGCTTCCACACCCGCTGCCCGCTCGCCACCGACCGGTGCCGCACCGAGGTCCCGGCCCTGCGCGAGCTGCCCGGCGGCCGGCAGGTCTCCTGTCACCTCGTCAAGGACGACGGCACCGCCCCGGACGCGGCCGCCTGACTCCCCGTACATTCGATCCGAACCGAACTCCAGAACCTCGCACGTCGCAGCAAGGAGCCGCATCCGTGTTCACCACCCGGCCGACCCTCCAGGGCACCTTCGGCATGGTGTCCTCCACCCACTGGCTCGCCTCGCAGTCCGCGATGGCCGTCCTGGAGGACGGCGGCAACGCCTACGATGCGGCCGTCGCGGCCGGATTCGTCCTGCATGTCGTCGAACCGCACCTCAACGGCCCGGCCGGTGAAGTACCGATGATCCTGGCGCCGAAGGACGGCGAGATAAAGGTGCTGTGCGGCCAGGGCCCGGCCCCCGCCGGTGCCACCGTCGCCCACTACCGCTCCCTCGGACTCGACCTGGTCCCCGGCACCGGACCGCTCGCCGCGGCCGTGCCGGGCGCCTTCGACGCCTGGATGCTGCTGCTGCGCGACCACGGCACCAAGACCGTCGCCGAGGTGCTGCGGTACGCGATCGGGTACGCCGAGGACGGGCACGCACCCGTCGAGCGGATCGGCCAGACCGTCGAGACCGTCCGCGAACTCTTCGAGACCGAGTGGCAGTCCTCCGCCGACGTCTACCTGCCCGGCGGCAGGTCGCCGAAGCCGGGCGAGCTCTTCTGCAACCCCGCACTCGCAGCCACCTGGCGCCGGCTGATCGCCGAGGCGCAGGAGACCGGCGGCGAGGACCGCACCGCCCAGATCGACGCCGCACGGAAGATCTGGAGCGAGGGCTTCATCGCCGAGGCCCTGGTCCGCCAGGCCGCCCGCCCCACCATGGACACCAGCGGCTCCCGCCACACCGGCACCCTCACCGCCGCCGACCTGGCCGGCTGGTCCGCGTCCTACGAGGCGCCCGCCACGTACGACTGGAACGGCTGGACGCTCGCCAAGGCGGCCGGCTGGAGCCAGGGCCCCGCCTTCCTCCAGCAGCTCGCCCTGCTCCCGGCCGAGCTGCCGCAGTACGGCTCCGCCGACTACGTCCACCTGCTCATCGAGGGCTGCAAGCTCGCCATGGCCGACCGCGAGGCCTGGTACGGCGACGCCGCCGACGTACCTCTGGACACCCTGCTCTCGGAGCCGTACAACGCCGAGCGCCGCGCCCTCATCACCGACGAGGCCTCGCGCGAGCTGCGCCCCGGCAGCCCGGACGGCCGCACCCCCGTCCTCAGCGAGCACGCCCACGCCGTCGCCTCCGGCGAGGCCGGCTTCGACGCCATGGGCATCCCGGCGGCGGGCGTCGGCGAGCCGACCGTGGCGAAGAACGGCGCCGGCGTCGGCGAGCCGGCCGTCGACAAGGACGGCACGACCCGCGGCGACACCTGCCATGTCGACGTGGTCGACCGCTGGGGCAACATGGTCTCCGCCACGCCCAGCGGCGGCTGGCTGCAGTCCAACCCGGTCGTGCCGGAGCTCGGCTTCCCGCTCGGCACCCGGCTCCAGATGGCCTGGCTCGACGAGGGCCTGCCGAACTCCCTCACGCCCGGCCGCCGCCCCCGCACCACCCTCACCCCGTCCCTCGCCCTGCGCGACGGCGTCCCGGTCATGGCGTTCGGTACGCCGGGCGGTGACCAGCAGGACCAGTGGCAGGTCCACTTCTTCCTGGCGGTCGCCCTGCGCGCCGAGGTCCGTGGCGGCCTCGACCTCCAGGGCGCCATCGACGCCCCGAACTGGCACAACGACAGCTTCCCCGGCTCCTTCTTCCCGCGCGGGATGCGCCCCGGCAGCGTCACCGTCGAGGAGGGCATGGACCCGGAGGTCGTCGAGGAGCTGCGCCGTCGCGGCCACGACGTCACCGTCGGCGACCCGTGGTCCGAGGGCCGGATGTGCGCCGTGGCCCGCGACCCGGAGACCGGAGTGCTGTCCGCGGCCGCGAACCCGCGCGGCATGCAGGGGTACGCCGTCGGACGCTGACCGGCCACCTCCCCGTCATGAACCGGTCGTCGGCTCCCCGGGGGACCGTGCTTAGCTGGGGTCATGATCGATGAATTCCTTGCCGGGGACCTGACCGAGGTCGAGGCGGCGGTCCGCGCAGCGGCCGCCGCCGAGATCATGCCGCGCTACCGGCAGCTCGCCGCGCACGAGATCGTCGAGAAGAGCGGCCCGCACGACCTCGTCACCACCGCCGACCGCCTCGCCGAGGAACACCTCACCGCGTCCCTGACCACGCTCCTGCCCGGCTCGGTGGTCGTCGGCGAGGAGGCGGTCCACGCCGAACCGAAGGTGTACGACGCGCTGGGCGGCGACGCACCGGTGTGGATCGTCGACCCGGTCGACGGCACCCGCCAGTTCGTCCGCGGCGAACCGGGCTTCTGCACCCTGGTCGCCCTCGCCCACCGCGGCGAACTCCTCGCCTCCTGGACGTACGCCGCGGCCCTGGACGAGATGGCGATCGCCGTCCGCGGCCGCGGTGCCATGCTCAACGGCAAGCCGGTACACGCCGGCTCGCCCGCGCCCGGCGCCGTTCTGCGGGTGGCGATGTCGCACCCCGACTACACGACCGACGCCCAGAAGCGCGCCCTCCTCGGCCTGCGCACCGAGGGCATCGAGGCCCGCCCCTGCGGTTCCGCGGGCCTCGAATACCTCGCCGTCGCCCGCGGCGACCAGGACGCGGTCGCCTTCAACTGGGAGTACGCCTGGGACCACGCGGCAGGTCTGCTCCTGGTCACCGAGGCGGGCGGCGCCCAGGCCACGCTCTCCGGCGCCCCGTTCCGCATCACCGGCGGCAACGCCCTGCCGTTCACGGCGGCCCGCGACGAGGCGACCGCCGAACGCATCCTTCAGGCGCTGCGCGGCGAAGCCTGATCGGGCGAGCGGTTCGCGGGTCAGGGCCGCCGGGCGGCGGCGGGCCTGTGGGCCGTACGCTCTCCGTCATGGGAATGACCGCCGACGAACGCCTGGGCGCGGACATCAAGCGCGCAGAGCAGGCCCTCATGACGGCCAAGAGCGCCGCGCTGAAGGGCACGGGGCTCACCGTCGCCCAGTACGCGGCGCTGTACGCCCTTGCCGACAACCCCGGTATCTCGGGCGCCGCGTTGGCGCGAGCCTGCCTGGTCACCCCACAGGCGATGGCGGCGGTGCTGAAGCACCTCGAAGAACGCGGTCTGGTGGCCCGGTCGGCACACCAATGGCATCAGAAGATGCTGGAGACCCGGCTCACCGAAGCCGGCCGGGAAACGCTCCGGCTCGCCGACGAGCAGGCGGTACGGATCGAGCGCCGCCTCGCCGACGAGTTCACCCCGCAGGAACGGGACGCCCTGCAGGCCCTGCTCGCGCGCTGCGTCACGGCCATTCAGCGGGACTGACGGGCCGGGGCGCGGTCACGCCGCGCCGTTGCCGTGCCTGACCAGGCAGAAGGGATGCCCCGCCGGGTCCGCGTAGATCCGCCATGAGCGCTCCGTCCCGGCTCCGTCGTCGAGGACCGTCGCTCCCGCCGCCACGGCCTGTGTCTGCGCCGCGTCCAGGTCCGGGACGCCGAAGTCCAGATGGAACTGCTGGGGGTGAGCCGGATCAGGCCAGAGCGGCGGCCGGTGATCCGCCACCCGCTGGAAGGCGAGGACCGGCCCGGCTTCCGTGTGGAGCGTCGCCCAGCCGTCGCCGAGCGCCCATCGCCCATCCGGCCGGTCGACCTCACCGCCGAGCAGGCAGTGGTAGAACCCGGCGAGGCGTGCGGGATCGGCACAGTCGAGTACCACGCACTGCAGTTCGGCGATCACGAGCGGCTCCCGGTTTCTCCGGCGCCCGTCGTAAGCACCGATCGGACGTCCCGCACCAACTCCGCAGCCCTCTTCACCGCCGCCGCGTCCAGCCCCCGCAGCGCCTCGCCGACCCGTTCGGCGAAGTCCGCGGGGGTGTCCGGCAGCGCGGCCGCAGCGGCCAGCGCACCCTTCTCGTTCAGACACCAGGTGCGGTGGTGGGCGTGGAGCGACTGGGTGAGGATGCCGAACGCTCGCGACAGGCACAGGGCAACATGGAGCGGATCCCCGGCAGGGGCCGACTTGCGGGCGGCCGCCACCGAGAATTCCGCCTCCCACGCGGCTTCGACGAGCGCGGTGCGCAGCGGCTCCGGATAGGTCCGGGTCTCCTGCTGAAGCGCTGTCAATTCGCCCTGGGGATCGGCGAGTACGTGCCCGAGTGCGACCTCCCCCGGATAGGCGGGGGACCAGAAACCGAGCGGATGCCCCGGCTGCACGCCCACTTCGAAGCGGCCTTCGAGGCAGTCGGACCAGACCGCTTCCACCCGGTCCAGATCGCGCAGGATCCAGTCCACCGGGGCGCCGTCCACCCGCAGCCACGCCCCGCCGTCGACCCAGGGCCCCCAGCCGCCGGGACCCGCGACCTCCGCCGGGGAGCCCTGTACCTCGGACGCCAACGCGGTCAGTGCGGCCAGGTCGGGAGTGCCGCGGTAGTACACGCCCAGATCCCAGTCGGAGTCCGGGCGATGCGTGCCGCGGGCACGGCTGCCGCCCAGGGCGACGGCGCGGATGCCGGGCAGCGCGGCGAGCCGGGAGGCCATGTCCGTGATACGGACGGGCGTGACAGAGCAGGGATGAGGCACGGGCGCGGCGTGAGAGTTCGATGTGTTCATCGAGCGGCGACCCTACCCGCGACCGAGTTGTCGGCGCCTCGGAATATCCTGGGTGTCCTGGCCGCCGGCTGACGAAGGAGTCCGAAGGTGCCGTCGATGCTTGATGCTGTCGTCGTGGGGGCGGGCCCCAACGGACTGACCGCCGCAGCCGAACTGGCCCGCCGCGGCTTCGCCGTGGAGGTCTTCGAGGCGGCCGAGACCGTCGGGGGCGGTGCCCGTACCGAAGAGCTCACCCTCCCCGGCTTCCGCCACGACCCCTGTTCCGCCGTCCATCCGCTGGGCATCGGCTCGCCCGCGTTCGCCGCGATGCCGCTGGCCCGGCACGGCCTGGAGTGGCTCCAGCCCGAGCTGGCGCTCGCCCACCCGTTCCCGGACGGGTCGGCCGCCGTGCTCACCGGGTCGGTGGGGGAGAGCGCCATGTCGCTGGGCGCCCAGGACGCGGGGGCCTACCGCAGGCTCGTCGCCCCGTTCCTCGGACACTGGGACACCCTCGCCGAGGACTTTCTGCGCACCCCGTGGGACGGGCTGCCCCGTGACCCGTACCGCTGGGTGCGATTCGGTCTCGACGCGCTCCAGCCCGCGACGCTGCTCTCCCGCCGCTTCCACGGTGCGAAGGCACGTGGTCTGTTCGCCGGGCTCGGCGCCCATGCCATAGCGCCCGTCAGCGGCTTGGCCACCGGCGGGGTCGCCCTGCTCTTCGCCCTCGCCGCGCACGAGAAGGGCTGGCCGGTGCCGCGCGGCGGATCGCAGGCCATCTCCGACGCCCTTGCCTCGTATCTGCGTGAACAGGGCGGCACGATCCGTACCGGCACGGAGGTCAAGCGCCTCGACGAGCTCCCGCCCGCCCGCGCCTACATCTTCGACACCTCGCCGACCGCTCTCGCCCGCATCGCGGGGCTGGGCCACGCCTACAGCGGATATCGGTACGGGGCATCCTGCTTCAAGATCGATTACGCGCTGTCGGGCCCCGTCCCCTGGACCGCGAAGGAGGCCCGCCGCGCCGGAACGGTCCACGTCGGCCCCACGGCCGGCGAGATCGACGCCGCGCTGCGCGCCGCGGTGGCGGGCCGCGACCCGAGCGTGCCGTTCCTGATCACCGCGCAGCCCAGCCTGGTCGATCCGTCCCGAGCGCCCGAGGGCCGGCATGTCTTCTGGGTGTACGGACATGTCCCGGCGGGCTGGGAGGGCGACGCCACCGACGTCATCGAGCGGCAGCTTGAGCGCTTCGCTCCCGGCTTTCGAGACCTGGTGCTCGCCCGAGCGGTCGCGGGGCCGCCCCAACTCGCGGCGCGCAACGCCAATTACATCGGCGGCGACATCGCGTGCGGCGCGTTCTCCGGCCTCCAGACGGTGATACGGCCCAAGCTCGCACGGGTGCCGTATGCGACGGCGCATCCGGCGGTGTTCATGTGCTCCTCGGCCACTCCGCCCGGGCCGGGTGTGCACGGCATGTCCGGGCACCACGCGGCGAAGGCCGTCTGGCGGCGGCTGCGGGCGGCCTGAGCACATCAAGGCGGTCCGGGGCGCCGGGGAACGATTTCGATCCGGGCCGCCTCCGGAGCGCCAAGGGCCGTCCGGCCAACGGGGACACGGCATCATGGCCGCATGCGCACACCCGAGGCCGTCACCGTCACCCTGGTACTCGGTGACATCACCCAGCAGTCCGCCGATGTCATCGTCAACGCGGCGAACTCCTCCCTGCTCGGCGGCGGTGGAGTCGACGGAGCGATCCACCGGCGCGGCGGCCCGGAGATCCTCGCCGCGTGCCGGGAGCTGCGCGCCTCGCAGTACGGAAAGGGCCTGCGCACCGGCCAGGCCGTTGCCACGACTGCCGGAAAGCTCGACGCCCGATGGGTGGTTCACACCGTGGGCCCGGTCTGGAGCGTTGATCCATCCTGAGTCCCCAGGCCGTGGGCCCATGACTAGCCAAAACGGTGATCATGGGCCCTGTTGCCGTTCTATGGAAATGCCCTCAGGGGCGGGGTTCCGGGGAGAGCCCCGCGGCCTGGCCATGCGCACCGACAAGCTCGCCATCGCCGCTCTGATGCAAGGTGTCGATCGCCATGCAACGTTCAGGCATCACGGTGCGGTACTCGAACAGCACGAAGGAACGGAGGCTCCCCACTTGGCGCTGCTACGAAGGAATTAGGCAATCTTGTGGATGCTGTCTGATATCAGTAGGGCAGGCGCACCGCGTTTGCGCGGTGGATGCAGGGAGGGGAACAGCATGTCGCTGGGGTGGAAGATCACGACGGTGGCCGTCGCAGTGGCGATCATCTTGTCGACACCTTTGATCTGGCTGCTCGATGGCCCCGATGAGGGCCAGTTGGTTGGAGCTTCAGTGCAGGCCGCCACTGGCGTTGCTGGATTGGTGTGGGCGTTGTACCAGGGAGCAACTGGAGGTACGGGGCCCCAGGATGCTTCTGTCCATACAGGCTCGGCCGAGGGTACTGACGGCGGCAGCGCCCACACTGGTGTGCGGCGCCCGGGTGGGGTAGGAAGCGGCACAGCCTCGGCGGAACGGACTGGAAACGCGAAGGCACACGGTTCCGGCAGTACCGCAGGCAAGGGCATCGACTACAGCTGAAGTCGCTTGCAGGGAAGAGGGGAGCAGTCGTCGATGAAGTGGCCCCGCAGGCATCGCCTGGGCAAGTCCCGGGCCAGGGCCAGTGGTACGGACGACGGCTCGAGATCGGTGAACGTCACCGAGACCGGTGACGCGAGGGCTCAGAGCGGTGGAACGGCAACCACTGGCTTCCATGGGCTGATGCCGAAGGCCGTCGGTCTGCTGGCTACCGAGTTCGCAGAGATCCGGCACACCGGTGACGCCTCGGCTGCTGCTGGAAGCATCTCCAACACCGGGCACTTGGCGATCGGCACGCTGAACATCACGGGCTCGGGATCTCGTGGGCCGGTGACCTGGCCCGTGCGGGTTGGGGCGCCACCCGAATCTGCCTCTGCCTTTCAGCCCCGAACTGACGTGCGCGAGCGGATCGACTGCGCCCTGCAGAGCCACAGCACCGTGGTGCTGTCCGGGGGCGGTGGAGCGGGTAAGTCGCAGATGGGGGCTGCTTATGCTCGTGAGGCGCTGACCGAGGGCATCGACTTCGTGCTCTGGGCAGGTTCCGCGGACCCTGAGCAGGTCACGGCCGCGTATGCCAAGGCCGCGCACCGCATCCAGGTTCCCGGCGCCCAAGGTCAAGACGTCGAGTCCGATGCGCGAGCTCTCCTGGACTGGCTTGCCACCACAACTCGGTCCTGGTTCCTGGCACTTGACGATATCGGCGACCCTCATGCCGTGGCTCCGTGGTGGCCACCATCCTCATCTACGGGTACTGGACGGGCACTCGCCACGACGCGGCGCCGGGACGCTGTGCTGTCAGGCGGCAATCGATCTGTCGTCCATGTCGATACCTTCACCCAGGCTGAGGCGCTGGCCTATCTTCAGGACCGCCTTGCCGCTGAAGGTGCCGCTCCCTTGATAGATGACTATGTGGTCCCGGTTATGGAGGCGCTGGGGCGACTTCCTCTGGCGCTATCCCATGCTGCCGCCTATGTCATCAACGAGGCTATGTCTGTCCTGCACGGAATACCTGCGCCGACTGACCGACGAGGAATCTCGGCTGGACCTGTTGCTGCCACGTCAGGCGGACACCGAGGGATACGGCCGCCCAGTAGCCGCTGCCTTGTTGCTTTCACTCAACGCTGCCAACTCATCCAACCCCGTCGGTCTTGCCATCCCGGCAATCTGCCTGGCTGCCCTCCTCGACCCTGCTGGCCATCCCAGATCGCTATGGGGTACTACGGCCTTCGCTACGTACTTGACCGAACACCACGCAGAGTCTGCCGAACCCCGCCCGACGGTGACTGTGGATGACGTGCAGGCGGTGCTGAGACAACTCCATAGGTACGGACTGCTCACCGACGAGTCCTACGGTGACCCTCGCCTCGTGCGGATGCACGCACTGACCGCCCGAGCCGCGCGGGAGACCATTCCGGACCTAGAGCTGGCGGGGGTCGTGAAAGCTGCTGCATACGCAGTGCTTGAGGTCTGGCCGGAGGAAGATCACAACGACCCCGATCTGAGTGCTTCCCTGCGGGCCAACGTTGAAGCCATGTCTGCCTGTGTCGGCGGCCAGCGTTGGTCAACCATCGTCCACCCACTGCTTTTCAGGTACGGCGACAGCCTTCTCCAAGCTGGCCTGTATCCGGCAGCTCTCAGCTACTGGCGTCGACTTTCCGTCAACTATCAGCGGCTCTTGGGGAGGTGTGACCCCACAACCCTCGCGGTCCGCGACAAGGAAGCAACCTCCCATTGGCGCACAGGGGACATAAGTGAAGCGATCTCCATTCAGGAGAATGTCGCCAAGCAGTACAAGCGATCTACGGGAGCGAAGGATCGGAACAGCCTGAATGCGCTCGTAAACCTTGCTATCTACTACCGAAACGCTGGACGTGGCGGCGACGCAATAACTCTGTTGAACCGCGTAATTGGGTGGGACAAGAGTCTGGGGTCTGGTAATCCCGACATGCTCACGCTTGCCAACAATCTAGGGGCCGCTTACGGCAATGAAGGGTTCTTCGGCGAAGCCATCAATCTGCTGGAGGCAGTTGTTGCCCAGTCTGCGGAGGTCCTGGGTGGAAAGCACCCGGCTACGCTTCTTGCTCGCAGTAATCTCGGGGTCAACTACTGGCGTGCCTCGCGTATTGAGGATGCGATCCAGCTCTTGGAGCCGACCGTCGCTGATTTTGTGGCAGTTCTTGGGGCTGACCACCCGGAAGCTCTTATTGCCTGCAGCAACCTGGGAATGGCCTACCATTTCGTAGGAAACTTGGATCAATCCATCAGATGTGAAGAGAGGATCGCTGACAGTCGGGAGCGGATGCTTGGCGCCCACCACCCAGATACCCTTCAAGCCCAGGAACTTCTCGCCAGGTCGTATGGAGCCGCAGGCCGAATTGACGACGCGATCAGGCTGCAGAAGCACGTCGTTGGCGCACACGCTGGGTCACAGACGGCCGATCCGTCAAACCACCTACGTAGCAGCGGGAACCTGGCAGTCATCTATCGCCAGGTGGGCCGCACCAGTGAGGCAATAGAAATTCAAGAGATGATCGTCGCTGGCGCCGAAGAAACCTTCGGGCGAGGCCAGGCGCTGTCACTTGCTGCCCGCGGGAACCTCGCTACCTCCTACTGGCAGGCTGGCAGGGTAGACGAAGCGATCGAATTGGAAGAGCAAGTGGCGCATGAATGTGAGCAGTTCCTGGGTGCTGGTGATCCTCAAACGATAAATGCCTACGGGAACTTGGCTGTCTCCTATATGCAGGAAGATCGTGTCGTTGAAGCTGAAGAAACCGTCCGGCGCTTCACGAGGGTCGTTACGGGTTCCTCCACGAGCTGGACAAGGACCATGACCGCGTGCCCGCCGCGGGCCTCCGTCTCCTGGACCAGGTTCTGGGGCGGACCCGTCCGCCCCAGCCGGTACGGTCATCAACACCCCCAGCGTGCTCACCCCACACGACTAGGTTCACTGTCATGGAAGCCGAAACGGCTGGGTTCGCTGTCAAACGACTCGATTGGATGGCAAGGGACACCCAAGATCTGTGCCAGAACCGAGAAGGGACAGCAGATGTTCACCGCTTTGGGAGGCAGTTCCGAGGGCCGCGGCGTTCGAATTGTTCTCGGGATGCGGCAGCGCCGGTTGCCGGTGCTCAGTGGCGGTACGCGGATGTCGCGATCTCGACGAAGGATCGGATCAGCGGGTTGGTGTCACCTTCGTTCCACACCGCGACCACTCGGCTCGGCGCCATGTCGATCAGCGGTACCACGGCCAGCTCTGCGGGAAGGTCGTGTCCGAGCGGGGCCAGGCCGACCGTGCCGTTCCACAGCACGGCCTGCAGGCATTCCTGGACGGCGCGCACCACTGGGCCCTCGCGCGGCCTGCCGCCGTTCCAGTACGACTGCCAGATGGGGTCGGTGCCCTGCGGGAACTGGAACCAGCGGCGGTCGCTCAGCTCGGCCAGCCGCAGCCGGTCGCGGCGGGCCAGCGGATCGTCGGCGCGCAGGACCACGCCGACCGGATCGGTTCGCAGCGCACGCACCGTCAGGGCAGTCTCGTCGAACGGCGCCCGGGTCAGGGCGATGTCGACCAGCCCGGCGCGCAGCCCGCACGTCGGGTCGGTCAGGTCGGTGTCGCGGATGCGGATGTCGATGCCGGGGTGGCTTCGGCGGTAGGCGGCGGCCAGCCTGGACACTCCCGGGTCGGTGCCATCGCCCAGGATGCCGACAGTGATGGTCGCGACGCCGGCCGCCGCGCTCACGCGTACACGGACGCGGTCGGCGTGGTCGAGTAGGGCCCGCGCCTCGTCGAGCAGCACCGTGCCCACCGAAGTGAGCGTGACGCCGGTGGGCGAGCGGGCGAAGAGCAGGGCCCCGACATCGGCCTCCAACTGCTTGATCGCCCGGCTCAGCGGCGGCTGACTCATGTGCAGTCGGGTGGCGGCCCGGCCGAAGTGGAGTTCCTCGGCGACCGCCACGAAGTAGCGCAAGGTCCGTAGCTCCACGCTGCAACGATACCCACGGGGTATCGGCGCTGCGGGATGGGTCTTGGACACTGGCGGGGTCCCGGCGGTGCACTTGTGAGTATGACCGAAGAAGCGAAGACCAGCGAGCCGCAGGCCGACCCCGCCGTATCGGTGGTGGGTCCCGGCGACGGCGAGACGATCGTTCTGGGCACCACGCGCATGCGCGTTCTGGAGGACGGCAGCCACACTGGGCACCGCCTCGCGATCGCCGAGTCCGTCCTCGCCCCGCACACCCAGGGACCGCCGCAGCACCGCCACGCCCAACACGACGAGGGCTTCTACATCCTCTCCGGCACCGTGCGGTTCACCGTCGGGGACGAGGACTGCGACGCCACCACGGGCACGCTCGTGATGGTTCCGCCCGGTACCCCTCACACCTTCGCCAACCCGACCGACCAGCCCGCCGTCATGCTCAGCACATTCACCCCCGACCTGTACGTGCAGTACTTCCGAGACCTCCAGGAGGTGCTCGCCGGCGGCCGGCCGCTGACGCGACAGGCCAACATCGACGCGATGAGCCGCTACGCGACCGAGCCCGCCACCGACCTCGCCTGAAGTCGACGGATGGAACGGCCCGGCCGCGCTCCTTTCGACCGCGGGGCCGTGCCACTCCCGTCTTTCGGCGGGTCCGACCCCTCGGACGACGGACCAGGCCTTCTCCAGGGCTCTTCTGGCCATCGACGCAATCGAGGGCCCCGTGAACCGGTGGCCCATGAACGGGAACCATGAACATCGCCTATTGGATCGTCGCGGGACTGCTCGCCCTCTTCTACTTCTACGCAGGCACGCTGAAGGTGATCCGCAGCCGCGATCAACTCCGACCGATGATGGCCTGGGTCGACCGCATACCCTTGCCCGCCCTCAGGGCGCTGGGGACGGTCGAAATACTCGGCGCGACCGGCCTGGTCCTGCCACCGCTGACCGGCATCGCGCCCTCGCTGGCGCCGGCCGCAGCCATCGGCTTCGTCCTCCTGCAGACCGGTGCGACCGCCGTCCACCTGACCGGCGAAGACCGTCGGATCGCACTCAACGTCGGGCTCACCGCCACCGCGGCCATGACCATCTGGCTGGCCACCAGGCTGTGATCGAGTACAGTCCTCGACCGGAGGATGCGAATCCGGGGCCGGCCGCCCCACGGCCGCTGTCATTTCTCATGAAGCCCGACTCGCGGCGCCGCAGCGCGATGGCGAGCATGTCGCCGTCGACGGCGGGTGGCCGACCTCACCCGCCGCCTGAACCTCCACCCGGCAGACCTGCTCGCCGGTGCGGACGAACTCTTCGAGCTTCCCCGTCAGCGGGAAGTCCCGCCCCGCCGACGGCCCGGCGCCGCCCGCGACGCGCTGACCCTGATCACCGCACTCGCGCACGCCGAAAGCCCCCTGACGGCCGACGGCATCGCGCTCGCCCTGTCCTGGTCCGGCCCCCGCCTCGACATCGCACTCGACCACGCGCACACCCACCCCGACACCGGCGGCGCTCTCGTCCTGCGGCACGTTCCGCCCGACGGGTACACGGCCACCGCGCGCCTCGATGTCCTGCGCCCCGATCAGGCGGAAGCCATCGCCGGGAGGAAGAACCCCCGTCCGGACATCCGCGGCCCCATCCAGCCCGTGGAGGCCGAGGTCCTCCTCCGCGTCTGGGTCGACGGCGGCATTGACACCGCAGACGCCGCCCAGCGGCAGGCCCTCGACGATCTCACCACCGCCGAGATGGTCACCCGCGGCGACATCGTCGACCGCTCCACGACAACGTCGCGTACAGCCTGCGGATGCTCCCCGAGTCACCAGCGACCGACACGGACTCCGCGCTGCCGCGTCCCTAGTGACATCCCTCGTGACCAACCCAGTGACACCAGGTGTCCAAGCCCACTGACATCTCGATGTCCAACGGCAGACAGGTACTGGACAGTGGCTCCTGCCGCAGTTACCGTCGACCCCTTAAAGATCAAAGACGGATCAGCTGCGTGCCGTCGTCCAGCCGCACGGCGACGTCGGCCCGCCGGTCCTGGTCCGGCGTCCACTGCTCCAGCCGCACCGCGGTGACACCGGGATGTGTCCGCGCCCACCGCGCCAGAGCGTGCTTGGTCGTGATGGGCCACACGGGAGGCTGCCATCCGCTGTCGCTCGGCGGGCTGGACGTAGAGAGTCAGGCAGACTTCGGCGATGAGCAGGGCGACGTCCTCGATCTCCGCGGCGGAGAACTCGATGTTCTGGTGGATGCTCTCATTGCCGACAACCCTGCCTTCGTCCAGCACTTCAATGATGTCGGTAGGCACTCCCTTGGCCGCAAGCTCCTTGATCTTGTCCACGAGCTTGTACTTGGTGGCGCGCTGGTCCTTGCAGATCTCCTCGACCACAGCCCGGTAGCCGACTCCCGCCAGGCGGAAGGCTCGGGCGTTCTCTGCCCGGGACGCTTCGGCGTACAGCTCACGGACCAGCGCCGGGACGTCGTTCCCAAGGACACGCGGCGTCAGCTCCGGCCAGAACTGGCGTCGCCACACGGGCTCGGCGCCCTCCGCGAGCACTCCGCCCTCGGGCAGGTCGTAGCCGAGGGCCTCCACGATGCCCCGCCCGCACAGGTCGCAGTTCCAGACCTCCTCCATCGCCGTCAGCCCCGGAGCGGCGACCAGATTGCCGGTTGGCGCAGGGTGAATTACCCGCTGGCTGCGCCGGGTCATACCGACGCCGACGTTGCACTCGGGGTGCGGGCAGATACCAGTGCGGCGACCGAGGTCGCTTCTGGCCAGGATGTCCCACTGGTGTCAGTATCCGAAGTCGGCTGCACAGATGACCGGAGTCGGGTGCACTGAGCGCGGCCTCCGCTCGCGAGCCGCCGGCCCTGGCGGCTGCTCAGTCGGGTGGGACGGCTGGGTCGATGATCCGATACCCCACGCCGGGTGTGGTGGCGATGACCAGGGGGTCGCCGAGTTTGCGTCGCAGGCGGCTGATGGTCACCGTGACGGTGTTGGTGAACGGGTCGGCGTGTTCGTCCCAGACCTGTTCGAGGAGGTCCTCCGTGCTGAGGAAGGCGGGGCTCGCGTTCAGGAGGGCTTCGAGTACCGCGAATTCCTTGACAGAGAGGTCGAGTTGGTGGCCGTCGCGGTCGGCGGTGCGGCGCATCGGGTCGAGTTCGATGCCCGCCGCACTCAGGGTGCGGGACCGGGCGGCGGGGCGGCGGCGGGCCAGGGCGCGGATGCGCAGGACAAGTTCGGGAAAGTGGAAGGGCTTGGCGAGGTAGTCGTCGGCGCCCAGGGTCAGGCCGCTGACGCGGTCGCCGGGTGAAATGGCGGCGGTCAGCATCAGGACCATCACGCGGCCGTCCCGCTCGGTGATCATCTGGCAGAGGGTGTCGCCGTGGATGCCTGGCAGGTCGCGGTCGAGCACGACGACGTCGTACGCGTTGACGTCCAGCTTGGCCGCGGCGTCGAGCCCGTCGTGGGCCACGTCCACGGCCATGCCCTGGTCGCGCAGTCCCTCGGCGATGACTTCGGCGAGGGGGTGGGCGTCCTCGACCACCAGGACTCTCAACGCGCCACGCTCGTCTCTGTGTCGGGGGCTTCTGCCGTCGCCCTGCCGTCCGTACGGGGGAGGGTGATGGTGACGCGCAGGCCGCCGTCGGGGCGGGCGCGCAGGTCCAGGGTGCCGTGGTGGGCCTGGGTGATGGCCGCGACGATGGAGAGGCCGAGGCCGCTGCCCTGGCTGGTGCCGGTCCGGTCGACGCCAAGGCGGCGGAAGGGCTGCGCGAGGTCCGCCACCCGCCGCTGGTCGAGGACCGGTCCGCTGGACTCGATGACGAGGGACACTGCGCCTGCGTCGTTTCCTTCGGCCCGTACCGCGACACTGATCCAGCCCCCGGGGTCGTTGTGCGCGATCGCGTTGTCGACCACGTTGTCGGCCAAGCGGCGCAGCAGCGTCTGGCTGCCCCACACCCACGCGGAGCCGTCGATCCGGTTTTCACGCACGGTCAGGCCCTTGGCCGCGATGTCCTTTGCCCGTCCGGTGAGGGCGGTCAGCGCGAGTTGGCCGAGGGCGAGGCGCGCCGAGTCGGTGAATTCGCCGTGCTGGGTGCGAGCCAGGACGAGGAAACTCTCCAGCAGCCGGTCCACCTGGTCGAGTTCGGCGCGTATCCGGGCGGCCAGCGTGGCCGTGGTCTCGGGTACCGGGCCCGGCTTGGCGAGGGCCACATCCAGGGAGGCCCGCATCGTGGTGAGTGGGGTGCGCAGCTCGTGGGAGGCGTTGGCGACGAAGAGGCGCTGGGCGTCGAAGGAGCCCTCCAGGCGGCCGAGGAGGTCGTCGATGGTGTCGGCGAGGTCCTTCACCTCGTCGCCGGGGCCGCCGATGGCCAGGCGTTCGTGCAGGCTGTCGGCGGTGATCCGGCGGGTGGCCGCTGTCATCACGCGCAGCGGGCGCAGCACCCGGCCGGCGACGAACCAGCCGAGGCCGACCGAGATCACCGCCATGACGCCGAGGGCGCTGGCGGATCCGATCACGATCTGCCGGGACTGGGTGTTGTGCGCCTGGGCCAGTTGTTGCTCCAGCTCGTCGATGCGGCCCTGGGCCTGTGCCGCCGTGGCGGGCTGATCGGTGCCGCCATCGGGGGCGGTCTGGCTGGAGCGCGATCCGCCGGATGCCACCACGGCCGCGATGGCCAGCAGCGCCGTTCCCGACAGCAGGAACAGAGTCACGTACAAGGCGGTGAAGCGGGTGCGGGCAGTGCCACGGCGCAGGCCGAGCCGGGCGGCCAGGCCCGCGAGCCGTCGGGGCGGACCCCATTTCATCCGCATGCTCCCCTCTCGCCACCGCACCAGGACATGTACCAGGCCAGGCTAAGCCGAGGCGCCTAACAGCGAGATGACAGTGGCCGTTCGGCCCCTGTAACTCGCTCCGTCACAGGGTGGGGGCCATGAGCGATGAGAGTACGAAGGCGACGATCGAGGTCATCGGTCTGCGTAAACGCTTCGGGCCACAGCTGGCTCTGGACGGAATGACGTTCACCGTGCGGCCCGGACGGGTGACCGGCTTCGTCGGCCCGAACGGCGCGGGCAAGTCCACCACCATGCGCGTGATCCTGGGCCTTGACGCGGCTGAGGAGGGAAAGGCCCTGGTCGACGGGGTGCCGTACCGCACCCTGCGTCGCCCGCTTCGGCATCTGGGGGCACTGCTCGACGCCTCCGCGCTGCAGCCGAGCCGCACTGCTCGTAACCACCTGCTGTGGCTGGCCCACTCACAGGGCGTGCCGGCCCGGCGGGTGGACGAGGTCATCGATCAGGTTGGCCTGGGCACGGCGGCCCGGCGCAGGGCCGGTGGCTTCTCGCTGGGCATGCGCCAGCGCCTGGGGATCGCGGCGGCGCTGCTCGGTGACCCGCCGGTCGTCATGCTGGACGAGCCGTTCAACGGCCTCGACCCCGACGGCATCGTGTGGATGCGCGGCTTCCTGTCGTCGCTGGCCCGGCAGGGCCGCGCCGTCCTGGTCTCCAGTCACCTGATGAGCGAACTCG
Organism: Streptomyces sp. NPDC048473; assembly: GCF_043200155.1. NCBI lineage: Bacteria > Bacillati > Actinomycetota > Actinomycetes > Kitasatosporales > Streptomycetaceae > Streptomyces > Streptomyces sp. NPDC048473. Next base: position 23,841 of record NZ_JBICXE010000044.1, read on the forward strand.
AAGACACCGCGGACCATCTCGTGGTGATCGGCCGCGGCCGGGTCGTCGCGGACGCCAGCGTGTCCGAGCTGCTCGCCGAGGCGTCCGGCGGCCGGGTCACCCTGCGTACCTCCGCGCCTCCGCGCGCCGCCCAGGTCCTGCACGGCACGGGCGCGACCGTTCTCGCCACCGGCCCCGACACCCTCGGCGTCACGGGCCTGCCCTCCGAGGAGATCGTGGCCCTGCTCGCCCGGAACGGGGTGCCGTTCTCCCAGGTGTCCGCGCACCGGGCGACGCTCGAAGAGGCGTACATGGAGCTCACCCGGGACGCGGTGGAGTACCGGGGCATCTCGGCGGGGGAGGCCACGCGATGACCGCCACCCTCACTCCTCGCCCCCCGGCCACGAGGCGCGCTGAGCGGGGCGGGTTCCTCAGGACGCTGCACGCCGAGTGGACGAAGTTCCGTACGGTACGCGGCTGGGTCCTCGCCATGGCCGGGGCGCTCCTGGTGACGATCGTGGTCGGCCTGCTCGGCACGGCCGCCCCCGCCCCCGGCGGTCGCGGCGCCGACTCCGCCTCGTACCCGAAGGGCCCCGGCGGTGAGGCCGTCAACGACAGCTTCTACTTCATCCACAAGACGCTCACCGGCGACGGCACCCTTACCGTTCCCCTGCGGTCGCTGACTGGTGTGGCCGATACCGGGACCGGCAAGACGGCCCAGGGCGCCCAGCCCTGGGCGAAGGCCGGGATCATCGTGAAGGAAAGCCTCACCCAGGGATCCCCGTACGCGGCGGTCATGGCCACCGGCGGCCACGGCGTGCGCATGCAGGACGACTACACGCACGACACGGCGGGCCCTTCCGGCAAGGTCTCCCAGGAGTCCCCGCGCTGGCTGCACCTGGTCCGCTCCGGTGACAGTCTCACCGGTTCCACCTCCACCGACGGCTCCCACTGGACCCAGGTCGGCCATGCGAAGCTGCCGGGGCTTGCGCGCACCGTGCAGGCCGGGCTCTTCGCGACGTCACCGGAGGCGAAGCAGGACACGGCGGCGGTCGCGGGCTTCAGTCCCGCCGTGGCCACCGGCACCTTCGGCCGCCCCGCCCTCACCGGCGACTGGTCCCAGGGGGCGTGGCGCGGCACACAGGTGGGCGGCGACGCGGGCACCTCCGGCAGCTACACGAACACCACCAAGGGCGGCTTCACCCAGACCGACGGCGGCGGGTTCACCGTGACCGGGGCCGGTGACATCGCACCGGTCGTCGGCGGCCCCGTCATGGGCGTCGGCTTCTCCGTCGAGAACTTCCTCGTCGGCACCTTCGCCGGACTGATCGTGGTGATCGCCGTAGGCACGGTGTTCATCACCGGCGAGTACCGGCGTGGTCTGCTGCGTACAACCATGGCGGCAACTCCCCTGCGGGGCCGGGTGCTTGGTGCCAAGGCGCTGGTGGCCGGGGGTATCGCGTTCGCCAGCGGCCTGGTCGCCGCCGCGATCACCATCCCTGTCGGGGAACGCAGCGCGCGCGGCAGGGGCTTCCATGTCTTCCCCGTCACGTCGGCGACCGAAGTGCGCGTCATGGTCGGCACCGGCCTGCTCTGCGCGGCCGCCGCCGTGCTCGCTCTCGGCGTCGGTGCCCTGCTGCGGCGCAGCGGCACGGCGGTCGCCCTGGTCATCGCGTCGATCGTGCTGCCCTTCCTGCTTGCCACCTCCGGCGTACTGCCCCCGGGCGTCTCGGAGTGGCTGCTGCGGGTGACCCCGGCTGCGGGCTTCGCCATCCAGCAGACCCTGCCGCGGTACGCGCAGGTGCTCAACGTGTACGAGCCGTCGACCGGCTACTACCCGCTGGCGCCATGGGCCGGCCTCGCCGTGCTGTGCGGATACGCCGCGCTCACCTTCGGTCTGGCCGTGGTGCGGCTGCGCGGGAGGGACGTATGAGTCTCCTGAGCGGTGCACGACTCACGAGCACGGCGGACGGCGCGTGGCGAGGGGACTTCGGCCGCGCCCTGCGCGCGGAGTGGACGAAGCTGCGCACGGCAGGGGAAATGGGCAGGTTGCTCCTGCTCACCATCGCGGTGACCGTGGCCGTCGGCTGCGGCACCGCCAAGGCCGTGAAATGCCCGGACGCGGGGTGCGGCCAGGACGCCGTCAAGCTCGCCCTGACCGGCGTCACCGTCGGGCAGGCGGTCATCGCCGTCTTCGCGGTGCTGGCCGTCAGCGGCGAGTACGGCACCGGGATGATCCGAACCACGCTCACGGCGGTGCCAAACCGGATCACCGTTCTCACCGCCAAGGCGACGGTCCTCACCACGGTCGTCCTGGCCTCCGGGACGGCCGCCGTCCTGGCCTCCCTCCTTGCCTGCCGCTACATCCTGCCCGGTAACGGATTCACCGAGGCGCACGGCTACACCCCGCTGTCCCTGGCCGACGGCCCGACCCTGCGCGCGGCCGTGGGCTCGGTCCTCTACCTCGCCCTGATCGCCCTGCTCGGCCTCGGCGTGGCGACGGCGGTACGGGAGGCGGCGACCGCCATCGGGATCGTGCTCGGGCTGCTCTACCTCTTCCCGGTCGTCACCCAGGTGGTCAACGACCCGGAGTGGCAGCGCCACCTCCAGCAGATCTCGCCCATGACCGCCGGACTCGCGGTCCAAGCCACCGTCCATCTGCACGAGCTGCCCATCGGCCCATGGGCCGGCCTGGGCGTGCTCGCGGCGTGGGCCGCGGCCGCACTGCTGGTCGGCAGCCTGCTGCTGCACAGGCGCGACGCGTAGCGGAATGGAGTCGACCGCGAGCGCGGTGGCTTCGGGCCCCAACGACTTGGGCACGGACCGATAACAGGTATGCGACGGCCACCCCGGCTCCCTGCACCGCTACCCCTTCAGGTAGCGGTGCAGGGAGGTCTTGAGGATGCCGGTCTTGACGCTGATCTCCCCGTAGCTGGCGCCTTGGCCTTGGAGCAGACGCGCGTACTCGATCCTGTCGGCTGGGTGGGCCACGGGCCGGCCGATGCGGCGGCCTGCCGCTTCGGCCACGGCGCGGGCGTGGGCGGCCCGCTCCGCGGTGAAGGTCCGCTCCATCTCGGCTAACAGGGCCAGTAGTAGGAAAGCGATACGACCCATGCCCTCGTTGGCGGTGTTGATCGGCAGCGGGTCGGCCAGTGAACGCACCCCGATCTGCTTCTCGTTCAGATCGTGGACGAGGTTGAGGACTTCGCGCAGCTTGCGGCCGAGCCGGTCCAGGGTGTGCACCACGATGGTGTCCCCGGGACGGGCGTAGGCGAGCAGGTCGGCCAGGCCGGGGCGCTCGACGGTAGCGCCGCTCTTCTTGTCCACGTAGATCTGCTTCTCGGGGATGCCCACCTTGTCGAGGGTCGTCGACTACTTGCAACTCGCCGAGGTTGAGCAGAACCGCAACATCACCCGCGAGCAGGCCGTTGCGGCAGTGTCCCGCGGTGCGGCCGCGCTCGCCCTGTCCTTCGGCACGCACTACATCGCGGATCGGTGCGGGGCGCGGGCACGACGGTGAGCGCGGATGTTCCTGAACCCTCTGCGGACCCGAGCCGGGGTGAGCCGGTCGGAGGTGGTGGGTTTCTCCCAGGGCCGGCGGAGGTCCGCGGCCAGCGGCCGGGCGAGTCGGAGCTGGGTGTGAGCGACGATCAGGATCCAGGTCCAGCGGTCCGCGGCCTCGGGCGTGCGGAGCTTCGGGGTGGTCCAGCCGAGGGTTTGTTTCGCGAAGCGGAAGGTGTGCTCCAGATCGAAGCGGCGGAGAAATGCCTGCCAGAAGCGGTCCACATCGTCCAGGGTGGCGCCGGTCTTGGAGGACCACAACCACACCGGCGGGGCATCCCGACCCTTCGACAGGTGCTCCACCTTCAGCCGCAGCAATGTCCCCTCGACCAAGGGTAGTTCACCGTCGTGGTCCAACCAGGAGGAGCGGTGGGTGAGCCGGGGGTGGACCCGGTCCCACGCCTGGGTTTCGGCCTTGCCGTAGTTGGTGGTGTCCGTGACCGTGGTGATCGCGGGCTCGGGCCAGGTCTCCGGCTTGGTGAAGCGGAATTCCGGACCGTGCTTGGGCGGCCGGCCGTTGACTCCAGGCATCCTTGGTGGCTTCGGCAGACGCATCACACGGTCGGAGCGGACGCGGCAGCATGAGGGCCGGCCCGGCGTCCTGTTGGCCGACGGCACTGAGCCGGGCCCGGTGTATTTCGATACCGGAAGCGGGCCGACGGTGCACCGGAGTATTGAGTGGTGGGTCTACGACGGCACGCTTAGCGCCCCGCTCGCCACCGAACTGCGCGGTGCGTGCTCGTGCAGCTGGCGCGGCAGCACCCGGAACAATTGTCAAGAGTTGTGGGTCAGGTGATGCGTGAGGGTGGCGGTGTCTCACTGAGGCTTGATGAAAGCCTTGTGCTCGAGCCTGGCATGCCGGCTCGGAAGGGCTTGCCTACGGGACGCGAGGCTTCAGGGGTCCGACGGCGGTGTCTCGTATGCTCAGCCCATGAGAGAGCCTCATCCGGTCGAGCTGTCCGGGACGTTTGTCACCAGGCGCGATGATCGTTGGTACGGGCGGTTCCGGTTGCGTTTTCCGCAGGTGTCGCCGTGGCCTGACCAGCATCTGACGTTCGCTCGAGTGCGCCCCGGGTGGCGGTCCCTGGTTGAGGAGACACTCTCGGTGGTGACCGCCGAGGTGCCTGGGCAGGTCTGGCCCGTCCATCTGCTCAACCAGGGGGTCCACGGGAGAGGATGGGAGTTCGATCTGGGCCCGCCGGAGGCGGACTACCTCTGCTGGGAGCAGCTGTCGGACGTCTGCTACATCGATATTCGCAACCTCCACCGGCTCATCGACCTGCTGGCCCCAGCTGTGGAGGACGCCCATTTCTTCGTCTACTCGATGGGCGATGGGCTCGACCGGTGGGTCGACGAAGTGCGCATCTGCGGCGGGCGTAGCAGCCTTGTCAGGTGGACCGTCGTGGGCGAGGCCTGGGCTGATTTTCCTACGCTGTGCGCGGAGCTCGCCGGCAATCGCGCTGGGGACGAGGCCTTCGGTCGCTTCCTCACCTTCCTGAGCGATCGGTGAGCCCAGCCACGAATCCGATCACACTGCAGTGCTCTCCACGCGTTCGATGAGGACGCCGTTCTCGAACCTGGCGCCGTAGCGGACGAGCGCGACGAGATGGGCTCCGGTGATCGCGCGCCAGCGGGTTTGGGCGGACTCGACGAGCTTGAACACCATGGCGAGCGCGGCGGCGGGGCTGCCGGCGCCGCGAGTGACCTTGGTGCGGAGCTTGACCGTGGAGAAGGTGGACTCGATGGGATTGGTGGTCCGCCGATGGATCCAGTGCTCGGCCGGGAAGTCGTAGAACGCCAGCAGTTCCTCGGCGTCGTCGGTGATCTTAGAACTGGCCACCCATCAGCACAAACACCGTTGCAGTACTAGCTCCGTACTTCGCGGGTGGCTGAATCGGTTGGTTCGGGTCTGTGGGGGTGTCCGTTGGAGCCGTGGCCGCTGCCGAGGTCGAGATCCTTCGCAACGGCCCGAAGATCACCGAGCGCCTGCTTCGCGAAACCGCCCGCTCACTCGGCTGCCTATGACCGGTGGCAGGCCCGCACTCGCCATCGGGATGCAGTGGGCGTAGCAGCGTACGGACGAATAGTGGGGCCGGGCAGAGTGATCCTGTCCGGCCCCGCTGTCGTCGGTCAGCCGAAGTCGAGCGTCTCCTGTGCGGGGGCGGCCGGGGTCGGTCGGGGCAGTGGTGCGCCGTACTGCTGTGCGGCCTTCCAGCGCTCGGTCAGCTTGTCCTTCCAGCCCTTCGGCGGGGGCCACGGAACGCCCCAGGCGGCAAGCTGGTCACGCTTCCAGCCGCCAGCGGGCGTGCGGGCGGCTTCGATCTCTTCGAGCGATGACGTTCACCGGCTCACCCGCCGATCGGCCCGGCCGGTGTGCAGGAACTGCGCCCGCCCGTTCCCGTCGTCACCGACGAACGCGTGCACCATGTGCATGCCGTGCTGCGGCTCGGCCGGGATCAGCTTGTCGCCGTCGTACGCGACCAGTTCGATCCTTTCCGACGGACCGCCGTCGAGCTCGACAAACACCCCCTTCGGGTTCCGCTGGACCCACAGCCGGCCGTCGGCGTCCTCGCTGACCACGGTGTCACTGACGGACGACGAGTACTCGCCCACGAACCTCGCCGTCTCGACGCGTGGGGCGTTGGCGTCCGGCACCGGGAGCGCCGGCATTTCCACTCCGGCCAGCTCGCGCAACACTCGGCCGACGAGTTCGACGTACAGCGGGTGCGAGTTGCCGCCGTTGGTCAGCAGTGCCACCGCGATGTCGCGGTCGGGAACCACTCGCAGGAAGGCGGACTGGCCGAGCGTGCCGCCGTCGTGGCCGACCACCGCGCCGCCCGGCCAGTCGAAGAGCGACCAGCCGAGTCCCCAGGCGTCGCCCATCAGACCGAGATCCAGCAGGTCCACCTCGCGGTGCCGCATGGCGAGCGCGCTCTCCGGCGTGAGCACCGCCGTCCCATCGGGCCCCCTGCCCCCGTCGAGATGCATCCGCGCGAACGTCAGCAGATCCCGCGCTCGCATCGCCAGCATCGATCCTGCGGGCGCGTTCGACCGGGGCAGTGCCCAGGCCTGCGCGGGCTGCGGCTCGGCATCCTGCTCCGGCGAGAGGTGCCCCGACGCGGCACGGAACCTGACAGCCTCGTATGGGCTGGGGGCGGCGTGGGTCAGCCCCAGTGGCGTGAACAGGTGGTCGCGCAGGCTGTCGTCGTAGGACTTGCCGCGCAGCACCTCGACGATGCGTCCGAGCACACAGAAGGCGGCGTTGTTGTACGAGAACATCTCGCCCGGCGCGAACAACTGGGGCACGCCGGCGAGGAGGGTGACGAGCTTGTGCACCGCGTCGTCGCCGCGTCCGGTGTCGAGGAAGATGTCGCCCTCGAAACCGGAGGTGTGGCACATCAGCTGGCGGACGGTGATCTTCGCGGATGCTGTCTCGTCACCGACGGCGAATTCGGGCAGGTACGCCCGGACCGGGGCGTCGATGTCGAGCGCGCCCTCGTCGACGAGCTGCATCGCCAGCGTGGTCGTCCAGACCTTGGTGATCGAACCGATCTGGAAGACGGAGTCCGCAGTGGCCTCGACGCCGGTGTCCTTGTTCAGTACCCCGGCCGCGCGGTCGATGACCTCGCCGTGTGCGTATACGGCGATCGATGCAGCCGGCACCTTGTACTCGGCCAGCAACTCGGGAAGGCGACTTTCCAACCAGCTACAGAGTTCATTGAGTTCGGACATGTGCACCTCTTGTCTCTGCGAGGGAGAACGGGTGATTCCGGGAGGGTACGACCTACGCGCTCGTGGCCGATTCGTGAGAAACGACGAGAACTGGCGATTCCTTCATCGCGGCCGACGAAACACCCGGCCGCCGGAATGGGTTACCGCCGAAGCCAGTCCACCGCGCGGGCGGCGGCGAACCCGATGAAGGCGTCACGCTCGGGAACTCTCGATCGGGCGTCGACGGCCCTGGTGAAGACGCCGACTGCGTACCGGCCGCCGTCCGGGTACTCCACCACCCCGATCTCGTTGCGCAGCGAGGGCAGCGTTCCGGTCTTGCCGCTGATCCTGACGTCGTCGTCCGCGAAGCCGGAGCGCAGCCGGTGCGGCCACAGCTGCAGTTCCAGCCAGCGCCGGACGTCGGCGCACGCCGCCGCGGGCGCTGCTTCGTCTCGCCAGATCAGGCCCAGCAAACGGGTGCTTTCCGCGGCGGTGGTCCGGCAGGTCTCTTCGGGTGTCAACGCACGTAGCCTGGCGAGTTGTTCGGCCGGCAACGCGGCCAGGATGCGTTCGTCGTCCTGGTAGTCGATCCCGAGGTCCTCGCCGATCGTGCGCAACAGCTCCCCGCAGTCGTGGGGGACGGCCGTGTGCGGGAGGTCGAGCCGCCGCAGCGTCTTGGCGACCGCGGCCTTTCCCACCTTCCCGAGGATCAGGTCCGTGGCGACGTTGTCGCTGATGCCGATCATCAGGACGGCCAGGTCGTACCAGGACATCGTGACGTCGTGGCGGAACGTCGCAAGGCCGTACGGGCTGGCGGTCGGATGTCCCGGTGCCACCGCGATCCGCTCGGCGAGGTCGAATTCACCGTCGGCCGCCTGCCGGGCAAGTTCCACTGCCACGGGAACCTTGAACACGGACGCGGTGACCACCGGTTCCTCGGCGTCGATGCCCATCTGTCGCGGGCCGTCCAGATCGGCCGCGTGCAGCCAGACGCGGACGCCGACTTCCGCCGCTCGGGCGGTGATTGTCGCGACCAGTTCCGATTCGGTGACCATGGGGTGATCCCTTCTTTCTGTCCGGTGCGGACTTTCTGTCCGGACCGGATCTTTTTGCTGGTGCGCCGGCCGGCTACTTGGTGCCGGTCGGCGGGAAGTTGAACTGTTCGGCGCGCTGCGGGACCCAGAACGCGATCAACGCGGTGAGCAGCGTGGTGCCGATCAGGAAGCCGAACGCCGCGGTGTAGGAGAACGCGTCCGCCAGCCAGCCCATCGCCAGCGGCGCGATGACTCCGGCGACCTGGCCGCCGAAGTTCGTCATCCCGGCACCGAGTCCGGCCACCGCCGTGGGAAGCACCCGCAGCGGAAGGCCGAAGACGCACATCGTCGCCATCCCGAACACTCCGACGGCCAATGTCTCGTAGACCGTGAATGTCGCCGCGCTGCCCGCCGACACCATCAGGGCGAGCAGGACCGAGGTCACCGTCGCGATGGACACCAGGTACCACCTGGCCTTGTCATGGAAGTACCGGTCGAACAGCCAGCCGCCGAAGATGGTCGTCGTGAAGCCCACCAGACTCGGGATCGCCGACAGCACGCCGGTCGCGTTCAGCGACAGGTGTCTGGCCTCGAGCAGATAGCTGGGCACCCAGGTGACCAGGCCGTAGCTGAGCATGTTCATCGCGCAGAACAGCACCGCGAACTTCCACACGGCCGGGGACTTCAGCACTTGCGCACGCGAGACTTCGGGCGTCGTCACCGCCGTTTGCGGGAGCCGGCTGAGCCGGTCCGGCAACGCCTTGGGCAGGAGCGCCCACAGCCCGATGCCGATGGCCGCGCCACAACCCGCCATCCAGAGGAAGGTGTGCCTCCAGCCGATGGCTGTCAACAGTGGGGCGACGAGCAGGGGTGCAAGGCCGGCGATCCCACTGGCGGACAACATCACGCTGGTGGCGGTTCCGCGTCTCTGCGGTGTCGTCCGTTCCGCGATGGCTTTGAACGACGCCGCCGGGAAGGCGCCCTGACAAGCACCGAACAGGCCACGGAACAGCAGGAGCAGACCGAAGGTGCCGGCCATTCCGGTCAAAGCGGTGAACAGCGACCACAGCACGAGCGTGATCAGCATTGGTTTGCGGGAGCCATACCGATCGGCCAGGTAGCCAGCCGGTATCTGGCAGATCATGTAGACCAGCGCGAAGACGGTGACCAGCGAGCCCTGCGCGGTCTTGCCGAGATGGAACTCCTCTCCGATCGACGGCAGAGCCATGCTGATGGAGAACCGGTCGATGTAGTCGATCGACCAGGCGCACAGCATGACCACCATCGTGATCGTTGCTGTCCGGTTGACCCGCTCAGGTGTCCAGGTGTCCTCGGTGACCACCGCGGTCATGGTTGCCTCCGTACCGCTGCGTCGGGGGTGATGGCCCATCCTGGACATCAGGTGACGCAGCGGATTCGTGGAGTTCCACAAACCTTCAGGTGGTGTTCGGGCGGTGCGGACGAATGTTGACTCGTTGCGGCGACCGGCCTCTGCTCATGGTGCCGGGCGTGTGGAGCCGGAGTTGCAGCATCGCCGCGAACCGCTCGCCAGGGTCGTCGAGGTTGATCTCACCGACCTCTGCGACCCGTCGCAGTCGGTACCGGAAGGTGTTGGGGTGCACGTACGCCGCGGCGGACGCGGCGGCCACGTCGCCGAAGGCGTCCAGCCAGCACGACAGCGTGTGGACGAGTTGCGACTGGTGCCGGGCGTCGTAGTCGAGCAGGCGGGCGACGGGCCCGGTCGCCACGTCCCCGCGCGCGGCGGCCAGATCGGCGAGGTCCAGCATGAGCGCGTCGACGTGGACGTCCTCCGCCGTGGCCACCCGCCGGGCGCCCTCGTTGGCGAGCAGCACCCGCAGCGCCCGGTCCGCGCCGTCGCGCGAGCGGCTGAGTCCGGAGCCGTCGAGTGCGGGCGGGCCGATGCCGATCGCCGCGTCCACGCGCTGCCCGGTGCGCTCCAGGAAGGTCGACGCGACGCGGATCGACCGCTCCTGGCAGTCCGCCCGGCCTCCCGGCATCGGCACGATGCCGTAGGCCACGTCGCCCACCAGTGCCACGGCCGAGCGCGCCTGGACCGCACTCAGGTGCATGGCCAGCGCGTCCGCGACCCGCTGGCGATCTGCGACCCGGCGCAGACCGTCCTCCGTCGACGGATCGGCGTCCGAACCACCGAACAGACCCAGTGCCAGCACGACCGCGGGCTGCCCCACCAGCCCGAGCCGCGCAATCGCCTCCGGTGCCCCCGCGCCGCCTTCGAGGGCGGTGCTCACCAGGTCGGCGCGCAGGCGGCGTTCGACATCGGCGCCCGCACGCAGACGCAACATGTGGAGCGCGACGAGCTTGCCGGCGTCGATCAGCGCCTGCGTCCGCTCTTCGGACAAGGGCCCGGGCACCGCCGCCCAGATCGAGCCGAGGATCTCGTCGCCGGCCCGCACCGCCAGCGCCACCCGGGGAACGGTCATCGTCTCGTCGTGGAGCGGATCGACGTACACAGGTGTATGGCCGCGATGGAGACGCTCGAAGACGCCGTTGCGCGCCAGGCCAAGCGTGAACCGTTCCGGTACCTGGCGGCCCAGGATCGTCTCCACTCGGGACTGGTCGGCCTCGTCCTGGCGGCCGGAGAAGGCAAGCACCCGTGAGCTGCGGTCCTCGATGGTGACCGGCGCGTCCAACAGCGCGGCCACGGCGTTGGCCAACGCGAACAGGTCGCCCGACGGCATGCCGCCCAGCGTCTGCGGCGAGATGTCGCCGATGTCTCCCTCGACGAGCAGGGTGCGGAGCATGGCGGCGACCTGCGCCCACGAGGCGCCTCGGGTGAGTCCGAGCAGTGCGACGCCGGACTCGTCAGCGGCCCGCCGGATTTCCACGGTCGCGGTGAAGGGTGACCGGACGACGAGCGCCGCAGCGCCCTTGCGGCCGAGTTCGTACAGGAAACGGACCACGTCGTCCGGTTCGTGGAAGCCCACCCCCAGGACGACGGCCTGGGCGGGGAACTGCGCCTCGTCGAGCGGGTCGTGGATGACTACGCCGCTCAGCTGCCGGCGCGTGCCCCCGCCGCCGGCTATCGACTCCAGCAACACGTCCCCCAGGTTCTCGAGAACGCGCGCCAGGCTTGTGTGTGGCTTGCCAGACGTCGGTGTCAGCACCGCCCAAAGGTAACTCCGGCCGCACCGGAACCTGTTGGTCCGATCCGACCGGATTTCACGGCGAGTTCGTCGCGTGCTACGAACCGAGCCACACCGTCGAGGTCGTGACCTCCGCCAGCAGGTCGGGAATCGGGGTGACGCCGAGGCCCGGCCCCTGGGGCACGCTCAGGTATCCGTCCTTCAGGACGAACGGTTCCGTGATGTCGGTCCGGTAGAACCGGTCCGACGCCGAGGTGTCGCCGGGCAGGGTGAACCCGGGCAGCGAGGCGAGCGCGACGTTGGCCGCCCGCCCAAGCCCGGTCTCGATCATGCCACCGCACCACACGGGGATCCCGTGGGCGGCGCAGACGTCGTGCACCCGCCGTGCCTCAAGGTAACCACCGACCCGGCCGGGCTTGATGTTCACGATGCGACAGGCACCCAGCGTGATCGCGTCGGCAGCGGAACGGGCGGACACGATCGACTCGTCGAGGCAGATCGGCGTGCGGATACGACGGGCCAGCTCGGCGTGGCCCAGGAGGTCCTCCTCGTCCAGGGGCTGCTCGATGAGGAGGAGCTCGAAGGGATCCAGTCGGGCGAGCTGGGACACGTCGGACAGCGTGTACGCCGTGTTGGCGTCGACCTGCAGCAGCACATCGTCGCCGAAGCGCTCCCTCACCGCTCGCACCGGCTCGACGTCCCAACCGGGTTCGATCTTCAGCTTGATCCGCACGTAGCCGGCGTCGAGATAGCCGCCTACGGCGTCCAGGAGCTGTGGGACGGAGTCCATGATGCCGACCGAGACCCCGCAGGGCACGGAGTCCCGGGTGGACCCGAGCGCGGTGGCGAAGGACAGGTCGTGTGATCGGAGTTCAGCGTCGAGCACGGCCATTTCGAGTGCGGCCTTCGCCATCCGGTGACCCTTGAACCTGGCCAGGCGGGGCGCGACTCGGCTCGCGGTGACCTCGCCCTCCATCAGGGCCGGGACCAGGAAGTTCCGCAGCACGTGCTCGGCCCCGTCGACGTACTCCGAGGAGTAGAGCGGCTCTTCCATCGTGACGCACTCGCCCCAACCCTCGCCGTTCGGTGTCACGACTCGTATGAGCAGCAGTTCCCGTACGTTCTGCGTACCGAACGACGTCCGGAACGGTGCCACCAAAGGCATCTGGACACGCAGAAGTTCCACACCATTGGGCTTCATGACGACTTCTCCCTTGAGACCACGTACCAGCCGGCACGATCGAATCCGATGACCCTGGCTTCCTCCGCCATCAGGCCTCCCAACACCTCCCGCAGCGCGACGCGCCACGCCTGGCCCTGATCCGGGTCCGTGCGCCGGAGTGTCTCGATGTCGGGCGGCACGGCGACCAGCACGACCGGCCCGTCGGCCACTGCGGTCAGCGGTCCCCCGTCAGGTGCGACCGACAGGGCAGGGGCCGCACCGCGCTCTCGCAGCGCGGCTACTTCGACTCGGGCAGCCTCACCGAGCGAAGCGGTGGACGCCGCCGGGGCGGAAAGCTCCCAACGGACCATCAGCCGGTCGGTGTCGCCGGCGCCGTTGATGCCGTCGCGCATCGGCCCGTAGAAGTCGGGCAGGTAGCGCGCCGGGCCGGCGCCGAGTTTGGCCAGGTTGAAATACGCGTTCCGCCGCACCAGGGGATCGAACGTCCAGGTGACCAGCGAGACGTCCTGGCGCAACGCCCAGGCGCGCTGGTGGAGTTTGAGGGCGAATCCGATCCCCCTCCCGAGCCCTCGCGGCGCCACGCCGGCGATGTGGCTGTGCAGGCTCGCCTTGGCCGGGCTGCCGAAGAAGCCGAGGCAGGCTCCCAGCAGCTCCTCCCCTTCGTACGCGCCCGCGACATAGTTCCCCGCCGCGGCCATCGCCCGCAACAGCTCTGTCGTCACCGGTTGGGCACCGGTGCCCGGCTGCCAGATCGATGCGAAGAGCCGGCGGACATCGGTCAGGTCGGACACCTCGGTCAGGTCCCGGATTTCCACACGTGAGGCGGCGGCAGCAGCGGTCGCGGCGGCCAGCGCGGCTGTGCTCACGGCCGGGGAAACCAGACCTGGCTCATATGTCGCAAGATCTCTCACGGGACTTTCCTTTCCGGGCTTACCCGGGCGGGTCACCGTGGTGCCGCACCAGGGTTGTCCGCCGCGTTCGTCGTAGCGCACAGAGTTCACTTCGCCAGCACGGCGTCGATCGGGGCGGTGCGCCGTGGCAGTTCGGCTACGACGACGTGTTCGTCGTCCGCGTGCGTACCGCCGCCCACGCCGCCGAGGCCGTCGAGGGTGGGGATCCCGAGGCCGGCGGTGAAGTTCCCGTCCGAGGCGCCACTGACAGCGGCGGCGGTAAGAGCTCCGAGGCCGAGTTCGGCAGCGATCGTTGCAGCGAGGTCGAACAGCCTCGACGACGCGTCCGCCTGCAGCGGCGGGCGGTTGATGCCACCCGAGATGCGGATCCGCGAGCCCTCGAGTACGGGGCGGAGGTCCCGCACGGCCCGGTCGACCCGCCGCTGCTCCGCCTCGTCCCACACACGTACGTCGACCGCCACGCTGGCGCCTGCGGGAACCGTGTTGGTCGTGGTGCCGGCGGAGAGGGCCGTCGGCACGACGGTCGTGCCCCGCTCGGCGTCGGCCAGTGCCGCGACTGCGAGGATCTGGTGCGCCGCCTCCACCCCGGCGTTCACCCCCTTCTCCGGTTCGAGCCCGGCGTGCGCGGCCCGGCCGTCCACTTCGATCCGGTACAGGGAGGCGCCTTTGCGGCGGCACTTCAACGCTCCGCCGCCAGCCGACGCCTCCAACACGAACACCGCGTCGCAGCCGCGAGCCTCTTCCTCGATCAGCCGCCGCGACGACGGCGAGCCGATCTCCTCGTCACCGGTGACCAGGATCGAAAGACCCGACCGGTTCCCGGCGGCAGCAGCGGCGTGCAGCGCCATCACGACACCTGCCTTCATGTCGAAGCAGCCCGGCCCGCGCAGCACTCCGTCCCGGACGGAATACGGGTGTGTCTCCAGCGATCCGGTGGGCCACACCGTGTCGTGGTGTCCGAGCAGCAGCACACGCGGCGCCTCGCCGAACCGCCACCTCAGGTGCGTGCACCCGTCGATCACCACGCGATCCGGTTCCGTGTCCAGCAGCCTGCGCCCCAGTGCCGCCACGACGCCTGCGCTGCGGGCGACGGCTTCGTGATCGGACGACGGCGACTCGCACCGCACCAGGGTCTCGATGTCCGCGACGAGAACCTCCACCGCCACCTCCGCGCGCGTCGCCGTCATCGCGGCTCACCTCGCAGCGGCTGTCCGGGAAGCGCGTCGACCTGCAGCTCCCCCGCGCTGACCACTGGGACACCACCGACAAACAAGTGCCGCACGCCCACAGACGGCCGCGTGGGCGCGAAGTAGGTCGCGCAATCGGTGATCGCTACGGGGTCGATTACTACGATGTCGGCGTCCGCGCCGACCCCGAGGTGTCCCTTCGCCCGAGCGCCCGGCGCCACCTCGTCGAGGACCCGCGCCGGCAGGTGGGCACACCGCCGGAACGCCTCCGGCCAGTCCCAGGCACCGCTCTCCCGCACCATCACGCGCAGCGTCTTGGTGAACGTTCCCGCGGTGCGCGGGTGCGTCGTTCCCCCGGGTGGCAGTGGCCACTCGGTGCTGTCGTTGCTGCCGTCGGGCCAGAAGACGGGCATCGCGTCACTGGCGACAATCGCGTCCGGGAAGGCCAGCGCCTGGTGCAGCATCGCGAGCTCGCGCGGGTTGCCCTCGTCGAGGAACTCCAGAATGCAGGGCGCCCCGGGGTCGCTGTTCCGCAACTGCCGCAGGCGCCCCTCGTCGGCGATGCGCTCCCCCGATTCGAGCATCACGACACTCGACGGGGACAGGCCCTTCATACGCAGGCGTTCGGCGTCGAGGAAGGCCGCTCCGATCGCCGTGCTGCCGGCCCCGTACGGGTAGGCCTCGACCGTCACCCGAGATCCCGACCGCCGTGAACCGTCCAACGCACCGAGTACCCGGTCGATGTGGTGGCCCGAAGTGCTGTTGACGTGGCAATGGTGCATCGCTGCTCCGGTCTCGGCCGCGGCGATGACGATCTCCTCGGAGCCGTCTGCGGGAGTTCCGGGATCCACCTCGACCAGCTCGCGGACGTGGGTGTACGTCGGCACGCCGGCCTTCGCGGCAAGCCGGGCGACAGCAAGGAACTCGGCAGGCTCACTGTGGGGCGCGTACCCGAGGAGGACTCCGATGCCGAGCGCTCCGGCGCTCAGCTCACCCTCGATCAGGGCCAGCCACTCGGCGAGTTCACGATCGGTGGAGGAGCGCTGCCATGCGCGGTTTCCCAGCACCGCGAGGCCGCTCCCGATCTGTGCGTCGGGCTGGATGCCAGCGAGCACCTGGGCCCGAGCACCACCCCACGAGGCGGAGAAGCCGTAGTGCAGCGGGCGTCCGTCCGCGGCGGCCTCGGCGTACGCACGTCCGATGGGCATGAGGCCCGCTTCCAGGTCGAGGGCCGTCGTCACGCCGTCCATGGCCTGCAGCCGCTGCCCCGCGATGGAGTGCACATGGCTGTGCAGGTCGACGAACCCCGGACCGACGACCAAACCCGTGACGTCGACGACCGCGCATCCCGGTGGCGCGTCGAGCCCTGCGGCGACGGCGCTGACCACGCCGTCGGACACGAGGACGTCGGCGATGCCGTCGAACCCTGTTCCCGGATCAATGACACGGCCACCACGCAAAAGTGTCTGCATGCTTTCGTCTCCTCGTCGAGGACGCACTGGAGCACCTGCTGGCCCACGACCCTAGGAGGGAGATCAGGCACCGCTGTTGGTCCAGGCCGACGAATCCGTGACGGCCTATTCATGCACCTCGACGAACCCGGTACGAAGTACTGCTTCTTCTCCGGGCTGGACGTACCCGGGACGACCGAGCGGCGCAAGATACCGGGAAAGAACGCCGCGACGTTCCTTCGTGCTGCCCGCCTTCAGCCGGGATATCGCGAGGCCGATCGTCTTGCCGCCGGGGTCGCTGTAGTCCAGCGGCACCTTGAGCGTCGCGCGCTGAAAGGTGTCGGGGCCCTTCGCGTCGCAGCGTTTCCACTGGAGCTTCTGCTGCGTGTACTGCCGCAGGGGGTCCTTGGCGGTGGAGGCGTCGGATGCCTTGAACGCGGCCAGCGGTCTGCGCACGCTGCTCGGGATGCAGCCGGGATCGCAGTGGTCGGGGAGGCTGCCGACGGCATCGAGTCCACCCGGCAGCTCCTCGCGGAGTCGGCCGAACCGCCGAAAGTCGTGGCGATCACTACCTTCGAGAACGACGGCTACGTCACCGCCGCACTCAGCGCCGGGGCCAGCGGCTTCGTGCTCAAGCGGCTCCCGGTCCCGCAGATCGCGGAAGCAGTGCGGGTGGTCGCGGCGGGCGAGGCGATTCTCTTCCCGGCGGCCCTGCGCCAGATGGTCACCGCCCGCCCGCTGGGCTCCGTCGAGGCGCTGCCGCAGGCGGCGCTGGCGGGCCGGGAGGAGGAGGTGCTGCGGTTGATGGCCACCGGCCTGTCCAACCCGGAGATCGCGGAGTCGCTCACGGTGAGCCTGGAGACGGTGAAGACACACGTCGGGAACGTGCTGACCAAGCTCGGCGCGCAGAACCGGACCCACGCGGTGGTGATCGCGTACGAAACCGGCCTGGTCGTGCCCGGGGTCGCGGGCTGACGCGACATCAGGTGGCCTGCCCCGGCCTGCCTGTGCCGCTGAACCAGCGTCCGGGGCTCCACGCTCTGGACGCCTCCCCACCCCGGGGCAGGCCCGGCTGTGGGAGCTTGGGGAGTTACCCGCCCTCGCGGCGGGAGAAGTCGGCCGCGTAGGAGTTTCGGGAGGCCCTGCCGATGGCCCGGCCCTCCTCGACACCACCCTGTGCAAGCAGTGAGCGCACGGGTCGGCCCGGCTATGCGGTGTTTCCGTTGCCGCGCGGGTTGCCGGTTGTCGCGCGGGCGGTGACCAGCCCCGATTCGTAGGCCGCGATGACCGCCTGGGCGCGGTCACGGACGTCGAGCTTGCCGAAGATGCTGGTGATGTAGTTCTTGACCGTGGAGACGCTGATGTGCAGGTCGTGGGCGATCTCGGCGTTGTCGAGACCGGTGGCCATCAGACGCCACACCTCGACCTCCCGGGGTGTGAGTTCGCCCAGGTCGGTGGGGAGTGGTTGCGACGCGCCGTGAGGGGCCCGTACGTAGGTGGAGATCAGCCGGGTGAGCAGACGCGGCGCGACGACGGCCTCGCCTGCGTGGACGGTGCGGATCGCCGCGCTCAGGTCCTCCGGCGAGCTGTCCTTGGGCAGGAACCCGCAGGCTCCGGCGCGCAGGGCACCCACGACGTACTCGTCCATGTCGAAGGTGCTGAGGGCCAGGACCCGGCAGCCGGGCAGGGTGGCGGCGAGTTGCCCGGTCGCGCCGACACCGTCGAGGACGGGCATCCGGATGTCCATCACCACGACGTCGGGGCGCAGCCGGCGGGCGAGGGCGACAGCCTGCGCGCCGTCCTCGGCCTCTCCCACGACCTCGAAGGACGGGTCGGGGGAGAGGATCAGCGACAGGCCGCGCCGGACCAGCGGCTGGTCGTCCGCGATCAGCACTCTGATCCTCGGTGTGTTCGGCCGGGTCCTGGTCATCGGTGTGCCCCCTCGTGCTGGACGGCTGCTTCGGCCGCCTCGTCCGTGGTCAGCGGCAGGTCGGCCACCACTGCGAACCCACCGTCGGCCTGCGGGCCGACGGCGAGGGTGCCGCCGTGCAGGGCGACGCGCTCGCGCATGCCGATCAGGCCGTAACCGCCCGAGCCCACCGATGACGCCCCGTCCTGCGGCGGTGTGCTCCCACCATCGTCCCGCACTTCGACGGTGACCCGATCCTGGCGATACGTCAGCCGCAAGTACGCGCGGGCGGGCCCCGCGTACTTGCGGGCGTTGGTGAGGGCTTCCTGGGTGATCCTGAACACCGTGAGGCCGACGGTCGGCGGCAGCGGGCGCTGCGGCCCGTGGACGCTGAACTCGGTCGGTAGTCCGGCAAGGCGGGATTCGGCCACCAGACGGTCGAGGTCGTCGACGCCCGGCTGGGGCTGCGACGGCGCGGACTCCGGTTCGTCGCCGGCCCGCAGCACATCGAGGAGTTGGCGCATCTCGCGCAGGGCGAGCCGCCCGGAGGATTCCAGGGTGACCAGGGCGTCCCGGACCACCTCCGGTCGGGCGAGGTTGGCCCGGGCTCCGCCGGCCATCAGCTGCATGGTGGTGATGTGGTGGGCCACGATGTCGTGCAGCTCCCGTGCGATGCGGCGGCGTTCGTCGGCCACCGCACGGTCGGCGAGAAGTCTGCGGTTCGCCGCCACTTCCCGCTGCCAGCGGTTGACCGCCATGGCGGTGCCGACGACGATCAGGGCGGAGAGGGGCGTGACAGCGGCGTCCTGCCAGGGCGGAATCCGGCCGTGGCTTTGGCTCAGCAACGTCAGCGACACCGTCGCGACGGCCGCGACCGCTGTCACCCGGCCAGTGCAGGCCCTGGCGACTGAGTACAGGGCGACCAGCAGGACGGCACCGAAGTGTCTGGGCAGCGGCGCGGTCAGGGTGGCTGTCGTATCGAGTGCCAGTACGGCAGCGAGCGCCACCACCGGGTGGCTGCGCCGGACGAGCAGCGGCAGGGCTGCCAGCGCGACGAGGAGGAACCCGGCCACGCTCACGGCGTATCGGCCGTCGGGGTCGTCGAAGAACACGTAGCTGAGCAGGTTCATCGCGCAGGCCCCGCCGGTCACGAGTGCGTCGTTGCGGGACCACGGCGGCCCGGCGCTGTCGATGTGCAGCGGCTCCCGGGCATCGCCGGGCCCGATGTGTCGGCGCCTGCGCATGTCTGTTCTCCCTGTGTCCGGCCTTACGGCCTCCGGTACAGAGTTGCACAACAGCTGCAGCGGCAGCACTGGTGGCAGCACCGTCGGCGGCAGCTCGCGGCCCGCGACCAGGCCAGGGACCAGGACCTGGGTCCTGGTCCCTGGCCGGGGCAGGACCCAGGGCCCCGGCCCGGATCATCCGCTGCCAGGACGCTTCCCGGCCCCTCGGGGTGATGGTCTGGATACCGGCCGGGAGCCCCCGGCAGACGTCCGCATGCAAGTCCGTCCGCCGGAGGACATCGTGATCCGCGCCCTGACCGGTTACTCCACCAGACACCCGTGGAAAGTCATCGCCCTCTGGGCGGTGCTGGGTGTTGTGCTGAGCGCCCTGGCCCCGACACTGATCGGCCGCGTCACCCAGAACCAGACCGGGGATTTCCTGCCCAAGAGCTACGACTCGGCCGCCGCCCTGGAGATCGCCGAGGAACAGTTCGGGGTGAACCCCGACGCCACCACCGTGACGATGCTGGTCGCCCGGTCCGACGGCAAGGCTCTCGGCGCCGCCGACCAGAAGCGGGTCGAGGCCGAGGCGGCGAAGCTGGCGCAGCGCCGGGTGATCATGCCCAGGGAGGACGACAGACCGAAATTCCTGGTCCCGGACCGCTCCCAGACACCCCGGATCGCCCCGGCGATGGTGGCACCCGACCGGAGTTTCGAACTGCTCTCCGTCGAGCTGATCGGGAACCGTACGGACAAGGGGGTCCAGGGCGTCTACCGGGCCTTCCGGGACGCCGCCCGGACGCAGTTCTCCGAGGCGGGGATGCGCACCGGCTTCACCGGAAGTCTCGCCGACACCGTCGACACCACCGATTCCCACGAGACCGCCGCGAAGGTCGGGGGCGCCCTCCTCATGGGGCTCATCCTGCTGATCAACGTGCTGGTGTTCCGCAGCGTGCTGGCGGCCCTGCTGCCGCTGGTCGCGGTCGCCATGATCATCGGCGTGGCGGGGGGAGCCGTCGCGGGTGCCGCGATACTCACCGGGCGCAAGCTCGACGCGGGCACCCCTGATCTGATCAGCGTGGTCCTGCTCGGCATCGGCATCGACTACCTGCTGTTCCTGCTGTTCCGCTTCCGCGAGCAACTGCGCGCCCGGCCGGAGCAGTCCGCCCGCGAGGCGGCCGGGCAGGTCTCGGGACGGGTGGGCACCGCGATCACCTCGGCGGCGCTGACCATCGTGGCCGGGTTCGCCACGCTGGGCGTGGCGACCTTCGGCCAGTTCCGCTCGCTGGGCCCCGCCATCGCCGTCGCGGTCCTGGTGATGCTGCTCGGCAGCCTCACCCTGCTGCCGGCGCTGCTCGCGGCCGCCGGGCGCAAGATGTTCTGGCCCTCCAAGGCCCTTGGCCACGAGCCCGACGAGGGCCGTGCCGCCCGCTTCGGGGCGCGGGTTGCACGACGACCGATGACGATGGCGTTCGCCTCCGTCGCCCTGCTTGCCGCGCTGGCCGCCGGGCTGATCGGGATCCGCATGGACTACGGCCAGGGCAACGCCGCTGCCAAGACCCCTGCGGCGGCCACCGCGACCGAGATATCCCGTGCGCTGCCGGCCGGAGTGTCGGACCCGACGAGCGTCTTCGTCACCGCCACTGACGGCGGCACCCTCACCGCAGGCCGGCTCGACGGCCTCTCCCGTGCTCTCACCCAGGTCAAGGGCGTGGGCCAGGTCGCACGGACCGCCCTGAACAAGGATCACCGCGCCGCCCGGATAGACCTCTACCCGACCGCGGACCCGCAGAGCCAGCAGGTCCGCGACCTGGCCTCCGGACCCGTGCGGGCAGCGGTCGCCCAGCACACACCCGCCGGAACGACGGCACACGTGGGCGGAACGGCGGCGATCTACGCCGACATCTCCACCGCCGTCGACCACGACCTGAAGATCGTGTTCCCGGTCGCGGCCGCACTGATCGCGCTGATCCTCCTGCTGCTCCTGCGCAGCCTGCTCGCACCGGTGATCCTGATGCTCTCCGTCGGGCTCGGCTTCGCCGCCACCCTCGGCGCCGCCACCCTGCTCTTCCAGCACGTCCTCGGCAAGCCGGGCGTCAACTTCTCCCTCCCGCTCGTGCTGTTTCTGTTCGTCGTGGCACTGGGCACCGACTACAACATCCTGATCAGCGACCGGATCCGGGAGGAAATGCAGCGACCGGGCCCGGCCCGCTCCGCCGTGGCCCGCGCGGTGCAGCACACGACACCGGCCATCGCGACCGCAGGCCTGGTCCTTGCCGGCTCCTTCGCCACCCTCGCCACGACCCCGGGCAACGAGCAGATCGCCTTCGCGATGACGCTCGGAATCCTGCTCTCCGCGCTCGTCCTCTCGCTGGTGCTGGTCCCCGCCCTTGCCGCACTCCTCGGACGGAGCATCTGGTGGCCGGTCCGCCCACGGCCCACCAAGGGCAGCCACCCGCAGCGCCGTGCGAACGCACCTGCCCCGGAACCCGACCGGGTCATGATGGCGGACTGACCGAACGGCTCAGGTGACCCGTGAGCACCTCACCTGTCCGGCGTGGCCTCGCATGGTTGAGCGTGCGCACCCGTGACAGCCACCAGATGTTTCAAGAGCCGTCAGAAACACCCTAGAAGCCCACTGGAAATCTTGGCATCGCGCCCGGCCCAGGCAGGTTTGCCCCGATCGATATTTAGGGGCGAAGCGGTTGAGTCAGGCAGTCAAAACAAGATCTTCATCGGACTTCTAGGTCCACAGCAACGAGGTGCCTGGTACCGAGCCGAAGCCGACTTCCCCGCCGCCCTGGACACCGCGTTCCGCGCCACCGACCGTACCCACCAACCCAAGGAGACCTGTGACCGTCCTCAGCCCCACCGCGCGGCGCGCCTCCGCCGCGAGCCTCACCCTCGCCGCCTGCTTCATCACTTCCCCCGCCCTGGCCTCAGCTTCAGAGGCCCCCGCCAAGAACGGCACCGGAGCCGGGCTCGATCAGTACTACCGGCAACACCTCGGCTGGGGCAGCTGCGTCACGGGCCCCGTCGACACGACGGGCCGCGATCTGGACAAGGCCGGTGTGCAGTGCGCGGACGTCACCGTGCCGCTCGACTACGCCCACCCCGCAGGGCGCACGATCACCCTCGCGATATCCCGGCTCAAGGCCACTGACACCCACCACCGCATCGGATCGATCCTGCTGAACAACGGCGGGCCAGGCGGACCTTCAGTCCAGTCGCCGCCGGACGTCCGCAAGGCGATGAAGGACGTCGGCGCGCGCTACGACATCGTCGGCTTCGACCCACGCTTCGTCGGCCGCAGCACCCCACTGGACTGCGGCTGGCCCGTCGGCACGTCCTGGTTCTCGGCCGGCACCAGCCGGGCAGGTTTCGACGGCCAGGTCGCCCTGCAGAAGAGCCTTGCCAAGAAGTGCCGCAGCCATGACGCCTCAGTGCTGCCATACATCAGTACCCGCAACACGGCCCGTGACATGGATGTCGTCCGCGGCGCGCTCGGCGAGCGGAAGATCTCCTACCTCGGCTACTCGTACGGCACCTACTTGGGCACGGTTTACACCCAGATGTTCCCCAGCCGCTACGACCGCGTCGTGCTCGACGGCGCGGTCGCCCCCGCCGACTACGGCCCCCGCCTGACGAAGGGCACCGAGCGCGCGAGCGAGAAGGCGCTGTCCGCCTGGGCCGCGTGGGCGGCGGACCGCGACGCCGAATACGGCCTCGGCCGCACCCGCGCCCAAGTGCTCACCACCGTCGACCGCGTCCTCAAGGCGTCCGCCAGCGGCCCGCTGACCGTCGGCACCGGCTCGGACACCTTCCGGATCGACGACACTCAGGTGCCGGTCCTCCTCTACTCCAGCATCGGGGACGACACGGACCCGACCCGGGCGTTCCTCGCCGAGCAGCTGGCCGTGCTGAGCAGGGCCGCACGGGGCACGGCGCCGATGCCGCTCTCGCCGGAGTTCGCCGCGACGCTCCGGTACCTACTGCACGGCGCGGCCGAACCGTCGGGAGTCCAGGCCGCGGTCCTCTGCGGGGACGTGGCCGCCCCGCGCGACCCCGAGGTCTACTGGCGCGACATCGAACGCAGCCGGGCCGCGCACCCGGTGTTCGGACCAATGACCAACAACATCGGCCCCTGCGCCTTCTGGGACCGCCCCCGCGAGGAACCCACCCAGGTCCGCCGCGACGCCCCGGTACTGATCGTGGCAGCCACCGGCGACCCCCGCACCACCTACAAGAGCAGCGTGGCCTTGCACGAGCAACTGCCCGGCTCCAAGCTGCTCACCCTCAAGGGCGCCAACCGGCACGCCCTCTTCGGCCGCTACGGCAACGCCTGCGTGGACGACGAGGTCAACAGGTACCTGGCTACCGGCAAACTGCCGACGAAGAATCAGACTTGCGTCAAGCGCGCCGGTGAGGCGTCTTCGTCGGATCTGATGACGACGAAGGCGTTGTCCGCGCCGATGGGGGCGTCGATCAGCATCAACACCGCGGCGATCACTGGTGTAGCCGCCGCGCTGATCGTCGGTGGTGGCGGCACCGCCGTCGCAGTACGCCGCCGCAAGACCCCCCGCGCCGCCTGAGCGGAACCGGCGCAACCCAAGGGCGGCATCCCCTCGGCGGGGTGCCGCCCTTCGCCAGCGTCTGGCCCACCGTCATCCGCCCCCAACCCCCGAACCGCTCCCGCAGCATCCGGACCTCGGTATCGGCCAGCACTCCCGAACCAGCAAGGGAGCACTGCGACCACTGAACCGTTCCGGGTTTGATCGAGGCTCGGTGTCCTGCGACGCGCCGGCGGCGACTGGACGACCGCCGGCATCACGCACCCAGGTCCGCAGCGTCTCGGGTTGACGTTCGGATCAGCCGCGACGTCCTTGAACGTCCGCCTGTCGGCCGAAGCCCGCCACAACGCGATCGCGTCGGACCGGAACTCCGCACTGTACTGCCGCGGGGCCCCCGAACCCGGACACTGGGTCAGAACGTCACTCGCGGGCCCGCCCCGCGCGTACAGCCAGTGTGCGGGGCGGGCCGTTCCTGTCGAACTCCTCCTCAAGATGGGTGTGGCTCCTCTTGAGGGAAGTTCCTGATCAAGGAATGTGCGCTCACCTGGGCTGAAGCCCGGCTTGCTTGGAGCAGGTCCGGTCGTTGGCGGGTAGTCGGCCGGTGGCCAGGTACTGGTTGACCTTGTTGTCAACGCAGGCGTTCTCGTACAGTCCGTAGATCGCGTGCCGGTTCGCACCCTTGAGGGTGATCAGCTTGGAGCTCGGCAGCAGGCCGTGCAGGGCAACGGCACCCTTGTGGGCGGTGCGCGTGTCGCCGGTGGCGGACACGATCAGCGCCTTGGTGTCGTGCTTCACCTGGGTGGGCTTCTCGCGGGGCCGGTCCCAAAAGGCGCACGGGCCGATGTTGTTGGCCAGCGCGCCGAAGCGCGGGTACGCGGCGCGGCTGCGCTCGATGGCCCGCCAGTAGACCTCGGGGTCGCGCGGGGCCGCCACGTCCCCGCAGATGACCGCGGACTGCACACTGCCGTGGTGTGACTGCTCGCCGGTCAGCGCGAACCGCAGCAGCCCGGCGAACTGCGGTGACAGCCGGGTCGGCTGCCCGGCCGCGGCCTCGTTCAGCACGGACACCTGCTCGCCGAGGGCCGCGCGGGACGCGTCGGTGTCGCTGTCGAGGCCGGCGAGCAGGAGGAACGGGGTCTGGGTGTCGTCAAGTTGGAAGGCATCCGGGGCGCTGCCGACGGTCAGCGGTGCGCGCGCGGATGCCCTGATGACGCGGTCGATGGTGGCGAGAACCTGGGCGCGGGTGCGGCCGAGGCCGTAGATGTCATTGCGGGCGGCAGCCCAAGAGGCCCAGTCGGCGAGCGCCTGCTCGTTCTCACCGACGGCCTCCCGGAGCAGCCGGGGGCCGAACTTGCGTGGGTCGATGGCGCCGTCCAGGACCATGCGGTCGGTGCGGCCGGGGAACATCTGGGTGTAGACGGTGCCCAGGTAGGTGCCGTACGAGTAGCCGAAGTAGGAGATCTTCTTCTCGTCGAGCGCGCCGCGGATGACGTCCATGTCGCGGGCCGTGTTGCGGGTGGTGACGTGCGGCAGCACGGAGGCGTTGGTGGCCCGGCACTTGTCGGCCAGGTCCTTCTGGAGGGCGACCTGGCGCTCGAAGCTCGCCCGGCTGTGACCGGCCGAGAAGAGATTGGTGCCGACGGGCAAACCGCAGTCCAGCGGGGTGCTGCGGCCGACGAAGCGCGGGTCGAAGCCGACGATGTCGTAACGCGGGCCAACCTTCTTCATCCACGCGTGGAATTCCGGCGGGGATTCGAGGGCGGTGCCGCCGGGGCCGCCGTTGTTGAGCAGGATCGAGCCGATGCGGTGGCGGGTGTCAGTGGCCTTGAGCCGGGATATCGCGACGGTGATCGTACGGCCCCGGGGGTCGGCGTAGTCGAGCGGCACAGTGACGTCCGCGCACTGCACGCCGGCCTTATCCAGATCACGGCCCATGGTGTCGCCCGAGCTCTTGGCGCAGCTGCCCCAGCTCAGGCGCTGATCGTAATAACGGTCGAGCCGGGCTTCGGACTTCGACATGGTGGGGGCCGGCGCGGCCGTGGCGGTGGGGGCCGCGCCGAGGCAGGCCACGAGGGCGAGGCCCACCGCAGAGGTGCGGCGCACGGCGGGGCTGGAGGTGATCACGAAGCCTCCTTGAGGTGCTGGGTGTTGTGGTCGGAAGTGCCAGTCGTATGTGCCGCGTCCGCCGTGGGTACGGCAACCGCCACCACGCCCGACGGGACAGCCGACACCGCTGCAGACCGGGCCGGTCGGTGCCTGTCGAAGGGGGATCTCTTCGCCCCGTTCCGTATATGTCTCACACCGTAGACGCTATGCGCAGCAGTAGCCCCCACTCACTACGGCTGTCCCCCCAATCCCGGTGCGGCCATCCCCAGCAACGGATCGTCCACGGCCCTGCATTGAGACCATGACAACAGCTCAACACCCCGGACGGCACTGTCACGTTGACTGACCGGGTGGGATGATCTTCTGAATGGTCATGCTGGGAGGGGTCGTCCGTGGACAGCGCGCCGCCGTTGTACAAGTGACGCTCGGAGGCACGCTTGTTGGTGTGCAGGGTGGTCGCTGGCCTGGTGTGTTGCTGGTTCGCTGAGGGAGGGAATTGGTGGTTCGAGTGGGTGGGTCGGGGTGTGTGAGCTGGGGTTGTGTGTTCTGTGTTGAGGGCAGTTGGGTTCGTTGAAGGTAGTTCTAGTACTGCAACGGTGTTTGTGCTGATGGGTGGCCAGTTCTATGGGCTGTGTCCGCGTCGTTTGTAGTGACTGATGCGGGCTTGGTGTTGTCGTCGGC